>KB911951.1 GCA_000383715.1 Verrucomicrobia bacterium SCGC AAA164-E04
TTCATTACTCCTCCAATCCGAGGCTGGGTGCTTGTTTTCGGGCATTACCTGCCCAACCCATCCGAGGATATTGATACTTTTTACAAATATATGCGAATTTCATTGGCCACTGAAGAGGATGCACTGATCACTGCACCAAAAAGCCCCACCAAAAGCAGTGTCGCCAACACACTGTCCTTGACCAATTTGGGGTCATCCCCGAAGCCAAAGTAAGGCGTACTAGCCAAAAATACCGCAAAAACGGAAGAACTGGTCATCAGCAGGAGAAAAACCGGCTGACGCAAGAGCTCCATGAACGCGTTAAAAGCTATGGTTCTATATTGTCTCATCGACGCAAAGTTACTTAAGGACCGGCGAGGATAGAGAACTCCTGCCAGCTATCAAAGCACAAAATTCCGCATATCTGTTGGAAGCGGGACTTCGATTTTGAAATTAGGTAAATACATTCGAAAAGCAAATGGGCGTTTGACGGCACATAATATAAAGGGACAGACCTAATATATTGACATATCTGCATCTTTATGTATCTTGTGCCGCATGCGCAAAGCTCGAGCCTTCATTACCGGTGGCGGTGGAACAAGGCACTTCCACGTCGTCAGTCGAATTGTCAATCGCGACTTTGTCCTCGGCGTTGAAGAAAAGGAGTTCTTCCGAAAGACGATGCGTAGGCTTGAGACTTTCTCAGGAGTCCATATTCTAACTTACTGCCTGATGGACAATCACTTCCACCTCTTAATCAAGGTTCCTGAAAACAGCGATCTGAACGATGATGACCTTTGCCAGCGCATGAGCGCCCTTTACTCCAAACTCACCGTGAGTGAGTTCAAAGAAAAGCTGCTCAAAGCCCGTCTTGAGGGTGATTCTGCTCTAGCTCAACTCCTTAGAAAAAGAATCACCTGCCGTATGCGCGATCTTTCCATGTTCATGAAGGACTTAAAACAACGGTTTTCGCAGTGGTACAATCGACGTCACGGCCGACGAGGCACTTTGTGGGAGGAGCGCTATCGTGCTTTGCTCGTTGAGGGCACGGACCACGCTTTATTGACCATTGCAAGCTACATCGATCTAAACCCTGTCAGAGCCGGTATTTGCGATGACCCAAAGGATTATCGATTCTGCGGTTACAGTGAAGCGGTGGGCGGCAATCGTACTGCAATAGAATGCCTTAAAACGCTCCTTCAGAGATATGACGGGACATTGACCGGGCCACAGACCGTGAATGAGTATCGAAAGCATCTGTTTGAAGTAGAGCAGTCCAAATCTTCCACTGAAAACACACTCCCCAGGACGGAAGATCCCCACCAGCAAAAGGACGGGCAACCAACCGATGACCATCTCACATTGAATCATTGGGAGCTACTGCAATACCGTGTCCGTTATTTTACCGACGGAGTGGTCTTGGGGAGTCGCTCTTTCGTCAACCAGTTCTTTACGGAAAAGCGTATCTACTTTGGACCCAAAAGAAAATCAGGCGCGCGCAGAATCAGGGGCGCTCATCTAGAAAACCTCTACACCGTGCGTGACTTGCAAGTCAATCGCATCTCATGAGCAGGCAAATTCATTTACTTTTCTTTGCTTAAACTGCTTAGTGCGGCGGTCGTATCCGTAGAAAGCTCACAGAGGATACTCTCGATTTCTGCTTTTAACTTTTCACTAGCTGCAGCCTTTGCCTCCACCTTTTTATGCTTGAATTGCTTGAGGCATTTGTAAATCAATTCTCGGCGCTTTTTAGTCCAACTCGAACTCAAGCCAGCTTTGTCTTCACCCTCAATGGATTGGATTTGATCCTGCAGATCGGGTCTCGCATGCGACCAGCAAATCATCCACTGGTAGAACAGAAGCAAGCGATCAATAAGCACAAAAGGAAATTGCGGGTTGCGATTAGGTCCTAGAGTCAAAATGGCACGTCCTAACCGAAGTTTTTTGACCTTCACTCTTGCCATATTTTCGCCTTTAACCCAAGTACCAGCCAGAGCCAGAGCGGCTCCACTGAGGGTGAACATGCCAAAAGACAGATTTGCAAAAAGGATGTCCAATTTAAAACCCGCACCTCCCCCCAAGAATGCGGCTGCCATTAAAACCTGTCTGCGACTCAAACCCAACATCTTCCAACTTCGTTCGCTCCAGAGATCCTCTGCCAGAATCGATTGCTCAGGTAATGTGGGTCGGAATTTTCTATGCCGATAAACACCTCTGATTGAGGAATGGGCTCGTTTTTCCAGCGATTGAATCTCCAGCTGATACTGAGCGATCAATTTTGAGCGCAAAACTGATTCATTCTCTCCCTTCGCAATGAACATCTCAACCTGAAATTCGAGTGCTTCAACGAGGCAATCGCTGATGATTTGAGCCGTATCAGAGACCCTTTTTTTCCAATCGCATTCAAAAATACCCACAGCACGCAGCATCGCCGGTTCCCAGTCCTGATGCATTCGTTTGAGACTTTCAAGCAATGCCATGCGCTCGACAAAGGAGGCGTGATGCGCGTTGAATATTCGCGTGAGATTGAAGGACTTCGCACAATTTTCCTTCCATGTCTGAAGAAAGGAATCATCCCCTTCCTTCGGGTTAATGAGGGCCATCCGTGGATTACCTGTCATACGAAGAATTTCCATTTCACAGACATCGTTCTTTCTCATCGGTCTGGAACCATCCACGACATAAATAATGCCTGCTCCCGCGGCCAGCGGTATCAGCAATTCGACATCGTGGTGATGCTCTGGATCTTCTCGAAAGGCTTCGACAAATGCATGTGCAGGATGTCGCTTCTGGGCACTGTGCTGTTGCATCCATTCAAGCGTTTTCTGAGGATGCTGAAATCCGGGTGTGTCTAGAAAGCGGATCAAAATTTCATCATCAACCCTTACAGAATAATCAGAACAAACCGTGGTCTCTCCAGGGAAATCACTGATTCTGAGTGAATCATCCTCGGTCAAAGTCGCCACCACAGAAGATTTACCCTCATTGGGATGACCAACCACGGCAAAAGTGGGGATTTCGGATGCGTTCATCATGATGCAACAAGGGCTCGAACCTGTATTTCCTTTGACAGGTTTTGATGAACGAACTTCTGCCAGATTTCGAGATCTCGAGAACGCACAGGCGTCAGCCAGGATACGCCCCGAGGTTTCCCTACAAGACCTACACACAAGAACACACCTGGGGGCAGAAGTCCGTGGAATGTTTTCAAACGCTTCATTTTTTCCTGAATGGGGGGTTGCCATGCTTCCTCCACCCATAGGAGGCAATCGCCGCTACAGAATCGCTCAAAGCAGGAGCCATCATCTGACGGTGAAGAGTCGAGCACTCCTTTCACTTGCCATCCATAGGGCGAAAGCAGGGATTTAATTTTGCTCTGTTCATTGGGCGATCCCAAGCCTTCGTCCATATAGAACCAGCATGGGAAATCAAGAACCTTTGATTGGGCGGAGCCGGCAGTCGGCGCCAGGTTATCTGCTAGAAGTGAAGGAGCCGGCGCATTGTCTTTTGACTGAGAGTGGTTATCAAATGGTTTTGTCGTCACATGAAGGTAACCGGTATGAAACCGACTCCACAACTTTTGACAAGAGGCACTTTGAATTGGGTAAAGAGCCACCTGACGACGCTCTTGAACGCGCAGCCAGAGCCAGAGTAACATGCGAGGGATGAAGCCATACACGGTGACTGCCATCATTAGAAACGGCCACCAGGAAGTGAGGTAGGGATTTTGCATGGCCCCGATTCCATCTTTGAGGATGATACGACTTCCTCGAATCTGTGCAAGCGACGGAAATCCCTGCCCTTCACCCCAAATCCAATTCCATGGAAAGGACAAGGTTTTAACCACCGTGGCCACTGTTACGTCATTGACTTGCTGCATCGAAGTCTGCCACCCAAATGCAAGATCACGAAACACCACACTTGTCATCAAAGTGAACATCACGCCCACATTGAACATTACCCCCGCCATCTGAATTCTGGTCAGGATGGGCCAAAGTAAAAACTTCCCAGAAGCTGCGTGGTCATCCCGTAAATGTCGCCAGAAGGATTCCCAGACCATGCGTTTCTCAGTCGCAAGTTTTGAAATCAAATGATGGTCTAAGCGAGTGGAGGCCCAGTGCATCAAACTTTGAAGCATTCGCAGTGAAAATCCGGCATGGAGAGGAATCCATTGCAAACCTTTTCCGGCGATCACAATAAAGGATACGAAGCTCCAGATAAGCTGAACCCCTACCAGCAGGCACAAGAACATCGCTACGTTGACAGGCTGAGCTCCGTCATAATCCAAAAGACTTGCCGTCACGCCCGCTCCAGCGAGCAATCCTGCGAAAAGAAGCAACCAGAAAAGCATTCCGATCAGCCATTGCCACGACTCTCCCGGCAAAGGCGTGTCACCCTTGTGCTGTTTTTTTTGATGCTTCAGCCACGCCTTGAGAACCTTGGAATCAGGAAACCCTGCGTGCTCTTCCCCTGCATGTTCTGCTACATGCTGCTGAAACCAGTGACGTGCTTGCTGTGCCGATTCATCTCGGTTTTTACTGGAGGAGGCATGCATCAAAAAATACTCAAGGTCCACCACGTCAGCTGATGACCACTGCCCTTCAGTTTTTTTAACTTTTTCTGCCTTCATCCGAGTCATTGATCCTTTCCTGTCTTGAAAAATCAGGATTTGAAAAGACCATTAAAAAACGGAAGCCGGCGAGGGCTTCCGTTGGAGCTAGATTTGAAAAATATGGAGATAAGCGCTCTCAAGAACGGAATTGCATGGTCTGAGCCTGAGGCATTTCGTCTGGACAAGGGGCGTTGATGGGGGCATCAGGTTCAGTGCTTGATGGCTTGATCAGGCCGTTTGCCAGCATAAACGCTTCGACTTCTTCTCCGCTGACATCTGCAAGCATACGGTCATCGATCTCGACGCATGGACTGAGCATCTGACCGCTTTTTTCGATCATTTCCTGTCTTTGAACCGGATCATTGATGATGTCCCGATCTTCAAAAGGCAGATCGTATTTACGCATGATGGCACGCACGCCCTGACTCCATCCACAAGATGGTTTCAGGTAGGCGATGATTTTGAGAGGTTGATTTGATTCGCTCATATTGTCTTATCTTTAATATATGAATAAGAACATGCCAAAAACTGGGAGGTATTCAACATAGAATTGGAGGATTCTTAACCCCGTCCTTGAACATCAGGCCTTGGTTGAATCGTTTTGAATGGCTTTAAGCTGTTGTTCCAGTTCCTTTACCAGCTCTGGATGCTCCATGTAAAGATTGCTACTTTCCGATGGATCCTGATTCAAATGATAAAGCTGACCTTTTGGACCTCCCTCGGATGCTTTGATTCTGGATGGCTTACTAAAACCACCTGAACCCAGACCCTGAATGAGTTTCCATGGCCCTTTCCGAATGGTCAGGGTACCGTTCCCCGAAGGAACCACAAGATGATCTCGAACCGGAACAGCTTCCGGCTGCCTGCCGGTAAGCACATCAAAGAAGCTCACACCATCAGGAGCAGCCCCTTCAGGTAATGCCTGACCAATCATGGCAGCTGCGGTGGGAAGTATATCCGTGAAACTGATGGTCTGTTGACTCACCGAGCCTCCTCGAATCCGGCCCGGCCATCGTACGATAAATGGCATCCGGTGCCCCGCTTCCCAGGCATCCGCCTTCATCCCCCTCAGCCCTCCAGAAGAATCATGATCAAATCGTTCAACATCATGTTCATACCAGACAGGTCCGTTGTCAGAGCTAAGGATCACCAAAGTGTCCTCCTGCATTCCTGCAAGCTCCAAGGCGTTGAGAACACGCCCTATCATGGCATCGACCATCATGGTGAAGTCGCCGTACATCCCCGCACCACTCTTGCCGATGAAGGATTCATCGGGAAGCCAGGGCGTATGAGGGGCCGGGTAGGCCAGATACAGGAAAAGAGACTCTTGCGATTGACTGGAGGCATGGTTTTCAATCACCTGAATGGCTTCATTGGTGAATCTTGGTAAAACATCTTTCAGCTGCAGATCGGGTGAAATCCCACCTTTTCGCCAGAAAGCACCCTGAATAGGGGACCATCCCTCGCTGTTATTTGCCTCTATTTCAAGTGTGGGAGGCATCACTGCCTGATCATTCCGAATGTAGAAATAGGGTGGAATATCGGTTGATGCGCGGATACCAAAAAAGCTGTCAAAACCTCGATCCACCGGACCTCCAGGCAAAGGTTTTTCATAACCGTCTTCATCAAATCCCAGGTGCCATTTACCTACCATGGCAGTGGTGTATCCTCTGGATTGGAGAAACGAAGGAAGCGTTACTCTGTCCTCATCGATGGTGGCTCGTCGGGACCAGGTGTTCGGTCTTGCGCGAAAGGGGTATTGCCCGGTCATGAGCCCGTAACGAGAGACATGGCAAAGAGGACCGGCGGCGTGCGCATCCGTAAATCGCATCCCTTCATCAGCCAGCCGATTCATGTTGGGGGTAGGTATTTTGGACTCCCGGTTGTAGGAGCGCAGATCACCATAACCCATATCATCCACAAGGATCAGTAAAATGTTGGGCGGCTCACTCGCACTGACGATTGTGCAAAAACAGAAAAGGACACACGCCATTCGCCGCGACAATGAATTCAAACAGGAGATCAGCATGATTGGAAATTAGCGGTACAGCCTCCAAATTGAAAGCAGGGATTTTAAAGAGTAAGGCGTATTATGATTACCTCAGAGATCGATCAGCCGGTTGTCCAGAGTGAGTACCTGGATTTTACTGGTCAATGTCGGGTTCACGTTAGCAGAGTCATGCATCAAGATCCATGCACGGATGTTTCTGGATTCCATTTCCGTCAAAAGTTGCTCAGGGAAGTTGGGTTCCAGACGCGGTTCCAGAATAAGTGTTTCAATAAAATTATGGTGCCCTGGAAAATAGGTCTGAGAAAACGTCGAATGAAGTTCAAACGGATCCAGATCCTTGGCGGCAATATTTGTTCCACCCCATCCCTGCAAGACCATGGTCTTTAAAATCCAGGGAGTTTCACCCCGAAATTTGTAGGTACCAATGAAAAATTGACTGGAAATCGATACCCCTTCTTCGGCGCCTTTCACTCTTCTCTTCCAGGTCACATGAGGGAAACCAAGCTTCGTATCAGCAGGATCAATATCGGCTAATTTTACGGAGTCCTGATTGATCATGGTGACTCGATTACGCCATAGATCCAGCTCTGGACGTCGCGTAGCATAGTGTGCCGTCAATTCAATCTCGGCATCGGACAGATCCAGAAAAGGTGAGGGCCGTTGGTCCAGTCGGTAGAGAAAATCAAACTCAAGTCGATAATCAACCCGATCCTGATCTTCCCCCCAATACCAATCCGCAATCAAGGATTTGCTGTTCACACGAACCTCGGCTCCAGGCAATGCATTTAGATTACCTTCAAAGCGCATCTTTTTGTGATCGTGAAGAAACTCAAGATCCACATTCAGCAGGTCAACTGGGTTTTGAGGTAAATCCTCGCCAATGATCCCCCAACTTTGAAAACGCCAGATGGACTTCAATCGATGCCGTGCCATCATGTCACCAAACTCTCCCTGCACCACTTCAAATGCGTCCACATTACTGAAGGTAACGGGAGGCAGCTGCCCAGTGACAGGAACCACGGGAAGCTCACGAATCTGTTTGATGACAAATGATCCAGGAGAAATGTATTTGTATTCAAAATCCAACCATACTTCGGTTTTATCCACGAAAAATTCCAGATACGAATCACTTGCCTGGCGGAGCAACTCGGTCAATAAAGTGTAGCCCTCCGGCCAATCCAATACCGTGGCGCCCAGTTGAACCAATCCACTTGCTTGCACCACTTCATGGGTGATGTCTCCTTCATTGGATACAACCAGCGCCACTACTTCAGGAGCAGCCACACTATCCGGATTGGCGACGGAAACTGCATCCTTTTGAGTGACCAAGGTTCCCTCGATCAACTCAAGCGTGCCGTCCTCTCTTTGCTCCAGTTTCAGAGTGGCAACGCCATTGGCTCGCTCCATTTGATCTGGAAAACTGTAATGCGCGAGAATCGCCATCCCCACCTCATCTTCATTCACGCCACGTCTCAGACGTTCAATAAAGGCATTCTCGTTGTAAAAACTGGCGAACACCTTCTGAATCGCACGAAAGACCCCTCGTTCATTTTTCTTTGTCGAATCACAGGCGCTGGGACCCTCATCATCCTGATCCTGTTCATCCGCAAGACAGCCGCTGAAACTGTCATACAAACCTGCACCGGAAAAATACTCACTGTCTTCGACGTTAGTGGAACTTCGGAACCGAATACGACGATTCGCATCCAGAGGCTCCAATGCCTGAATTATCTTTTGTTGCTGATAAACCGAAAAACTGGCCTCGTCTTTGATCCAAGTTCTGATTGCACGAAGCCTGAGTGAAAAATGTGCGGGATCTTCAACCGGAAATTTCAAAGCGTTTAATTCGATTGCAATCATTTCCTTCAGGGTCAGCCCACTGGACATCGTCTGCGCCATGAATTCCGTCCACAGATCGAAAGAAAAAGCGATTGCCTCCTGTGGTGCATGATCTGGAAGTGAACGCAGAAGAAAACCCAAATTAGCCGCCTTCCCTCCCACGAACGACAAGTGCTCTGGAGTAAGATCCGCTACCTGAAAAGTCAGCTGATTCGCATGCTCGAAAGACGTGTAATCCAATTTGGGAGCCTGCTTCAAAGCCAGAAGTTGATCCTTTTGCTCATCTGTCAATTGCGTTTCCACGCGAAGCGTTTTGATGTCTGGAATTTGCTCATTTTCACTGGCAATGAAAAGAGCGTCATCACCCACCCAATGCATCAACTGAGCCTGCTTGTGCTGATCCGCAACAAACGCGAACGGAATCCCCTGCGATTTTGCAAGGATGGCAACATGTGCATTTGGAGTTGCCGGGCTGAGCACGATGATACCCGCGACAGGAGGCACTTCAGCGGGAACAGAGTCCAGAATCAGGATGTCCGTTGAAAGCAAATTGCCTTTTGAAAAAGCATCCTCCAACTCATTCGCATCAACAAATTGCAACCTGCCCAATGCCCAGCCTTCCGAGTAGAGGGCATCCTCCATCACCCAACGCGAGGGAGAATCTACCGGAAAACCTTGTTGCTTGAAGAGGGATGCCTCTTCTACAGCCCTTTCCTTTTGCTCAAATGTTGGCATGTAAAACACTTGCCAATCCCCCTCTAGACGTAGCCGCTGCGATACGAGATTCAACCAGTTTAAAACCTTTTCCGATGAGAAAAACTCCCGTCCAACAAACTGAATCCCAAGTTCCCTTACCAGGGGATTGGAGGGAAACAGGACGGCACCGAGCACGACCTCCTGAGTGGCTGGAATGAGAGAAATATTTTCAAATTCTGTCACATTCATTCCCGAGAACGCAGGCAAGAAACGCGTTGCAAAATCAAAGTGGAAGGGAAAGGCACGGCTATTTTGAAAATAAACATTTCCGGACTGATCTAGCGGTATGGCGAATTTTACCCATGTCAGGTCTCCCTTGTATCTGGGTGCCGATGCCAGCGGCTCAGGATTGAGTCCGAGTTGGTTGGTCCAATCAGGAGCCTCCTTTGAGTTCATATCCTTGATGCGATAGAACCGAGCTGAGTCCGCCACTTCACCCAGGTCAAGGTATTCCTGAAAAGGCCCCCATGACAGCGCCCATGGTTTCCAGGAGTCCATGTCAGAAGATACTTCCAGTTGATATTCGGTTTCGTTGCCCGATGACTGATGGATGGCAACGGTGTTTCCCTGACCTGCTCGTGAGATGGTGACTTTGGACTGGGCGAGTGCCAACAAAGGGACCCAGCCGCAGATGAAGAGGCAAAAAAAGGTTACCAGACGTCGGGTTGGGATAACCATGTCACTTAAACTGTACTGCATGACCGATACAGTGTATTTTAAACGGAGGACTGTCAAGTGACAGATCTCAAACGTTGGGCCTGAGTGTTGGAATCTGCAGAAAGATCTGCGGAAGCCCTGAGTGTGAAAAAGAAAGTCGTTCCTTCTCCCATCCTGCTTTCTACCCAAACACGTCCACCCAGGGTCTGGGCGATGTGCTTGACGATCGATAGACCAAGACCCGTACCGCCCTGAGCACGGGAACGAGCCTTGTCCACACGAAAGAACCGTTCAAAGATACGATCAAGCGACTCAGGCGGGATACCTGGTCCATCATCAGAAATACTGACTCGAATTTGTTCGTGGCCATCCGGTTCGGCATGGACCGAAACCTTTCCAGCCTCCGAGCCATACTTGATGGCATTTTCCAGCAGATTGAGGAGGATCTGCTCCAGCAGATCTGAATCCGCAAGGACGTGCAGTTGGGGATCCACCGCAAGCAAGAGCTGCGTCTGTTTCCTGTCAGCGTTTCTTTGTAAATCATCCAGCACACGCGAGACCTCAGGAGCCAACTGCAAAGACTGGAGGTTGACTGTAGCTTGCCCGGACTCTAAACGTGAGACCATCAACAGATCCTCAATCAAATGAGCAAGCCGATCTGAATGTTTTCTTACTTTACCCAAAAATCCAGTCAAGGTTTCCCGTTCCATGGAGGGATGATCGATCATGGTTTCAACAAAACCTTTGATCATGGACAAAGGCGTCCTGAGTTCATGACTGACATTCGCAACGAAATCACGCCTGGAATTTTCCAATTCTTTCAAACGAGTAAAATCGTGAAAAATGAGCAATACGCTTTCAGGTTGGCCTGAGGAACTATGGACAACCACCGCATTCAATCTAAGACTGTTGGCATCCAGACCGCTTGGATTGATCTCAACGCCCATGGTCCGTCCATTCTTTAATGTCCGTTCGAAAACTTCATCAACTTCGTGCAGCCTCAACACTTCAAGCAAGGTCGTATTAGCGGGGACGTTTCCTGGAATACCGAAAATACGGTGTATGGCGCGATTCATGAAAACCACTCGCCCAGAGAGACCACACAACATCACACCCTCAGCCATCGCATCAAACACCAAGTCACGATGATGTTCCATATCGGCTCGCGTTTCGATCAATTGGTCTTCGAGCGCTTGAATACGCTGGTTAGACGCAGCCGCGTGTTTTCGAACACGCGAGTAAAAAACCAGCCATACAACTGAGACCAGAAGCGCAGTAAGCAAAAAAGTAAAACAAGCAACAAACCAAATCATGAGTAACAAATAAGATGCAATGTGGCTAGATCACTGAATGCATGGATAGGATTCAAAACAGCCATATCGTTTGCCTGATCCGGGCTATTCACAAGGTTCCACCAACCGATAGCCCACACCACGTATGGTCGAAATATAATGCCCAGCCTGCCCCAGCTTTTCACGCAGGCGACGCACATGAGTATCCACAGTACGCGTATCAATCGCCTGATCATAGCCCCATACATCCTTCAATAACTGATCTCTTGACTGAACACGACCTTTACGTTCCATCAATAAATGAAGCAGTTTGAACTCGGTGGCGGTAAGATCAACTGCTTTACCAGAAACTCGGGCTTCGTGACATGGAATATCCAATTCAAGTTCTTTGACGTGAATTCTCTCCACAACACCTTGGGATTTTTCCTTGCGCTTAAGCAGGTTACGAACACGAAGCATCAATTCGCGAGGGCTGAACGGCTTGGTCACATAATCATCCGCACCGAACTCCAATCCCAACACGCGGTCGATTTCAGATGCTTTAGCTGTCAGCATGATGATTGGCAGGGAAGCAGTGGCAGGGTCACGCCTGAGAATCTTGCAGACCTCCAGTCCGTCAATTTCAGGAAGCATGACATCAAGCAGGATCAGGTCCGGGGAGAACTTCCGCGACTTTGAGAGTGCTTCCTCTCCGTCTTCGGCTGTGATGACATCATAACCCGATGCCTTGAGGTTAAACCGAATCAACTCAATGGCGTCGGGCTCATCATCAACAACTAGTATACGTAAACTCACCTTTTCAACGATCCTCCAGTTAAATGCCTTCCATGAGGCGACAGTGTAACATTTGTGTGACAAAAATGAACCGAGAAATGCTTGTCATTGAAATCTGGACGCCAACAAGCTTGCTCTTATAATGACGCGTCATGAATTCCCGTCAATCATTCAACCGTCGCCGGTTCCTTGCATCCGGATCACTGGCCGCAACAAGCCTCGCTTTTCCCTGGATTTCAGTTCGAAACGTCCTGGGAGCAAACAGTCGATTGAACATCGCGGCCATCGGAGCAGGCGGAAAAGGTGGAGTCGACATTGGTTATTGCGCGGGGGAAAACGTGGTGGCTCTTTGCGATGTCGATACAAGGAATGCGGCAGGCGCATTCAAAAAATTCCCTGAGGCCAGCATTTACCAGGATTTCAGGGAGCTTTTCGATAAGGAGAGCAGCCAGATTGATGCCGTCACCATCTCGACGCCTGACCATACCCACGCGCATCCGGCGATCATGGCCATGAGGGCGGGAAAACATGTTTATTGCCAGAAACCGCTGACTCATACCGTCGAAGAAGCTCGTATTTTGACGAAAATAGCGCGTGAAACAGGAGTGGTTACCCAGATGGGGAATCAAGGGCATTCCCAGACTGAGAGCCGCCGCCTTGTTGAATTGATTCAGGCCGGCGTTATCGGGGAAGTCAAGGAGGCGCATATCTGGACCGACCGACCGATTTGGCCTCAAGGATTGAAACGCCCCGCTGAAGTTCAGGCAGTCCCCGACACGATCAATTGGGACCTGTGGCTGGGCCCGGCCCCTGAACGCCCTTATCACCCATCTTATGCTCCCTTCAAATGGAGAGGCTGGTGGGACTTCGGTACGGGTGCACTGGGTGATATGGGATGCCATAATATGGACCTCGCCTTCTTTGCCCTTGACCTGAAAAACCCTACTGAAATATCAGGAACCGGCGAGGGTGGCACCGATGAATCTGCTCCAACGTCCTCCAAGGTGCTTTGGAAATTCCCAGCCAATAAGCAACGAGGCCCGGTCGAACTGACCTGGTATGATGGAGGACAAAAACCTGATCCGTCGCTGGTGTCAGAGAAGGAGCTCCCGGGGAATGGCTGTATTCTCATGGGCACGAAAGATACCATGTATGTGCCCAGTTATTGGGGAGCAGCGTCCTTTTTGTCGGGTGCGTCCATGGAAGATTTTGCTGGAATCGATGCGAGCCTGCCACGATGGCCTGGAGCAGATAAGGATAATGACAAGGCACATCACCATGAGTGGATTGCTGCTTGCAAAGGAAATGCCAAAGCGCTTTCACACTTTGATTACGCAGGTCCTATGACAGAGGCCGTGTTACTTGGCAACGTTGCTATTCGGGCTGGATCTCGCATTCAGTGGGACGCCGAAAGCATGAGGGTGACGAACAATGAGCATGCAAACCAATTTATCCGAAAGGCCTATCGAAAGGGCTGGGAACTACCCGTTTGACCTTTGCCATTGAAGGATGAAAATTTGCCGGCTCATATGGGAAAGTACCATTTGAGAAACAGGACAATCAGGACGAAAGCAACGATCCTCCATACCCATTGCATGGAGGGTCTGGCCTGGCGCTGAGGACCGTCGCCAAACTCTTCTTTCACAAACGAATCATAGTCAAACGAATCGTCATAATCGACGCCAATACTTTCGTATTGCGCCCGCTCTGACCAACCGGTTTCTTCACACGAGCCACATTCTGGACATGCCCTGTGATCGGAAGGAATTTCAGAGCCACAATTTGGGCAATATCCTTCAGTCTGGTTCATGGCAACCGGCATTGAGTTGAGGCTTGATCAGCCACCGACACCTGCGTATTCGATATCTGTGGTGAGCAAAATCCCCATCAGCAAATAATCATGGTGTTTTCCCTGCATATCCATGACGTATTTTGGAAAATTGACCAAATCAGAAAAACCGAGCAGGGCAAACACCTTGATGGCACGCTCTTGCTCGGCAACAAATTCGGCCTCTAATTTCTCGAGCCCCAGTTGCCTTGCCACGCCCATGAGTTCCTCAACCAAGGCATAGGCCAAACCTCTTCGGCGAAAATCCGGATGCACGAACACGCTCACCCGGCCGATATGTCGTTTCCATCCAAAGCCGTTTTGATGCAAGGTACAGGCGGCCAAAATCTGACCATTCTCTCCCAGAGCCAAAAGGGGGAAATCTTTCTCCAAATCAAGTTTCTCGCACCAACGCTTGATCACATCCGGATCTTGAACTTGATGCTTGATGAACAACCGTTCATTTTCTGGGACGGCTTTGAAAAAATTGAATAACGCCTGATGATCCGCTTCTTCCAACGGTCTCAAAGTAGCCTTCAATTCGCCTTTAAATATTTTATCTAGGGGATATTTATCTACAATCCCATCCAATGGGGGAAACAAATCTTTCATAAGTAAAAAACGAGGTATTTAGAGGTTACATCAACCCACATGAAGTTGATCTATTTCGCCAGTTAATCCGAATTCTGAAGTGAAATCCTTAGGCTCCACTCTCAAAGGATCCAAACTCCATCGGGCCGCGAGAGCATGAATATGTGAAACATTATGCTCAAGCTTTCGATTGAGTTCTGTCAAAGATTCTGTTTCGAGTTGGTCTCCATAATCAAATGCATGCATGCGTAAAGAGCATTCTGCTGAAGATGGGCTCCCCTCGTTCCACAATACAGACTCGGCCCAGACATAGGAACGGACCACATTCCCATCAATCAATCGCACCCAGCCATGCTCATGAACGCGGGCGTCCAGAGAGAAAAATTGAACTTCCCCCACTTCCTTGCTCAGATTCCGCATATATTTGTAAAAAGTATCAATATCCTCGGATGGGTTGGGCAGGTAATGCCCGAAAACAAGCACCCAGCCTCGGATTGGAGGAGTAATGAAAAGATGACGCTCAGTTGCTTTGCTTAACCCTTGCTGCCAGGAACAGACTTCAGTGTTGGTAAGGCCAAGTGCATTTCGAACGGTGCCAATGTTACGGGTTCTAAAAGCCATCCAGCGCTCTGGCTGGCCAAAGACATATTTGGGAATGGAATAGTGGCTACGCCAGAGAGAACTCCTTCGAGGTGGAATGGCTGAAATTTCATGACGCAACGGTTTCCTGATATAGGAAACCGTGAGAAAGTAAGCAGCGATAGCTATGATAGTCGTTGCTGGTACCAAAAGCAGATACCACATAATGAAATCCACTCCAGCGAGGGAACCTCCGGCTGTCAAGGTTTTGACGTAGTCACTCAGTTTTTCGAAAAAACTCATGCTTCTTGGTTTTATCAGTGAATTGAACAACCCAGAAAACTCGCCAACGACCGCCAGAAAAATGGTCAATCGTGCAAGTTAATGACTCTAGATATTTGATGATGACTTAAATCAAGAAAGGTTTCAAACCTAAAAGAGTGTCGATTTATTCGTAATAAAAGAGAGCAAAAAACGCCCTTCTGCGGGATGTTGGTGGGTGAAAATCTATCGGAAGCATGGAGCGGTTTCTTGTGGTGAAATATATTTAATTTGCTAAACGGCTCGGCTCACGATTAAACAATGACCATACTGTTTACCATCCCATGGACCTGAAAAAAACATATCCAATCGCCCAGCATTTCAGTCTTGAACGGAAGGAATTAAGCGATGAGGGATGGTTTACATGCCTTGGAATAAATGGTTTTGATTCGAATGAAAGCCAGTGGACCCAGTGGCTGCACCCTGAAGAAGCCACCTATTATCAGTCCCTTTCAGCCCAAAACCGGAAGCAGTCTTTCTTACTTGGTCGTGTGTGTGCAAAAAACGCTTATCTGAATGCAAACCCTCAGGAAAGCCCACCAAATGTCCATATACAAACAGGCATTTTCAAGGACCCGATCCTTCAAAACCAATCTACGACTCAATGGCAGGTAGGGATCACACATTCAAAATCGATCGCGGCGGCTCTGGTCTTTCCAGCCACTCATCCAATGGCCCTTGATATCGAAGAGTGGGACACCAAAAGAGCAACAACCATGCGAACCCAATGTCATACAGAAGAATTACATTGCTTGGAGAAAATCGGTCTTGGAAGCGCTGCTTCAGGTGCTGTCGGCTGGACGGCCAAAGAGGCTATTTCGAAAGCATTGAGGACGGGAATGACTTGCCCGTTCAAGTTATTTGGGCTCAAGTCGATCGAAGCGCATCCCGACGGTGGCATCACGGGTTTGTTTATCAATTTTTGCCAGTATCAATTCAGGTCCTGGATCATTGAAGACAAGGTTTTGAGTATTGTTCTCCCCAAAAGGACGCGCCTCATTTTCTCTAAAAATGGTCCGAAGCTCACCAATACAGCGTCAAAAGCCCATGGATTACCTTCGGTTCATGATGCATCACACAGTCATAGCCCAGTCTCTGGGTCTTGAATTGTTTTCGAAAAAACGGCAAGTGATTGTTTCCAAATTTGACTTCCCGGAATCGTAATTCCTTGTGAAAAGACAAACCTAAACTTCAAACCAAAAAGAAGGTCTGTTTTGAATCAACTGGACAAAGCCGTTACCAAAAAGCCCTCATGTTCTGGCCGTTGGCTGCTTAAGGTGGCAATAAACACGTGTTGCTATCCTGAGAATGGATAACAGACAGCAGGAAAATGGGACGTAATGAATCAATCAATTGCCCTCTGTGGCCCGTTTTTGTCTCAGCCTCATAATTCCGGAATTTTTCTTTGGCAAAACCAACCAGGGACACTATGATATAGGTTATATATTCCTTTATATGGCGAAAATCTTGTTAATCGATGATGATGAATACATACGTATGTGGACGTCAATACACCTTGACAAGGCCGGTCATCAAACCACGACTGCCGCTGATGGCGATCCGGGAATAAATTTGGCGAGCAAAATCAAGTTTGACTTGGTCATCACAGATATCATCATGCCCGACAAAGAGGGGCTGGAAACCATCATTGAACTCAAAAAAGGGAATCCAGATTTACCCATCATTGCGATGTCTGGAGGAGGCCACATGAGTTCCGACGATATCCTCGAGCTAGCCCTTTCCCTTGGAGCCAACGCCGTATTGCGAAAGCCATTTGATGGTAGCGAGCTTATCGCTTTGGTCGAATCCTGTCTTGCTCCAATTTCTGACTCTTGAATTAAAGCGATTACCCAGTAGGTTCTATTACTGTGCCTCATGAACACGCGATGAAACCCTGATGTCGTTGCAAACTCTCATCTCTAAGGTCTTTTAAGATCCCTCTCAGGAAAGATTTTCGCGGGTTCGATCCTTGAAAAAAGTTTCAAGTTCAGACACCGTTTGCAAGGAAGCTGAGGCAACTGGAGACACGCCCACTGAAGGATTTTTTGGAGAAATGAATTTAAATTGGATGATTGAAAAGAGTGAACTTGCCGACTTATATGACAAAGTCCGCGAGGGTAGGCGTTTGGATATTCAAGACGCACACCGGCTCTACCAGACGCAAGATCTCAACATGCTGGGAGCCCTGGCAGACCTGGCCAACAACCAAAAGAATAAAAACCGCGCTTCTTACATCGTTAATCGATATATCAACTACTCGAATTATTGCATTCTGAGCTGCCAGTTTTGTTCTTTTTCACGTAAAAAGCGAGATCAAGACGGGTTTGAATTAACACTGGAGCAAATGCAAACCAAAGCCCGTGAGGCGCTGGAACTAGGCATTACCGAACTTCACATTGTGGGCGGATTACACCCCAGTCTGCCATTTTCTTATTACACAGATATGCTCAATGGGCTGAAAGCCGTCAGTTCACGTCTACAGCTCAAATGTTTTACTGCGGTTGAAATCCTGCACCTTGCGTGGCTCTCCAAGAGGTCAGTGGAAGAAACGCTCCACGAACTTAAGGCCTGCGGTTTGGATTCATTAACAGGCGGAGGCGCAGAAATCTTTCAACCCGAGGTTCGCAAAAAAATTGCGACCGGTAAGGAATCAGCCAGAGAGTATCTCGATGTTCACCGCACGTGGCACCGACTCGGGGGCAGAAGCACCTGCACCATGCTCTATGGTCACGTGGAAACTCTCGAGGATCGCTTGGATCACATGCGACAGTTAAGAGAACTGCAGGATGAAACGAGGGGATTTTGCGGTTTCGTCCCCCTTCCCTATCAACCAGACAACAATGCGATCCCCGTCAAACGCCCACCGACAGGCAATGATATGCTGAGAACCATTGCAGTCGCCCGCTTGATGCTGGATAACTTCGACCATATTACTGCCTACTGGGTGGGCATGGGACTCAAAATGGCCCAAGTCGCATTGAGCTACGGGGCGGACGACCTGCATGGAACCATTGTCGAGGAACATATTTTTCATATGGCAGGTGCAGGTTCACCTCAGGGACAAACAGAAAATGCGATGCGCAAAGCCATCATAGAGGCTGGACGCATACCTGTTCAGCGGAATACTTTTTACGAGCAGATTCAACCTGAAACCGGTCAGGAGCGAACTGAAACAAACACACCATCTCACATTCAACCTGCATGACAGCAGACGGTGACAAGCCAACAAACATCCTCTCAAGCTTCCGAATAGGCTCGGTGCCTTACCTGAATTCCATACCTCTCACCTGCGGTCTTGAAAATCAAGTCATCTTTGCTCCCCCATCACAATTGGCGTGTATGCTTGAGAATGAGACTTTAGATGCAGCCCTGGTGAGTATTACCGAGGCTCTTCTACACCCCGGATATGCCATTCTTGATGACGTGGCCGTTGCCTGTAACGGACCTGTGATCAGTGTCTTTCTTGCAACAAAAGTTCCTTTGACGTCAATTGAAGTGGTGCACTGTGATCCCGCTTCGCTGACAAGCATCAATCTGTTAAAAATCCTACTCAAAGCCAAGGGAGTTCAACCACAATGGCACCCATTGTCCAGCTATGAGGAATCTTTTGAAAAGGATGCTGTGCTCCTGATTGGTGATCCAGCTATTGCCTTTATTCAGGCTGATCATGCGCATCGGATATGGGATCTGGGGGCTGCCTGGAAGGAGTTAACCGGGTTACCTTTTGTCTTTGCGGTTTGGGCCATTCGTGAGGGATATGAGGATCCGGCCCTTTTAAGCTGCTTGATGTCTGCCAAGTTGAAGGGCATTGCTCAACTACCTGCCCTTATAGAAAGGGAATCCCGGTTTGACCCTGATTTCCGCAAGAAATACCTTGGTAAAACGATTCAATATGATTTGGGTGAAAGAGAAAAGACCGCGATCCACTGTTTCATGGAAAAGCTCGCTGGTGGATTAGATCAAAAAGTTTATCCACCCAGATTTGTCTACCATGAAATTCCGAAGAAATAATGCACCATGATCAAGTTCTGGAATGAGTGGATTAAGTACGGACACGTCATCAATGTAGGAATTCAGAATACGCTCGCGTATCGAATGAATTTCCTGTTTCGGGCGGTATTTACTTTAATCCCACTTCTGGCAAACATTCTTTTGTGGAAAACCATCTTTTCCGACAAGGCCGAGGGAGATATGATAGGTGCCTATAATCTATCACAAATGGTGTCCTACTACCTCCTCATCCTGATTGTCAATTCCATGACCGCTGTCAATGAGGATGACTGGCAAATCGCAGCTGACATCCGCAATGGAGTCATCAGCCAATTTCTATTGAAACCGATGGATTACCTGACATTTCGATTCAGCTTATTTCTGGCAAATCGTTTGATTTATATTCTGGTAGCAACTATTCCAGTGGGCCTCTTCCTGCTTTGGCAAAGGAATTATTGGACTGCTCCCGTGAGCATGGAGGCACTGATGCTCTCTATCCTTTCCCTTTCCCTGACTGGACTGCTTCAATTCCTGATCTCTTTTACCATGGCGCTACTCGCATTTTGGGTACTGGAAGTAGCCACTTTCATTTTCATATTATATGCATTTGAATACATCGCAGGAGGGCATTTGTTTCCCCTTGATCTGCTGCCAACCTGGTTGGAAACCCTGCTCTACTGGACGCCTTTTCCTTATCTGCTTTCGTTTCCGGTTTTGATTTATCTGGGGCGTGTCGAGGGACAAGCAATGTGGAACGGTATCCTCGTTCAGACTGTTTGGCTTGTCATTGCTTTCCTTACAGCAAGATTTGTTTGGAATCGAGGCATCCGGTCATACACAGCTGTGGGTGGATAAAAGTAAGGAAAGAGATCATGTCCAAAGAAACCAGAATAGCTCCTCTTATCGAAACAGGCTGGAGGCGTTATCTGTGTATTTATGGGGCGCTTTGTCAAAATTCGATAATGCGCGACATGCAGTTCAAGGTTAATTTCGTGCTTTGGCTGATTGTGGAGTTACTTTGGTTTGGGCTGCAGATCACCTTCATTTCCGTTATCTATTCGCACACAGACCATATCGGAAGCTGGAGTCGATATGAGGTTATTTTTCTCATCGGAGCAGCCAATTTCATCCAACAACTTTTCCACGCTGTTTTCCTCAACAACATCACACAACTCTCGGAACATATCCGGACAGGACGTCTCGACTTCATGCTGCTGCTTCCGGTAAATCCCAGGTTCCTGGTATCGCTCAGGACGATGGACTTAGGATCATACGTCAGCACCCTGGCTGCCATTGCAGTCATGGTCTATGCCGGCATTCAACTTGAATTACAGCCAGGCATCATTCATTTCGTTGGCTTTGCGATGATGAGCGTATGCGGCGTCATGATCCATTATTCGTTGATGCTCATTCTGGCAAGCATCAGTTTCTGGACCATCAAAGCAGAGGGGTTTGCCTGGGGATATTATAATTTGTTCAATGTGGCCAGACTACCGGATGCCGCTTTCAAAGGAGGATTCAAAGCCTTCTTCACATTCGCCATTCCCATGCTGCTGGTAGCTAACATACCCACAAAATTCTTCATTCAAAAACTCCAGTCGCCGATGGAAATTCTCTCGCTGATCATGATGGCAGGAGCCTGCTTGTTGGCTTCCGAAATAATGTGGCGATTTGCGATCAAGCATTACACCAGCGCAAGTTCCTGAGCGTGCACGCCAATCACCTTGGCAGGGCAATCACCTTGGATCGGAGCCTCTGCATACCGGACAGGGCAGGCGGGAACGACGGGTCAACGCGTAGTACGTGCTGGAAAGCGCTGAGGGCATCTTTAAACCTTTTTTGGGAGGTGTAGGCGTTCCCGAGATTACACCAGGCTTGAATATAACGATCATCGATTTGAGTCGCTTTGACAAAATGCGGCACCGCTTCGTTGATCTTGAGCTGTCTACTCAGTGCCGTTCCCAGATTGTTGTGCGCTGCCGCATGCTCTGGATCAATCTCAATTCCGGCCTTAAAATGCTCGATGGCCCTGGTAAATAGTTTTTCTTTGAGAAAAAGATTACCAAGATTGTTGTGGGCTTCTCCATAATCCGGAAAAATCTCGATTGTCTTCTGATAGGCCGCTATCGCTTCTTCCGTATTCCCCACACGTGCATGCGCAAATCCAAGATTGAAGAATACTTCCTCATTTTCCGTATCGATTTCAGCAGCTATTTTGAATTGCTCCAGTGCCTTGGCGTATTCTCCCGTTTGCAGAAGATTTTCACCAGCAGTCATGGATTCATCGGCTTTAGCTAATTCAAATAAAGTCGAGCTTCCAAATGTATCTTCCTGGATATCTGACGCAACAGCGTCTGTGACCTGCGGCTCTTCGGCAACAGACTCAACTACGGCTTCAGCAGGATGATCGTTTTTTTTACTTTCTATGACCTGATTCATTTCAGGTGAAATTTCCGGGTGGACGAGACCAGAGTGTTTCTTTTGCCGGTCACAGGCAACATTACAGACCCAGAGGGCCAGAAGCAGCATCGCTGGAAAAATGGACCTGCTCATGAACCAGCCTCATTAGATGTCATCACGCGTCCAGGCATTGTCCACAAGACGTAGAATTCCACGTTCATTTTTATTGCGAAGTTCAACCGGCAACCCTGCATCAGGAAAGTTCTGATAACACAAGGGACGCACAAACCGGAGGATCGAAGCAGTACCGATCGAGGTAAAGAAACTATGTGTGGTTGCTGGGTAAGGCCCCCCGTGATGCATGGATGGGCAAACTTCAATTCCTGTTGGAAATCCGTTAAAAACCAATCTCCCCACTTTTCGCTCCAGGATACGAATCAATTTTCCGTGTTTTTGCAGATCGTCTTCTGTCCCATGGATGGTGGCGGTCAATTGTCCTTCCAATCCTTCAGCAGCCTGCTCCAGCTGTTCGGCGCTATCTGCTTTCAGAATGACAGAGGAAGGCCCAAAGTTTTCTTCTTTCAATTCAGGGTGATCAAACAAAGTGTCCAGGTTGGCTTCGAATATGTGACAGGCTGCCTGATTCTTTGTTGCGTCAGACGCAACAGAGGAAGCACCACAGGTTTTGACGCCTTCGATGGATTTGATTTTATCCAACCCTTCGCTGTAGGCTTCTGCAATCCCTTGATGGAGCATCGTCGCCGGCCCTGCAGCCTCAGCGGCATCAGCAGTTTTCTGGGTCAGGTCATCCAGGAATTCACTTTTCAAGCCAATCAACATACCGGGATTGGTACAGAACTGCCCAACCCCGAGTCCAACCGATTGGACGAATTGTTCGGCTATTGATGCACCTCTTTCGGCAGCAGCTCCGGGCAAAACAAAAACGGGATTGATGCTTCCCATTTCCGCATAAAAAGGGATGGGTTCTTTGCGAGCGTTGGCCACATCGAAGAGTGCACGTCCGCCTCGCAATGACCCTGTAAATGCAACAGCCTGCGTGATAGGGTGCTGTACCAGTGTCACTCCCAGTTCATGTCCAGCACCTTGAAGTAAAGAAAAGAGGCCAGGGGGTAAATCACATTTTTTGACTGCATTCTGAATCGCACGCCCCAGCATTTCGCATACTCCCGGGTGCCCGGGATGCCCCTTGACGACGACAGGGCAACCTGCTCCCAGAGCAGAGATGGTATCAGTACCGACCACGGAAATGGCTAGAGGAAAATTACTGGCTCCAAAAACAACGACAGGTCCAATGGGAGCAAGCATACGTCTGATGTCAGGCTTGGGCAGGGGCTCACGATCAGGCAGCGCAAGATCAATACGCGCATCGACCCAGGAACCCTCCCGGATCAGTCCTGCAAACAGTTTGGCCTGATTGACGGCACGGCCTCTTTCACCGGTCAATCTTGCCATGGGCAAGCCGGTCTCTTGATGGGCACGCTCCAGCAAGGCGTCTCCCAGAGACATGACTTCATCAGCAATGGCCTCCAGGAAAGCAGCTCGATCTTCCGCCGTGGTTGACCGGAAGGTGTCGAAACATTCCTGCCCGAGACGCAAAGCCATCCCCACTTCGGAAACGGTGGCTTCATGAAAAGCGGGTGACAATACTGCCTGCGAGGAAGGGTCCTGAGCTTGAAAAGTTTCTTGTCCGACAGCCCCGGTAGTATCCCCAATCAAATGATGTCCAGTCAATTCCATGATGGGAAAAAGCTAACATAAAACCAGATATGCGGAAATGATTATTCTCGTCTACAACTCATTGTGATCGTAAACGAAGCTCTATAACGTCTTCATCATTGAAAATCAAAACGGTTTGAGTACAGCACTCATCACTTGCTTGACTCTGTGATTTGGATTCCACCCAGAAAGTCAGGTCAAACACTGTACAGAACAGGCATCAAGGTTAATGAGACAGATCCATGCGGTCCCCACTGGAATTCGAATCATTTCCTGGAAATTGCATAGTGCGGGGCTGAGCTAATATCAGCGCAGTTTGACCAGCCGAAAGGAACCTTCCTCGAACCAGGTCCTCCCCTGCATTCCACGAAACTCACACGAAAGTTCCACTTCCTCAACGGGCTGCGAGACCAAGAATTCAGCTGCCATCCATGTCCAGTTCCTTGTTCCGCTCAGGACAGCGTTGATCCTCGAACCAGAGGCGCGCACCCGCACTCCACCATAAAGATCGTTGGGAGCTGCAACCACATTCTCACACCTGACCCGCGCCTCAAAACGATACGTGCCTTGAGTCAACAATTGCGGGGAATACCAACGGCCGATATTGATTCCACTGCCGCTTTCGATGACCAGTACCTGCTTGTTGTTTTCATTGGCATTCCTGAATTGAATGTCACCTCGCAACCGCGATGTTTTCCAGTTCCTGATTGAAACAAAACCGGCGTCAGGAAATTTCAAAGCCCGCTCTGGCGCAGACAGCTCCCAGCCCAAAAAATCTCCTCTGGCACCAATACTGTCTTTTAATCGTTGAATACCGCGCTGATTCCGATCCCACTCACGCAGCGAACGCTTTTTGAGTTCCGGTTCAATAACGGCAGCAAGTTGATCCACTCGATTCACCAATTGCTTGGGTTTGAATACCGTTCCATAAAGATGCAGCATACGCTTGAAGTATTGTTGCTGCATGGCGGGAAGACGCATCAATGACAATACCGTGACTCCGCGAAATCTGGGGTAAATGCTTCCCTGCGGGTTTTGAAACATTTGATCCATTCCATGAGGGATAAACTGAAATTTACCCGTATCGAGATTGTGATAAAGCCGATAATTATTTGGCTTCATCGCGTAGCCGTCCCAATTCCATGTCAAGGTATCTAGCGCCACATGTGTCAGGAACATGTCGAGGTCAAGATGCCGCATGATGCCTGGCAGTAATTTGCTCAGATCTTTCTCATAAACAGCGGCTATCAAATTATTTTTTGCTGAATGATCCTCCGGGGTTTTCCCCACATTGACGGTCAGGTTGGCATGGATATCCTTGAGAAATCCACTGTCATAGAGATTGCCACCAATTTGATCAAAATGACGTTTCAGCCATTTTTTATTGAACCCCTCGATCATGACATAGAGGCCGAGGTCCCGGCCATTGAGTTCAACTGTCGCATGGGTCGCTCTCGGAGTCGGGATCCCTGCGCGCTGAAACAATTCGCGACAGATGATCTCATTGCAATAGGAGCGATCCTGAACCGAATTATTCAGATAAAACTTATCGTATCCTTCAAATTGCTGATCCTTGATATGACTGTCCAGATTAAGGGTCAAAGCCGGCTTACTGTCTATCGAGCGAAAACTCCCCGCAGCACCTTTGAGCCTGACCGAGACATCTTTGAAAGGTTCATCATTGATGCGAACCTGCGCCTTCACTTTAGGGCGATGGCTTGAATCAGGCCATCGCCGCTGAAAATTCGATTGCCTGAGAATCTCTATTCCTGCATCGGGGATTTCGATTTTGAAATGGATGACCTGATCAAAATCAAATGGATCCTTTGAGGCACCATGCATGATGAAACCCAGGTTCATCCAGACTGATAGAATCCATATGAACGAAATAAATTTCATGCGAAGATATTATGCCTTGTTGGTGGATAAATCAAGGGACACAACACCACGCTCGGGCACCTTCGGGAATAGTCAACTGACTTGCGACACATGGACATCGTGTTGTGGATAGGGGAAGGAAAGACCCTCCACATCAAATCGTTTTTTTACTTGTTTGATGATGTCCCAATGAACGGTCCAATAGTCAGCGGTTTTGACCCAAGGCCGGCAAATGAGATTGACCGAGAAATCACCCAATTCATGTGTTTTAACGGTAGGAGCGGGGTGTTTGAGCACTTTGGGATGCTGCTTCAGGATGTCTAATATCAAGGATTCGGCCTTATCCGTGTCATCGTCATAACTGATTCCAAAACTCATGTCCACCCGCCGTGTTTCACTTCCGGTGACATTCGTGATCACATCCCCCCATATGCTACCATTGGGAACGATCACCTGTTGGTTGTCGCCTGTCAAAAACGTGGTGGCTGCCAGATTCATCCGAGTGACCTTCCCTGTAACCCCTCCGGCAGTCACGAAATTACCGATGTCGTAAGGACGATGAAAAAGGATCATGATTCCAGCAGCCAGATTGGCCAGTGTATCCTGCAAGGCAAAGCCCAATATGAAGCCCGCAGCTCCGAATGCAGCCAGAAACGGACCGCTTTTTATGCCAATAAAATCCAATGCTACAATCAAACCGACAAGGAAAATTAATTTTCGGACGGCATGGGTGAAAAAGTTTTTTAACAATTCAGAAGAATTGCCCGCGGCGCGTTCTAATGCCTTGCGAGCGATATTACCCAATAACAACGCAATGAACCGAAAGACAATAAGCGTCACTACAAACCACAAGAGATTCATTGCCCACCGAATCCCCCCTTCCTCAGACTTCAGCCAGGAAACCACTCTCGAACTTGTTTTACCAATTTCCTTTATGTCAACTTGAATCCCTGTCACCGAAGCCATGTAATCTTTGTATTCAGCAAGATCTCCACCTTTGGTCTGAAATGCATTCATTACAATCGTCATGCGATCCGCAATCAAAGTTCTCTCACGCACTTTTTCGGCCACACGCTGATTGATCTGATCTTCTTCTTTCCCTTCTGCAGAGATTTCCTGAATTTCCAATTCAATGATCTCCGTCGCCTTGGACTTGAGCAACTCCTGCCAGGCTTCTGTCTCGACTTGCAATTCAAACTTCTCCAGTGGGATCACTCGGAGTTTGAGGGATTCAACTGAAATATCCGGGTCTTTAGTCGTTTGACTCTGGTAATCAGCCGCCTGCAGGAAAATAAAAGAGGACATAGCTGCCCATAGAAACAGCGCCATCGTTGCTTGGTTCAGTCTTTGAGTTGGGATAGGTAAGGTCATGATGTGAGCTAAGTGATGGTCAGTAGAACGGCCTCTCGAATCAACCTCATTTTCCTTAGAAACAATTCCTTGCAGCGTGATGATGAACGAATCAGGCGTGAACACTAGAAAAACCATGCCGCATTTTTTTCATTGGATCAAATGATTAGATAAGTACCCTTTTGACAAAAACTTAATTTCTACAAAAAGCACTGGATCATATCTCAAATCGTCATGCAACAGCCTGCACGAATGGCATCATAAAAAAAGAATATCCAATGATCATAGACAGAATAATGCACAGGACATGTCGCCCCTTCCCTGGCGATTCATCGATGGAAAGCATGCTGATTTCATTACGGACGATGATGTTCGAAAGGTGGCTTCATTAATCTTCAGGGCGTTCGCCATGAGGAGCCATCTTTACGATACGAGGTTCAAATCGGCCGAGGGTTTCAACCAGGTCAGATTGCGCAGCCATCACCTGGTGAATATCCTTGTATACCATCGGCACTTCATCCAGACCTGCAGACATCAAGGTGATTTTCTTTTCTTTCAACTGCTTATTTACCGGGCCCCATTCAAGGGATTTCATCGCGCGCTTTCGACTCATCACGCGACCGGCACCATGGGAGGCAGAATGCAGAGATTTGGTAGACCCCTTGCCCCTCACGAGAAAGCCAGGCGCAGCCATCGAGCCCGGAATGATACCTAGAACACCTTCACCGGCAGGAGTCGCTCCCTTGCGATGCACAATCAGGTCACGCTCCTTGCCATCGATACAATGTCTCTCTTTCCATGCAAAATTGTGATGATTTTCAACGTCCAGCATTAAATTGATTCCAAGATGCTCAAGAATGTGATGGTGAATGCAGGCATGATTGGCTGCGGCATACTGCCCCATTAATTCCATGGCATTCCAATATTCAATGCCATCTTCCGAATTCAAGTCCAGCCAAGCCAGGTGACGCAGTGATCTGGGGAGTTCAGGATGAGCCTCCATGGCCAGCTTACTGTAACGACTACAAACCTGAGCTCCGGTCCCCCGACTTCCACTGTGACTCAACAAGGCAACATAGGTTCCAGGCATCAATCCTTTGATTTCTTCATGGAGTTCAAAGGTTCCAAATTCGACAAAGTGATTCCCGCTCCCACTGGTTCCCAACTGGCTCCATGCCTTGTCTTTCAGGTGACGGGTCACAGGACTGACTTCCCAATCCTCATCCATGACTACGTGCTGGCGCTTTTTTTTGAATGAAGCCCCGATACCAAAACGTGTTTCTGCATGGATCGCACGTGTCAATTGATCGTTCTTTCGTTGTAAATCGGATACTGGAATGTCCACCACGGATAGTTTCATACGGCAAGCAATATCCACTCCAACAGCATAAGGAATGACGGCGCCCTCCGTTCCCAGAACTCCCCCAATAGGCAACCCATACCCAAGGTGAGCATCCGGCATCAAGGCGCCTTGAACAGATATGGGAAGTTGGCAGGCTCGCTCCATTTGTTTGACGGACTCCTCGTCCAAATTGCTCCCCCATTGTTTCCATGGCACGGATTTACCAAGTGCAAACACGGAGACTCCGGACATTGCTTTGGCGAATGCAGATCGCAAGGGATCTTCCAGAAATTGCGCAGGGGCATCCAGAATGGCCTGCACTTCGCTGCGCAAGGCTGAAACGGCACCCCCTTTCAAGCGGAATCGAGCCATGAATTCTTGCGCCAACCGGGTGGGCTTCCCGTGAGGCACTCCCATTTTCTGTAAGTCTTCTGCTTTCATTTGCGCATCTGCCACCTGATCATTCTACCTTCAGCCAATGGAATGCACTATCCAGATCGATCGAATTTTTGTGGGTCAGATGGTAGATCTGAGCGTCCCCTTCCCGAACCACGTCCTACGGCAAAGCGCTTGAGATACGAAGGTCCCTTGAGGATTCCATCTCTGTTCCAAATCCAAATCCAAGTCTGACAAAAAATCCAAAGGTAAGAAAAAGGGCAAAAGATAGTTGAAAAGCAAAGATTGAATGAAGATAAGCGATGGTTTTTCGCGCGAGTTTGACGAGTGTCAGCAACAATAAGATCCCATTCACCTGGAAATTATTTCGCGTCTCCCAGTGGAGATACAGGAAAACCATCGCTCCTTCTTTTTGACACCTGACCCAAAGGCGAATTCTAAAATGGATTTGGCATTGATGATAGGTTTTTTGACGGTAGGAATGATTTTATATTTTCTGGACCCCACTCGATCTATCTAGCAAGTGGCACACGATTTAAGCACTGCTCCCTTGATTGATTAACAGAGCTGAGTTGTTTTACTCCTGTTAGGAGACAGTACCCTCGGTAAAGTCCGGACCTCGCGGTCCGGACTTTTTTTGATTTTCTTCAGGAGAATGCTAGGTTTTCATATTGCATAGCGCTTGACTAAACTCTTTCATTAAAGACGTGGCAGGAAATACTCAGTCGACAAAAAAAAGCAGATACCGTCCAACCATGGGTCCTCGACTCCTGATATTGTTGTACATGGTGCTTGGGCTCTTCGCGATTTTGGGCGCGAATTCAGCCTATTTAAGCGCCATCACCTTCATGGAGTGGTGGCAGGACGAACTTTATCAGAATTATTTTTATCAATACATGTTCCTGGCGCATCTGGTGCTGGGGATCATTCTTGTACTTCCATTTCTCGCTTTTGCCTTTGCGCACCTGAAACTTGCCTACAAGCGCAAGAATCGGAGAGCGGTCAAGGCAGGCTTTGCGCTACTATGGATTTCACTCATCCTTCTTCTTTCAGGCTTTGCTCTGATGCGCGTGGAAGGATTCGAAGTTCGAAACCCGAACACACGTTCAATGCTCTACTGGGCACATGTGATCACGCCTGTCCTCGCGGTCTGGCTCTACGTACTTCACCGATTGGCAGGCCCACGTATTCAATGGAGAGTTGGAGCCAGCTGGGCGCTCGCGGTAGGCGCAGTGGTGATAGGGATGGTAGGGTTCCATCAACAGGACCCACGTAAATGGAACGTTGCTGGGCCCGAGGAAGGTGAAAAATATTTTGAACCTTCGCTGGCCAGAACCACCACCGGCAATTTCATTCCAGCGGATACCCTGATGATGGATGAATATTGCAAACGCTGCCATGAAGACACCTACAACGACTGGTTCCACAGCTCGCATCATTTCAGCTCGTTCAACAACGAACCTTACCTTTTTTCCATCAAGGAGCTGCGAGACAACCTCATGCAGCGCGATGGCGACGTCAAGGCGTCGAGGTGGTGCGCCGGGTGCCATGATGTGGTTCCATTCATGAGTGGAGCCTTTGATGATCCAAATTTCGACATGGAGAACCATCCCACTGCAAAAGCAGGCATCACTTGTACGGTTTGTCACGCGATCACGCATGTCAACAGCACGAAAGGCAATGCCGCCTACACGATTGAGGAGCCCGTCCATTATCCTTTTGCTTTCAGCGAAAATCGCGCGCTACAGTATGTCAACGAACTACTCGTCAAAGCAAAACCCGCTTTTCACAACAAGACATTTTTGAAACCCCTCCATAAAACCGGGGAATACTGTTCGGCATGCCATAAAGTGAGTCTTCCCGGGGAGCTCACTCACTACAAGGAATGGCTGAGGGGACAAAACCATTACGACAACTTTTTACTGAGCGGGGTCTCGGGCAGCAACGCAAGGGCGTTTTATTTTCCACCCAAAGCAGAATCCAACTGCAACGGATGTCACATGCAACTGGAACAATCAACGGACTTCGGAGCCCGCTTTTTCGATGATTCAGGAGAGTTGAAAATCCACGACCACCTCTACCCCTCAGCCAATACAGCCTTGCCTCACATAAGAAATGCACCGGACTGGGTGATCGAGGAGCACGAACAATTCCACCAGGGCAACCTGCGTGTGGACATTTTCGGTGTCAAGGAGGGCGGGACAGTCGACAGGCCCTTAACAGCCCCCATACGCCCAGAAATCCCTGTTCTCAAACCTGGTGAAACTTATTTGTTCGAAATCGTGATTCGCACATTGAAACTGGGCCATATCTTTACTCAGGGAACTGCTGATTCAAATCAGGTATGGCTGGACGTCAAAGTCGAGGATGACGGAGGCGTGCTGGGTCAAAGCGGTCGTGTGGATGAGCAGAAACGAGTCGATCCGTGGTCGCATTTCGTGAATGTTTACATGTTGGACAAGGACGGCAATCGCATTGACCGACGCAACGCAGGCGACATTTTCACCCCTCTTTACAACAACCAGATCCCCCCCGGAGCCGGATCGGTCGTGCACTATCAATTCAAGGTCCCAGAAGATCAGCAGGCAGCACTCAAGGTCAGCGTTCGGCTCAATTACAGGAAATTTGACACTTCCTACATGCAGTATGTGTATGGTGAAGATTATGTGAACGATCTTCCCGTCTCTCTGCTGGCTGAGGATGTGGTTCATTTCCCGGTTGCTGGCAGCAAAGCTCCAGAACCCAATTCCACAGCTGCGATCACCCCGTCGGCATTCCCTGCCTGGCAACGCTGGAATGACTACGGTATAGGCCTGCTCTTGAAAGGTTCCGCTGGAAGTGACAAGGGAGAACTCAAACAGGCATCGGAAGCATTTGCAGAGGTCGAATCCCTTGGACGCCCCGAGGGCCCAGTCAATAAGGCGCGCGTGTTTTTCAAGGAAGGTCGAGTGGACGATGCCGCACGGGCCCTTCAACGCGCCGCAGGCTTCACTCCTCCAGCACCTCGATGGACGATGGCATGGTTCACCGGACGCGTGCATGCCCAGAATGGAGAACTGGATGAGGCTATCCAGAACTACAAAAGTATCCTGGAAGATCGCTACCCTGAGCTGGACGAACGTGGTTTCGATTTCAGCAAGGATTACGTCGTCATCAATGAACTGGGTCAGACCTATTACCTGCGATCCAAACTGGAGCGAGGACAGCCTGAACGTGAAAAGCAGTTCCTTGATCTGGCCATTGAACAGTTCAATCGAACCCTGGAACTGGACTCTGAAAACCAGACTGCTCATTATAACCTATCCCTGATCCATGCCGAGCTGGGCCATCAGGAGAAGGCAGAAGAGCATCGACAATTACACGAAAAATATCGGTTTGATGACAACGCGCGCGATCGTGCCGTAGCCATTGCGCGATCCAGAGACCCTGCCGCACGTCATGCGTCCCAAGGCATTGTGATCTATGACTTACAACGCGAGAATGAGTATCAGGAATAGCCACTGAATCTTGACAAGGAAGGGATCCGGCGGGGCCTACTTTCAATCTTGCTGGCAGAGGTCTCTTGACCTAGCCTGAACCCAATGCTTCAAATCCTCCAAAGCCTGAAAAGCGGAGAAACGATCCTGGCCGAAGTCCCAGCACCCAAAGTGCGCAAAGGGTCCCTCCTCATCGCTACAGGCACCACACTGGTATCGGCGGGTACTGAGCGGATGCTCGTGGATTTTGGCAAGTCAGGGTGGATCCAGAAAGCGCGCAGTCAGCCGGACAAAGTCAAGGCGGTGATCGACAAGATCAAGGTCGATGGTCTCAAGCCCACGCTTCAAGCGGTTCAATCCAAACTCGATCAACCCCTGCCCATGGGTTACTGCAATGTGGGAACGATTCTGGACACGGGTCCCGACATTTCCAAAGGAGCTTTCAAGCAAGGGGATCGGGTCGTTTCCAATGGGCATCATGCAGAGTTCGTCTGCATCCCCAAAAACCTTTGCTGTCGGATCCCGGAGAAGGTTTCCAATGAGGAAGCAGCCTTCACCGTTGTGGGTGCCATCGGGCTTCAGGGGATCCGTCTTTTGAAACCCACGCTTGGAGAGTCCGTCGTGGTCACGGGCCTTGGATTGATTGGTCTGCTCTGTATTCAGATGTTGCGCGCCAATGGCTGTCGGGTACTGGGTATTGACTTTGATTCCTCCAAATGTGAACTGGCCCGATCTTTTGGAGCCGAGGTGGTTGATCTCTCCAAGGGAGAAGATCCCGTTGCCAAAGCCAACACATGGTCTGAAGGGCGAGGGGTCGATGGTGTGCTCATCACCGCCTCCACCAAGAGCAACGATCCCGTGCATCAAGCGGCCCTGATGTCTAGAAAGCGAGGCCGTATCTTACTGGTCGGTGTAGTGGGACTGGAACTATCCAGAGCGGATTTCTACGAAAAGGAGCTCAGCTTTCAGGTCTCCTGCTCCTATGGACCCGGGCGCTACGACCCGCGATACGAAGAAGAAGGCGTTGATTACCCCCTGCCATATGTTCGCTGGACGGAGCAACGTAATTTCGAAGCGTTTCTCCACCTGCTGGCAGAAAAGCAAATCAATCTGAAACCACTCATCACCCACCGTTTCAAACTGAAGGAAGCCTTGAAAGCCTACCAGACGGTTGGAGACAAAGAGGGCATTGGTATCCTGATCGAATACCCTGAAACAAACGCAACACTCTCATCGAACGCGCTTGTCCGGTCAGTCACGCTGGATAAAACAACACGTAAGGCGGTATCAGGTGTCTCCTGCGGTGTGTTAGGTGCCGGCAATTTCACCCGCCAGGTCTTGCTACCCGCTCTTGCAAAAACGGGGGCCAACTTGCAGCACATCATTTCCAGCGGAGGAGTGAGCTCAGCGGATCTGGGACGCAAGTTTGGATTTGCACAAGCCGGCACCGATGCTGGATCTCTGTTCAACGAGCCATCGACGAACCTGATTGCAATCACCACCCGGCACAACACCCATGCTAGTCTGGTACGAGAGGCCTTGAAGACCGAAAAGGCCGTGTTTGTCGAAAAGCCGCTTTGCTTGAACCGTGAGGAACTCGATGCCATTCAGGAGGATTATCTATCGGCCAAAAACCCTTTCCTCATGGTGGGATTCAATCGTCGCTTTGCTCCGTTGACCCAAACCCTCAATGAGTTATTAAAATCCAGGAGCGATCCCAAGTCATTTATCTACACGGTGAATGCAGGATACATCCCCCCTGATCATTGGACACAGCTTCCGGAGATCGGAGGCGGGCGATTGCTAGGGGAAGCTTGTCACTTCATTGACCTGATTCGGTTCCTTGCGGCAAGCCCCATTGAAAATGCCACCGTCCAGTACGCCCAGACTTCCGGAACAGGCAGCATGGATACCTTTTCGATTCAGCTGACCTTGGCCGATGGCAGCCTGGGAACCGTTCATTATTTTGCCAACGGTTCCAAAAATTTCCCCAAGGAACGATTGGATGTTTTCTGTGGCGGCAGTGTTTTACAGCTGGATAACTTCCGTACACTTCAAGGTTATGGCTGGCAGGGATTTTCCAAGCAAAAATCCTCCCGACAGGACAAGGGGCATGAGATGGAAATGCAGTCAATCATCACCTCATTGACTGAAGGACAACCTGCGCCCATCCCATTCAGTGAGATCATCGAAGTCACGGATGTCTCCCTTGCTTTGGCTGAGTCAGGGCGCTATTCAGCCCATCGGTGATTCAAAATACCTTCCCGACAAAAATAACCTGCTCATTTGTCAAACGACTGAGGTCCATGGGATATGATCATTCGACGCACACACCCGGCTCAGATTTGAGTTGAATGTCAAGACAAGCGCACGGACCACTTTATTCCGCTGCGTCCAGAGTGTATCACTCGCGTGTGCAAACAAACGAGACACACCGTTTGAAAAGGATAGGTTGCATGAAAATTCACGGATCCGCATGGACAATCAGGGGCCGGTTTGATTACCTGTTGTTGTGATGAATCCATTGCTTACCTTAAGTTTACTCCTGGCCATGGCTGGCTCCATTTCAGCACAGGACTTTGCTGAAGAACAAAGTGTGAAACCTGGCGTCAATGATAATTTCCTGGCAACGGATTTGGATGTGAGCCAATGGGTGGAACGATTCGAGCGTGAGGGTCGTGAGGTTTACGACCACCGCATGGAGGTATTGAAAGCCATCGCCCTGAAACCCGGAGACAAGATTGCCGATATCGGAGCGGGAACGGGTTTATATACTGGACTTTTCTCAGATGCGATCGGCAAGGAGGGCACGGTTTACGCGGTCGACATTGTTCCGATCTTTCTATCCAATATTCTCGATCGAGCCAAGGAAACACGTCGAACCAATATTAAAACCGTTCTGGGAACAGCCAAGTCCACGAATCTGCCGGAAAATTCTGTGACCAAGGTGTTCATCTGCGATACCTACCACCATTTTGAATTCCCAAAAAACACGCTGGCTTCTCTTTCAAAAGCCCTGCGTGCTGACGGTGAAATCATCCTGGTCGATTTCAAACGCGAGGAAGGTGTGAGTTCAGACTGGATCATGAATCATGTCAGAGCAGGAGAAAGCGTCTTCTGTGGAGAAATTGAATCCGCAGGGTTCGAGAAAACAGCGTCTTACGATATCCTCAAAGACAATTACATGGTTCGATTTCGAAAGAAATAAGCTCCTCGTTGCAAACTGCAAACCGGATTTATTCGAATCCTTTACATCTTCATGCTTGACGTAGCATGTGATTTTGATTGCATACAAAAGATGAATTTCAAGTATTTTGTATCGTGTGTTCTTTTGAGCATCATGCTCGCTGGCACCGCTGGATGTTACTCAACGGCTAACGGAAGCAGGCAAGCAGGCGTGCCTTGGTTGAAAGATTCTGTTGAAGGTCGTTATGAACGCCCGATGGACCAAATCTATGAAGCGGCTATCGAAGTATTGCGCTTCAATGGCACAGTAGTAAGCGAAAACCGCATCAACCACTCCCTAACAGCTCGCGTCGACACCCGTACGGCATGGGTCAGGATCGAAGAACTCAGCCCTACAGTCACACGTGTTCTGGTACAAGCTCGAACAAAGTGGGGACGTCCCGATGTGGATATGGCAAGCGAGTTGGAGAAACAGATCGCGCTTCAGTTGAAATAATTTCCACTGAACTAATCCATTTTACTTGGAAAAGAGCCAGTCTCATCAGACTGGCTCTTTTTTGATGTCTTCGCCTCCAGTTTCAATCGTTTGAGCCTTGTCCGGGCGCGTTCTGAGTGACCGCTCTGGGGAAAGCGCTCGATGAATTCTTCCAGAGCAAACTTCGCCGCTTCAGAGCTACCAGAAAATCGACAATAGATATCCGCCATCTGATGATACCACCGCGCGATTTGAGAGACGGATTGATGCTCCATGTGTGTCAGCTCTTTCAGCTGATCGATCGCCCAGTCAATCTTTCCATAATGCTTGGCATACATCCAGGCCAGCTGCTCGCGCGCATCCGTGTCGTTCGGATGCTGTTCCAGATGCGTCACCAGTTCATGCGCTTTTGCATCCGGATCATTGACCGGGGCTTGAACCATCTCTGAATGATCCATCAAACCCAGCTTTAGATTGGATTTTTTAACCTCAAATTTTTTCTCATCCTGTCGCGTGACGAGGAAATCATCATCCTGCAGATGTGCGATGCGCTGAAGCGCTTTATCAGCTTGATCGGTATCGTGAAAATCCGAGTGAATTCGCTGCACATACGCTCGGGCCTGCTGAGGATTTTTCTTGAACTTGAGCTGGAGATCAGCAAGCCGGTTCAGCACAAAAGCCCCGTTCACAGCACCGAGCTCATGCTCAGCATAAAACTGCTCCAGACATTCTACAGCCCCGTCCACATCCCCTTGATCCTCGGCAAACAACTCTGCCAACATCAAGTGCCCCTGCATGTCATGGGGGAACTTGGCTAATTGCTTCCTCACTTCGGCGATCGACACATCATAGAGCCCTCGCTTTCGTTTGGCCTCTGCAATCGCGTAAAAAGGAACGGGTTCCGCCTCAATATTTCCCCCATCGAACACACTCGTCAACGGACTCACCAATGTCTTGACCAAGGTCGGTGTCCAGAGAATGCCCAGAATAAAGCCGATGAACACGCTGATCGGAACCATGATCACGACTCCAGGGCCCGAACTGAGCAGTCCGCGTAAGGCAAAAACCCAGAACCCCACGAGGACGAGGGTGATCAGCCACTTCAATCCCAATGCGGCAGGCTCATCAGAACGATTCATCGCGGCTTTGACGATTTTCCAAGCCAGCCAGACAAGCGAGCCAAGCAAAGCAAGTCCGACCAGAATATTTATCAGGTTTTCCATAGACCAAACCACTCCATGTCATGACTTTAAGAGCCTGAACATGATGGAATACTGCCTCCATTAGGCCGTGATGGAAATAAATTGCACGCTTTTATTTTGCATGAAAATCCAGGACAAGTGCATAGGATCCTGCATTGTGGTAGTCGTTGCAGGCAAATGCCTGATGCAGGAAGCTGGCAGTGTGAATGACCTGCAATTGCTCACATCGAGAATCCAGAAACCGAATGATCTTTTCCAGGCTCAATCGATTCCAATGGTAACCTTCTTTGGGTTGGACCAGATGCTCTGCACGCTCGGCCATGTTAAAAAAGCACAGACAAGCCGTCCCGCGCGTCACGCGACATAGCTCATCCAGCCCCCGTTCCATACCAGCAATCGAGAGATGCTCGAACAGATCATGGACATAGAGAAAATCGATGGCACGATCCTGAGCATCCACCTCAAACACACTTCCCTCGCTGAACCTGATGTCAGGATACATGCCACGTGCATTAGAAATATTCTTGGGACAGATATCGAAGCCTTCGTAATCGATGCAGGCACCCATACCAAAGGAATGAAGAAACCGATAATCGTTGGCGGAGCCACAGGCAGGTTCCATCACCTTGAGAGAGGTCTGACGGTGATCTGACAATGCATCCCTCCACCGATGCTGAAAGGTATTCAATAACTCGGGTTGGAATGCCGCCGCCTTTTCTCCGGACACACCCTGCTCCAGACAGGCAGCAATGTAGTTGGAATCCGAACGCGAGGCATTCAACTGTTGCCAGGATGCATGCATGTATGCAGGCACCGGGATAGCTTGAAAGCTTTCATCCCCCTGCTTCAATGCTTCCAGCAGAAATCCAGGAGTGCCACTCGAGGGCCTCTGCTGAAACACACGCCGCATGTAGCTCATGCATATACCGAACCGGTATTCCTCCCACATCAGTTCACGGAACTTTTCAGGGAACAATGCTTCCGCAATCATGCCACGCGTAAAAATACTCGGAAAGTGAATGCGGGGATCCTCCACATCCGAGATGAGATAATCCTTCAGGAAGGCATCGTCATGACGCATCCAGGCTTCTCGAAGCGCTATGGTTTCCTGAGATAAATCGGGCTTGTTGAACGAAGGTTCCATGCATCAAAAAAGGGCGACCCTTCGATCGCCCTTCGTGTGATAAATAAAAGTGATTCAGCGGATCAAAGACCTTTGCCGAGGATGTATTTCAGCAAATCACCGACGCGGTTACTGTAACCCCATTCGTTGTCATACCAGCTGACAAGCTTGAAGAAACGGCTATTCAACTCAAGGCCACTGCCTGCATCAAAGATGGAGGAAGATTCGCAGTGAATGAAGTCGGTGCTGACCACTTCGTCCTCGGTCCATTCCAGCACACCTTTCAGATAAGTTTCGCTGGCTTTTTTCATGGCAGCAGAAATTTCGGCGTAACTGGTTTCTTTCACGGTGCGAACGGTCAAGTCCACGCAGGAAGCGGTTGGAGTCGGCACGCGAAATGCCATACCTGTCAGCTTGCCCTTCACTTCAGGAAGCACGAGTCCCACCGCTTTGGCGGCGCCAGTACCGGAAGGAATGATGTTGATGGCAGCGGAGCGTCCACCTTTCCAGTCCTTGCGGCTGGGTCCGTCCACAGTTTTCTGGGTAGCGGTGTAAGCGTGCACGGTGGTCATCAGACCTTCCTCAATGCCAAATCCTTCCTTGAGCAATACATATACCAGAGGAGCCAGGCAGTTAGTCGTGCAGGAAGCGTTGGAAATGATGTGATGGTTTGCGGGCTCGTAGGATTCGTGATTCACGCCCATCACGAGGGTCGCGATACCGTCCCCTTTGGCAGGAGCAGAGATGATCACCTTTTTGGCCCCCGCTTCGATATGACCTTGAGCAGCATCGGCACTGGTGAACAATCCGGTGGATTCGATCACGAGTTCGACTCCAAGGTCCTTCCAGGGAAGCCCGGAAGGTTGGCGTGCGCTGACAACGTGGATGTCTTTGCCATTCACGACCAAAACATCATCGTCTTCCTTGTCGGTAGATGATTTCTTGGAACTGACGTCACCTTTGAAACGACCCTGTGTGGAGTCGTATTTCAAAAGGTAAGCCAGATTATCGGCGGGTACGATGTCGCCCACGGCAACGACTTCAACTTCGTTTCCAAGGAGACCTTGTTCTGCGAGTGCGCGGAAGACCAGACGACCGATTCTTCCGAAACCATTGATTGCGATTTTGACTGACATAGAGTTTCTAACGTTCCAATTTCAAATAATAAGGTTCAAAAATAAGGGGGAGATATTAATCGGGAAAAGCCACGCGTCAATGGTGAACTTAAGGATGAATAGTTACTTTTCCCTGCCAGAGCTCTCCCTTGAGCGGGCGTCATTCGTCGGCCATGGAGATTCCCAGCACCATCCGCCGTAGCAATTCCAATCCCTGATTGATGGTCACAAATTTAAAGGTTTCACGATCGTAGGGGTTGAGTTTTTTAACCAGATGCACACGCGACCTGTCGGCAACAGCGATGAAAACAGTTCCCACCGGTTTTTCCGGACTTCCCCCGGAGGGCCCGGCAATGCCTGTAACAGCAAGGGCAAGGTCGGCCCCTGACACCTTCAAGGCACCCTCCACCATCGCACGGGCGACGGGTTCGCTCACGGCACCGTGCTCCTCGATCAAAGGTGCAGGCACGCTCAAAAGGTTAGTCTTGGCTTCGTTGGCATAGCTGACCACACCACAGTGAAGCACCTCTGAAGCTCCGGGCACATTGGTGATCACATGCGCCATGCCTCCCCCGGTGCATGATTCTGCCAGTGCCATTTTGAGTCCCCTGGCTTTGCATGCCTCGATCAATACCGCCTCCAGTGACACCTCCCCTTCTCCGTAAATAAGAGGTCCCATGTCTTCGTAAGTGATCGCGGTGCTCTGGTGTATCAGCGATTCGGCTTCAGGCCCATCAGCCGTAAAACGAATGTCCACCTCCCCGCTGCGCGCGCAGTAACCTACGTCGAGTCCCTGTTCCATCAAGGATGCCAGTTTCTTTGAAAGCCGTTCCTCGATCCAGCTTTCACCCAGTCCACTGGTCCTGAGGATACGACATTGATAAGCCTGATCGAGAGGTAGCGTTCGCTCCAGCCACGGCATGAATTGGTCTCTGAACATGGGGTGCAGTTCCCGGGGCGGGCCAGGAAACATGGCGATCCATGCAGGTTTGCCAGATGCACGAAATGGATTGGGATCCAACGGAATCAACAAACCCGGCGCCGTTCCAAATTGGTTGACGAAATATTCGCATCCTTCTGGAATCATCGCCTGGATGGTCACCTGCTCGGGCATGACCCTTCCCCGCCCTTCAAAATAATTCCGGATATGCTCCACGATAGTCTCGGACTTGATGAGGCGACGCTCAATGAGTTCCGAGAGAAAATCGCGGGTCCGGTCATCGGAGGTGGGGCCCAGTCCGCCCGTGGTCAGGATCAGGTCCGCTCGCTTCAAAGCCTCACGCAAAGCCCCCTGGATAGCAGGTCCGGTATCTGAGACGGTGCACTGATGGCTCAACAGGTAGCCGGACTCGGACAGCTGCTTTGCAATCCATGCCTGATGGGTGTTGCGCGTCTGCCCCAGAAGTAATTCGCTGCCGGTATTGATTAATTCGATGTGCATTTGATCCAAACCATTCCATGAATGATGAAAGGATCCAATGAAATCCTTTCCTGCGAACATCGCGTAAGCGGAACCGGCATCCTCAAAACAGGAACGAGATCACGCAACAGACATGCAAAGAGTGGTCAAAGGCAGGAGCCATCAGCAGAGATCAAGGCGTCGGATACGAACTATTCGCTCTTCGGATATGAGCCCAGTATTTTAACGGAATTGCATTCCCGCTCCAGCAATGCGACAGCTTCCTTCACCTTCGAATCATCCATGTGCCCGTCAAAATCGATGAAGAAGAAATACTCCCATGCCTTGCGTTTGCTGGGTCTGGACTCGATTTTGGACATGTTCAGTTCAAGCGATTGAAAGGGTGCAATCGCCCGATGCAACGCCCCGACACTGTGATCAATGCTCACCATGATGCTGGTTCGGTCCTCTCCAGTAGCTGGACTACACTGTTTTCCGAGCACCAGAAAACGCGTCGCATTGGCGGCATTGTCCTGAATATCGGATTCCAGGATATTCAGACCATAATGTTCTGCAGCAAGTGCACCGGCAATGGCCGCTGCGTTGGGTTCTTTGGCAGCCAGCTCTGCGGCACGTGTCGTCGAGCTTGTCTCGATGACCTCAACATGAGGTATTTGAGTCTGTAACCATATGCGACACTGACCTAGAGGCTGAGGATGGGTATAAAGTTTTTTAATTTCAGATCGTTCACCAGTACCAAGAAGGCAATGCTGAATCCTCATCACAATCTGTGCGACGATCTTGAGTGGACTGTCCACAAACATGTCCAGCGTGTGGGTAACGACTCCCTCGGTCGAGTTTTCAACCGGCACAACCCCGTAATCCGCCCGTTCCTTGGACACTTCATCAAACACATCACCAATCGTTTTCAGCGCCTGATAGCCGAGGCTGGCACCAAATTTCCGAATCGCAGCCTGGTGGGTATAGGTTGCTTCGGGACCAAAAAAGGCAATGGTCGTGGGTTTTTCGAGTGCAATGGCAGCCGACATGATCTCCCGGTAAACCGCACGCAGTGATTCGCTGGGCAAGGAACCTTCATTCAGTGCGCAGACCCGGTCCAGCACCGCCTTCTCGCGGTGAGGGGCATAGATCGAGCCGCCGTCACGGTGCTTGATCTGCCCGATCGCCTGCACGTGATCAATCCGCTCGTTTAACAAAGCCACTAGTTTCGCATCAATCGAGTCGATCGCTTGACGGTGTGTATCCAAACTCATAATCCGATAATCCTCTTTTTGCATACATTCCCGGATCTAATTCCGGGAAGGGTCGTTCTCTAATTCAGCATCGTCGTCAAACCCGTTCCCGGCGCTGCTCTCTTCCTCTTCTTCGACGTTCTCGTCCTCATCCGACTCCCAGTCCTCATCGTCGTCTTCGTCGAACGCATCTTCCTCGTCATCGTCGGCATCAGACGCATCGTCGGCATCGTCGACATCGCATTTTTCGTCGGGATCATTGTCCTCTGATTCTTCGTCGGTGTCAGCTCCCGAATCCGCGTCATCGGCAGTATCCAACTCAGGATCGCTGGTATTGAGTCCCGGCGGTTTCTCTACGGGGATCCTTCGCAGTTCATCGGCAGACGGCAAATCTTCAAGGTCCTTCAAACCGAAATACTCCAGGAACAGCTCGGTCGTCCTGAAGGTCATGGGTCGCCCCAGCACTTCAGCGCGTCCCGCCTGCTCCACCAGGCCCCGTTCAATGAGCACCTTCAATACTCCGTCCACTGACACCCCACGGATCTGCTCCGCCTCGGCACGCGTCAGAGGTTGTCGATAGGCGATGATCGCCAGGGTCTCGAGCGCCGCTTGCGTCAATCGCGGGGCACGGGGTCGGTGTCCGACCAGGGCCTTGATCCATGCCACATATTCCGGTGCATTCACAAACTGCCATGAACCGGCGACACAGGTCAGGCGAAAACTCCGCCCCATTGCATTGATGTCCCGGGACAAGTCCTCGAGCGTCTGCTCGAGGACCGCTGTTTTGACCTGCTGCAGTTCCGTGGGAATGGGCTCGTCGGCGTAGCCGGGTGCTTCCTTGATACATGCACGCAGTTCCGCAATCGACAGCGGTTTCTGTGAAGAAAATAAAATGGATTCCAGAACGAGTTTTAATTCCATGTCACACAACTAGGATGAAGGGTTCTGGACCTGCCCCGATGCCTCTTCTTCTTGAGCAGCATCCTCGGGATTCGATGCCTGTTCATCACTTGCCTGAGCCGATTGAATTTCAATTTCTTCAAAAGGACTTGGCTGCACCGCCTGCAACTGTTTCATGCGGATCATCTCCAAGAGCGCCAGAAAAGTCACCACAACTTCCTGCCGGGTGCGATCATCCTCGAACAACTCCGAGAACTTGAAATGTTTCTGCGTCTGAATCCGTTCCCGAAACATTTCGATTTTCTGGCTCACCGACCAAGTGTCTGCCTGAATTTCACGGGTCTGACCTTCCTTGTCCTCGATGCGCTGAAGGATCGTCCCCACCGCCTTCACCAGATCGAACACACTGACCTCCGGACGCGGAGCCTCCCGGGTTTCCATCAATTTGAAATTGGGTTTGGGCGCCTGCCTGACAAAAATGGATTCCTGCTCAATCTCTTTCTCCTTCAATTGAGCCGCGGCATCCTTGAATTTCTTGTATTCCACGAGCTGGCGGATCAATTCCCAACGTGGATCCTGCCCTTCGTCATCCTCCTCCAGCAGCACCTGCTTGTCCTTGGGCAACAGCTCCTTGCTTTTGATGTACATCAATGTCGCTGCCATCACGACAAACTCACCGGCGACATCCAGATCCAGTTCACGCATGAACTCAACATACTGGATGAATTCCGTCGCCAGCTGGGTCAGGTTGACTTGATAAATATCCACCTCCTGCTTCCTTACCAGATAAAGAAGCAGATCCATCGGACCCTCAAACACATCAAATTGGACCTTATAATCCATAACCAGAGCTCCAACAACAAATGGGGCACATACTAATCGCAGAGGATCATAAGCCTCAAGCCAAGCACTTGGCAACTATCCACTAGGGGTCAAACACAACTATTGATACTCAGACCACAGACGCGCAAGCAGTCCTGGCACCTGACACAGGCACGAGGGCTGAAGGCATGCTGCCGTTATTTGCATCGTCAGGCGGAATCGCCCGAGTCATCAAAGCCCCTCGGGGTGCATGTAATGGTAGGCTCCAGAAGTGTCATTGTAGGCAGGTGTCATGGGAGTGAATGTTTCGATCAATGCCTGTTTGTCCGCATCGGACAGCGGAATGACTGTTTTGAAAGCCACATCCCCGCGCACCCCGTTGTCCCGGTTGGGACTGCCATCACCGGGCGGTAGTGCCCCAGCCTGTTCCGTAAGAGAAGGCCCTCCGATCCCCAGGTAAAGGTGACCATTACCTCCATTCTTGTAGAGCACGTAATACACGTTCTTGTGATCGATCACATCGTAATCCTCTGAATACGCTTCGGTTGTATCGTTCTGACCGCTTGTTTCCGGTGCCGTATGATTCACCAGAGTCTGCTGTGCCGGCAGCGCTTCAAGCTCGAGAAAACCATAGGCATTGCCCGTGTAAGCCAACCATCCGCTGTCGAGAGCCCGGTTCTTGGTCGCCTCAGCATCCTGATTGCGTTCCATGAGGAATTCGATGAGTCCCGATCCCTTGCCTCCCGTGTTCATGTAACACCACCAGAGGTCATTACCGCCACTGGTGTAATGATCAAAGCCGTGAGACTTCTCTCCGATAAAGTAAAAAGCACCCGTATCCAGATGATACTCTGCTTCCCTCCACGTATCCGAGGAAACCCGGGTTCGGAAAACCATCCCCTCCGAAATTTCGCTGATGGAATCGACTGCACGGAAAAACTGCTGGCCCTGATCCGCCGGCAAGGTCAGCTCGGGAGCCGCTTCGGGAATGATCGACCAGTTCACCAGATCCTCTGAAGCAAGCAAATGTGCCTGTTCACTGATCTGAATGGTCACCTCATTCCCCTCCCTGAAGATAACAATACCGGGCGCATCGACCACAGGCTCTTCCTCGTCAGGAGGCGTGCTGCCCAGATAGGTCTCGATCCGTTCACGATCACTCGCAGACAAGGCACTTTCAAAAATCAGGAGTTCCTCGATTTCGCCCACGAAATCGTAGCCACTTGCACTGTATGCTCCCAGGATGATCGATGCCCCGGCATTGAGCTGGTAGGACGGCATGCCACCGAGGTTCAGGTCCTGGCCATTGGCATAGAAAGCGTGGCTATTTTCCGCAAGGACACTGCTCCATACCGTAGGCACTCCATCAAAGGCCGTGATGTCGTCCCCTGCGTAGGTCGTACCGTTATACTGCTCCACTACAAAGCCGCCCTTTCCATCATCACGCTGGTGGGAAGTGGCATTGGGGCCGATGTTGTAGGCATAGGTGCCCGACGTCGCAAAGGGAGCGTCCGCGCTGTATTGACCACGCCAAATGACGGTGAAGGAAGTAGAACCGTCGTTGGAGAGCGTTCCCTCCAGATACCTTCCATCATCACCCTCGGCCGTGTCATCAAACAACAATCGCCCCTCGGGATGGTAACTGATCAGATCTGACGCCCCGCCTCTCCGCTGCATGGACTCAAGCTTCATCTCGCTCAGAAGTTCACCCTGCGCATCCACTGGGGTCCATGAGAGGACCGCACTGTCATCCGTTTCCACACCCTGACTTCCGTCGTAATGTGCGACAAGCGACTCAAGCGCTTCCGCAGACAAACCTGGAACCGCCGCAGCCAAACCGGGCTCGCTGCTAAGATAGGCTTCGATCAGTTCACGATCACTAGTCGAAAGAGCACTCTCAAAAACCAGGAATTGTTCAATCTCGCCTACAAAATCATAACCGCTCGCGCTGTATGCTCCGAGGATGATCGATGCCTGGGCATTGAGCTGGTAGGACGGCATGCCACCGAGATTCAGGTTCTCGCCGTTGGCATAGAATGCGTGGCTGTTTTCCGAGAGCACACTGCTCCAGATCGTGGACATTCCGTCATAGGCCGTGATGTCGTCCCCTGCGTAAGTCGTACCGTTATACTGCTCCACCACAAAGCCGCCTTTTCCATCATCACGCTGATGGGAGGTCGCATTGGGTCCGATGTTGTAGGCGTAGGTGCCCGACGTCGCAAAGGGAGCGTCCGCGCTGTATTGACCACGCCAGATAACGGTGAAAGAGGTAGAACCGTCGTTGGAGAGAGTTCCCTCCAGATACCTTCCATCATCACCCTCGGCCGTGTCATCAAACAACAATCGCCCTTCGGGATGGTAACTGATCAGATCTGACGCCCCGCCTCCCCGCTGTATGGACTCAAGCTTCATCTCGCTCAGAAGTTCACCCTGCGCATCCACTGGGGTCCATGAGAGGACCGCACTGTCATCCGTTTCCACACCCTGGCTTCCGTCGTAATGTGCGACAAGCGACTCAAGCGCTTCCACTGACAAACCTGGAACCGCCGTAGACAATCCACTTCCCCACAGACTGGAAGACAGCAGCAGCATCAGAGATACCGCAAGACGCCCGGTGACAACCGACGACACAGTTGGGGTAAACCCTGGAAAAGCGGCGTTGGAGGAAAGATTCTTAGCCTGGAGAAAACAGCCATGCGCGTTGCATGGCCCCAGAATGGGGACTTGCTTAGGTTTCATCTAGATGAAATAAACCAAAAAAAACAAATTTGACAAGGTTTCTGTCAACACCCCCAATCACAAACCATCAAGCGGACCTTCAGATCAAAGATTCATCCACCCCAGCAATCCGGATCATGCCTTGTCCTGAGCACCAAAGCGTGTAATGTAGAGAATGATATGCATAAACCTTCTCCTCCGGGGGATGCCGAGGCAATTTCACGGCGAGCCTTTGTGTCCAACAGCGCCGCATGGACGATGACCAGCCTGGCAGCCGCTCAGGCCATCCAAGCAGACATCCTTTCTGGCGCAGCGACAAAGCAGACCACAGCACTTCCTGCCTGCCCACACCCATTGCTGACGCCGGCTGAGTCCTTCAATACCGTTGCCAGGGGCAATCCAAAGCCCCACACCCTCACCGGTAAAGCCCTTGCCGACGCCCGCATGACACCGGAGACATGGCGTCTGGAAATAACGACGGACCCGAAGGTGGAACCACCGCACGTCACTCAACCTGCCCGGATGCAAGCCCCACGCACCATGAAGGAGGGGACGGCCCTTGACCTGGAAACCCTCCGTGAGCTTGGCAAGAGCCACGGAATCAAGTTCATCAAGGCCACCCAGTGCCTGAACATACCAGAGCCCCTGGGACAGGGACTCTGGGAAGGTGTCCCCCTGCGTGAAGTATTGAAGCTCTGTGGCAGGATGAAAGATGTCCGCCGCATTTATTACCGGGGCTTTCACAACGAGGATCCCGGGCAGATCTTTCAGTCGTCACTCAGTTACACACAGGCAATGGAGACGCCCCCGGGGGGCTTCCCTCCCATGCTGGCTTACCGACTCAACGGGCAGCCCATCACTCCCCTGCGGGGGGGACCGGTGCGCATGATCGTTCCATGGGCCCATGGCTTCAAGTCCATCAAATGGCTGCAGCAGATTTTTCTCACCAACGATTACCGCGCCAATGACACCTATGCCCTCCAGAACAATGACCCGGAATCCCACCTGAAGACCTCGGCTTACATCGACCCGATCCCTGAGCTCATGCCCGCCAGCCGGCCGGTGGTTTTGACTGGAAAGGTAATCTCCGGTCTCTCCGACCTGGAGCGAGTGGAGTATAGCCTGCGCCAGATCATAGAGGATGCAGAGACCCAGCAAGAAGCTGGACAGGAACACACGGAAACGGTCTGGCAACCCTGCCCCATCTACCCTCCCCCCGATTGGGAACAAATCCTGCCGCAGGACGTAAAGCCTCACCAGCTTCTCGGGTTTGATGCAAAGACCGGTCAGCCCAAAGCGTGGCCCTTGCGTTTCGGAATGGGTTATTGGGGAATCACCCTCCATGGTCTGCAGGCAGGGGTTTATGAAGTGCGAGTGCGCGCGGTGGATGGCAATGGCTTCGCCCAGCCCGAACCGCGCCCCTTGAGAAAATCAGGGGGAAACGCCGTGGAGATGCAACGCTTTCAGCTGAGCTGAAACGACACGTGTCACGGCCTGTTTTTGCAGAAGCGCCAACTCGGCATGCAACGCCACGCCGAGGCGGTTGAAACCTCGAAACCGGGTATCGAAACGGATGGACGGATCCTGCCACCGGGCATTCGCTGGAAGGCTGAACGTGGCACGCACCCCTGCATGCTTTTGATCCAGTGGTGCCTGGACATCGCCGTCTTTTCAGGCAGGAAGCAACTGGGCGCAGCGCTCAGTCCTTGTGCGTCTCGTGATCGTGATGCTCTCCGGAACGGCGCTTGAGCCCTTCCATTTTCTCCATGATGGCTTTGTGCTGAGATTCCAGCCCGGCCATGCGTTGTTTCATCTGCCGACGTTTCTTCTGGGCTTCATCGTCGTCCCCCTCTACTTGCACCAAAGCAACCTTCAACTTCTCAAGGCGTGCTTCCACACCGTGGCGCTTGGACTGCAGCTGCTCGGAGTATGCACGCATCTTGGCATGCGCACGGTCACCGTCATGATGACGGGCGTCATGAGATCCGTGATCCTCATGATCGTCGTGATGGCGGCCTGCGTCGCCTTCGAGTTGCTGGTGAATCTCACGAACATGATGTTCCAGCTTCTCTGCGTGTTCATGTTTGCCTGCGTCGTGCAGCTCCTCGATCTCACGCTCAAGGTGATGTAATTTTTCCCTCAAGGCATCCTGGTGACGACGGTCATGATCTTCTCCGTGATCGTCGTGATGGCGGCCTTCATCGCCTTCCAGTTGCTGGTGAATCTCACGGACGTGGTGTTCTAGTTTCTCGGCGTGTTCATGTTTACCTGCGTCGTGCAGCTCCTCGATCTCACGCTCAAGGTGATGTAATTTTTCTCTCAAGGCATCCTGGTGACGACGGTCATGATCTTCTCCATGATCGTCGTGATGGCGGCCTTCATCGCCTTCGAGTTGCTGGTGAATCTCACGAACATGGTGTTCCAGCTTCTCGGCGTGTTCATGTTTGCCTGCGTCGTGCAGCTCCTCGATCTCGCGCTCAAGGTGATGTAATTTTTCCCTCAGGACATCAGCCTTTGAACTGTGGTCGTCATGTCCCTCATGGGCATCCTCATGATGACGGCCGTCGTGATCTCCGTGATGGCGACCCTCATGTTCCCCATGTTCTTCGTGTTCCTCGCACTCGTCCTTACATTCCTCCCCACAGTCCTCATGATGGCGATCTGAGTGATCTCCATGATCTTCCTCATGACGACCTGCGCCATGTGCATGGGAATGCTGAGACAAACCCTCGGCATGATGATGGAGTTTCTCTCGTGTCTCCGCCCTAAGGTGTTCCATACGATCCCGGGTGATGTGCACCCGGCGCAATTGCTGTTCCAATGCCACACGCTCGGCTTGATCCCCCGCTGTCTCGACCTCCACCTCAAGGTGCACTTGCTCGAGTTGCAGTTCATGGATGCGCTGGGTCAGTTCACGGTAAGTATCGAGCAGGGCCTCAACTTCGACTTTTACGATTTCAGCCTTGATCTGATGGGCCAGGTCCTGGTGTGGATCGGCTTTGGCCAGGCTGGATGCAGAAACCATCAAGCCAACCACGATTGGAAACATGTAGAGGTATTTCATGGAAGGGTAACGCTCGTTCCAAGAAGAGGTTTTGTCAACTCGTTTTCACGCAGAGCGCGCACGCTGCGGACTCTTTTTGAAATCGAGTAGAAGCGCAGAAAAACCCACAATTCCACTGCGACCTTCGCTTCCTGTTGAGATTACATTGATCGAACTTGTATGGATAAACAGAACCTTTCCTCCTGTGTCACTTGATCTCAAAAGCCACGAAGCGAGTTTCGCCGGGGGGGATCTGCAGGGGGATGCTGCCTGTTTCGTCGACTTTCAGCGTGGTGCGGGTGATCCATTCACGAGCGCTCTGGAAGCGGAAGCGCGGCTTGAGCCGGATGCTGGCCGTGGCTTGCGGGTAGATCTTCGCAGGTTGATCACCTGTCTTGTAAACACCGTCGTTGTTGATCAGTTCGATCACCCACCCTTTGGCGTTGCGATTGACCTGATACTGAATGACATCGCCGGAAAGCTCAATCGGCAAGAACTCTCGGGAAAGCTTTGCCAGGGTGTCGCTGGAGACGGCGGTCATCCGATCGGTCTCTGCGTGTCGTTCGGGTGAGGTCACACTCACCTGGCCGGCGGCCCGCAGTTTGTTCAGGGCCGCCTCTCCAATGGCCGCCGCATGACGCGGGTGCATGAGGATGCGACTGCCTGCCCGGGCGGCCTTCTCCAGTTCGAAGAGAAAGAAGGGTGAAAAGTTCATGTCACCTACCAGCAGGAGACAGGGGTAACGACTCATGGTCGCTCCGTTGACCGTATTCAACATGACGTCGGCGATCTCTCCCTGAGGTGTGGGGTGCAGGTAATCGGCTTCGGGATTGCCTGTCTGATCCGGGTAGGTGAAGCGTTCGCTGGAAAAATACAGCTGACGTTCCAGCAGATCAAAAATTTCCCAGTCACCGGGGGTCCGTTCCAGCACCCCCCAGGTGCGAGCGTGATAGGGTGCGTAGCCTGCCATGTGATCCAACACAACAAGGAGGGGCGTGTAGGGGTTGCCCCGATCATGGTCCTGCATGAAGGTATGGACGCGCACGGCAGCCCGTCCCTGTTCGGTCAGGGGCCAGGGATGACGGGCCTCTTCAAAAAAGATGCGGATGCTGTTTTCCGGCGTGACCATCGCTGCGCCCGCAAACCATGCGTGCAACCACATGCGCTCGTAAAGACTCAGCGAGTGGCCGGCGTCCATTCCTGAGGTGATGTTCCCCTCCTTCTTCAAAGGCCCCCGGGTGGTGACGCTGGGTCCGAACCATGGACTGACCTGCACCGTCCACGGGAGGTTCCACTGGCGCGAGGCTCCCCTGGCGAACGCAAACTTGGATTGTGTGAACCGAATGTTTTCACCCACCTCCAGACCAATAGCGGCAGTCCCCCATTCGGCGGCGTAGGCTTCGTAATGAGAATGCCCGGTGACACTGATGAGGCGTCCGCTCTTGGCCTGGCGATGCCAATAGAAATATTCCCTGAGTTGTTCGTAGCAATCCCTGCGCGTTTGGGGTGCCCTGGCATAGCCACGCTGTTCAGCCGGGATCAGGAAGTGCTGGATCTGAGTCTCGTAGTCGTCACCCAGGACGGCCTTCCACCAATTTGTATCCGAAGTCAGCCGGTGAAAATGATAACCCCACTCCCCCAACTGAATGGCCCCGAACTGACCGGCCCGGTCCAGGACCCGCAGGGCGTGTTCACCGGCTGGATCCAAGACGCTGGTGCCTCCCTTGACTTGCATGCGACCACCATCGGGAGGATAGCAGACCACCGGCCATCCAGCCTCGGCGATGGCCGTCAGCAGAGGAGCCGCCTGAACTCCGGCGCCAGGTCCGGGATCAAATCCACCCCCCAGCCCCTTCTCCTTCATGAAGGCGATGAGATCTTTTAACTGGTCGACCTCACCCGGAGATCCATAGAGCGAAAAGACAAACGTCGGTTGCCCGGGCAGGAGTCGCGGCATGAGCAGGGGATTGTCCGTAGGTTGCGCCCGGGAGTTAAAGCAAACGAAACAAGCCATGATCCAGCAGGCGACAGCGCGCAACCTGAAAGGCATGGGATTGGTGACGAGTTTGAAGCTTGGCATCCAGCACTTATGACGCCGAAAATGACCTTCGTCAATCCCGGCGATAACGCACAGGACCCATAAGTTGAAGGGCATAGGCAGGAGCGGATCAAACGAGGAGAGGCAGACACAAAAAAGAGCGGGCGCTCCTGAGAGAGCACCCGCTTGTTCCATTGAAATTACCCTGAGCGAGGTGACTGTCAGGCCTGGGCGTGCGCTTCAGGTAGCCCTCGATTAATCCTGCGAGATCCCCTGAATGATCTGATTGAAAGTACCGCTGGGTCGCATGGCTGCAGAAGCCCTGACATCCTCGGGCTGGTAATACCCCCCCGTATCCACTGCCGAACCCTGAACATTCAATAGCTCTTTGACAATTTGATCCTCACCGTCCGTAAGTGCCTGCGCCACCGGGGCAAAAAAGTCTCTCAAGGCGACATCCTCTTCCTGAGCCGCCAGCTCCTCTGCCCAGTAGAGAGCAATGTAGAAGTGACTACCGCGATTATCGATCCCACCCAGACGCCGGGTCGGAGACTTATTTTCGGAAAGAAGTTTTTCCGTGGCCTTGTCCAGGGCAGCTCCCAGGATCTTCGCCTTGGGAATTTGATGCACAGTGGCAAGGTGTTCGAGCGACACTGCGAGGGCCAGGAATTCTCCCAGTGAATCCCAGCGCAGGTAATTCTCCTGCTCAAACTGCTGAACGTGCTTGGGAGCAGAGCCACCTGCACCGGTTTCAAACAATCCGCCACCATTCATGAGAGGCACAATGGAAAGCATCTTGGCACTGGTGCCCACTTCAAGGATGGGAAATAGATCCGTGAGATAATCACGCAGGACATTGCCCGTCACTGAAATGGTATTCTCACCTTTGGCAATGCGTGCCAGTGAGAAATGAGTCGCTTCCACGGGGGGCATGATCCGGATATCAAGCCCATCGGTATCGTGATCTTTCAGGTAGGTGTTGACCTTGTTGATCAATTGAGCGTCATGAGCCCGCTGCTCGTCCAGCCAGAACACCGTTGGCCACCCGGTCGCACGCGCTCGATTGACCGCCAGCTTGACCCAGTCGCGGACGGGGGCATCCTTAGTCTGGCAACTGCGCCAGATATCTCCCTCTTCCACCGCATGTTCCAACAGCACTGCACCCGAAGCATCGGTCACACGGATGTGTCCATCTCTGGGAGCTTGAAAAGTTTTGTCATGCGAGCCGTATTCTTCGGCTTTCTGCGCCATGAGCCCAACGTTGGGAACAGTTCCCATGGTCCTTGGGTCAAAGGCACCGTTCTCACGACAGAAATCAATGGTGGCCTCGTAGACACCGGCGTAAGAACTGTCGGGGATCACGGCCAGCGTATCCTGCAATTCACCCTGCGCATTCCACATCTGCCCAGAGGAACGAATCATGGCTGGCATGGACGCATCAATAATGATGTCACTGGGAACGTGCAGGTTGGTGATGCCCTTGTCTGAATTAACCATCGCCAGGTCGGGCCCCTGAGCGAAAGCTGCGGTGATATCCGTCTCAAGGGAGGCCCGGGTCTCAGGTGCAAGTTCATCCATGCGGGCGAGAAGGTCCCCGAAACCGTTTCGGAAATCCACGCCACTTTGTTCAAGCGCTGACGCGTGCTTTGCGATCAGCTCTTTGAAAAAGACCTCGACGCAAATCCCAAAAATGATGGGGTCGCTCACTTTCATCATCGTTGCCTTCATGTGAAGGGAAAAGAGAAGTCCTTTCTCCTTGGCCTCGGCCATCTGGGTTTCCAGGAAACCTACGAGATCCTTGCGTGACATCCGCGTCGCATCCAGAACTTCCCCAGCAAGGAGTGCGGTTTTTTCTTTGAGAACCACTGATTGGCCATCGCTACCCATGAATTCGATTTTTACATCGGTCGCCTCGGGAACGGTCACTGATTGTTCATTCGATCTGAAATCCCCCTCGCCCATGCTGGCCACACGAGTCTTGGACTCGCTGGACCACGCGCCCATGGAATGAGGATTCTGGCGTGCATACGCCTTGACTGCCTGTGGTGCTCGGCGATCGGAATTACCCTCCCTCAGCACAGGGTTTACGGCGCTTCCCTTGATCTTGTCGTATCTGTCCTTGATGTCGCGTTCCTCGTCGGACTGAGGATCCGCAGGGTAATCTGGAAGAGCATATCCTTTACCACGTAACTCGGTGATCGCCCCTTTCAGTTGAGGCAGGGACGCACTGATGTTGGGTAGTTTGATGATATTGGCGTCAGGTGTTTTCGCAAGACTGCCCAGCTCAGCGAGAGCATCTCCAATGCGCTGAGCTTCTTTCAGGTATTCAGGAAAGCGCGCAATGATGCGGCCCGCGAGCGAGATATCACGGATCTCAACACGGACTCCGCTGGGGCGTGTGAAAGCCTGGATAATCGGTATCAGAGAATGGGTGGCCAAGGCGGGTGCCTCGTCGGTTTTGGTATAGATGATCGTCGGTTCAGACATGTCGTTGAATGTATGGCTCGTTTTAAACAAACAGAATCAAAAGATATACACTGTCTGCAAGGGTTTGGCAAACCACTTCATCCCCTCTGAACAGTGATGCTGGATTCATCTGATCGCCGCAGTGCGGTCCTGACTGTTGTGCATAGAAACGGACAAGTGAGCAATCGCAATTGACATAATTGAGACGACGATATCATCAACAAAGGGTTGCGTGATTGTGCGACAACATCATTTTCGTGACTCCCACCAGAACCTGTATTCCGTCCTGGGACCCTCATTGAAATTGCTACCCGAAAAGGACAGCAATCAACAAAGGCCTACTGTCGGTTGCCCGACGCTTGACGGGGCCATTCCCTTCGTTTTTTTCTGCAGCTTCCAGCACAAGACAAAAGAGGCAGGCCATCAAAAACAGTCATGGTTTACTAAAACGCGACACCTAATTAATATATTTTGTTTATAGTTTTATTTTTATTTGACTTAATATTTTTTTTATACGTTCGTAATACTACATTCTATCTATTAACCCACTGAAAGAAAGCGACAAGAATGAAGCATATCCACAGTCCACGATTCGCCCGTAAAACACCTACACAAACCTTATCATGCTTGATAGCCATTTGCATGTTCCTTGCGAGCATCTTCCAACCGGGATTGAAAGCGGCCGGACCCGCTCCCCTCCTAACCATGCCTGACGTCATTGCCATCATCGTTGAACTTGCCGCAGGCACGGCACTCGATATGTGGCTTGATCAGAATGGTGACCCACGGAACGACCGATCAGAGGCGATGGCCGTCGGAGCTTATTACACGGGAGCTAATTATTGGCTCTCCGCAGATTATAATCATTGCGACACCATCGATAGTCATCCGTATCAAGTAAAACAAAGTGCCTCCCGGGGAAACGAACGGGATACAGACCCCAATGGTAGTCCTATCGACCAGCTTGATATGCGCGCTAATTTAAAGGGGTGGACAAAAACTTTTGTCGTTAAGAATTTACTTGGGATCCCCTCTTTCCCATATCTCTGGACTGCGAGTGGAACAGGGCAATCAATATCAGATACAGACGCACAGGAAGTATTTAGCGCTAGTATCCATAACCCTTCGCTTTCTCTCGGATGTAAACTAGCTGATGTAAAAGAGCGATGGCGCGTAGGGTATTTTGTCGTTTATTCTGACTGGTCTGCGACAACGGCCACACTTCACCCCAAGTTAAAAGAAAAAGGGTATTATCCGGCTGAAATAAGCTACAAGAAGAAAAAAATCACATATTGGGGGGGAAAGGTTATTGATCAGAGTAATGTGATTGATGATCGAAAAAAAATTCTTCTTCGTGCCGACAGCCCAAGTGCTCGTTATTTCAAACTGTGCGGAGAAAATGAAAGGTTGTTAGAAAGGCCTATTGTTTATGGAGGTGTTTCCAGATGGGTTGAAAAGGAGAAGAATATACATGATTGCGCCTTCCCTGATCAGCCTATCCTGCATTTGTTTCCGGTCGAGGCTTGTCAATGGATCGACCGACTGGTTGTTAAGGAGAGAAGGGCCAAGCTGCCGTCTGAATTAGATTAAACAACCATTAAAACCCATCATCAGTATGCGTATGTCTCGACCTTTGTTAAGCATCATCGGGCTTTTCGGTATCGTGTTGCTCACTGTTTTTACCTTAAAGAAATTTCGTAACGAAACTCAACGGAGCCTTGTGGTTCCGGGTGAGGGTCTGGAAAGTGCTGATGTTCATCCTGAG
>KB911952.1 GCA_000383715.1 Verrucomicrobia bacterium SCGC AAA164-E04
CGGCGCTGTTGCCGTCGTTGAGGGTGTAGGCGATCACGGGTGTGAGTACATGACTGGAGGCAAAGCTATTATCCTCGGTGATACAGGACGTAATTTTGCGGCTGGTATGAGCGGTGGTGTTGCTTACGTCCATGACATGGAAAACAGATTTCCAAAGAATCTGAACAGCTCCATGGTGGATATTGAACGGCTCGAAAGTGCGGAAGAGATACACATGCTGAAATCCCTTGTTCAGGAGCATTTCGATCATACGGGATCATCCAAGGGTGCCGGTTTATTGCAGAATTGGGCAGAGGAAGTGTCGCGTTTCTGGAAAATCATACCTCATCCACCCGAGGCCAAGCCTGCCTCCAAGCCTGTGCATGAATTAAATCAGGAAAAAGCGATTCCAGCGCCTACAGGTAGTTTCTAACGATTTGACCTTCAGGTGATATGAACAAAAAAGCGGATCTTTGATCCGCTTTTTTATCTGCTTGAATGGAAAATTTTAACATTAAAATGAATATCTTCTAAATGCTCTAGTCTAATAGGCAAGATAGCGATGTTTTTTGGGTGTAACTTATTGGGGGTTTACCAGACATTCACTCGCTATTGGTGTTTACGTGTGTTTTTGAAATATTTATGGTTAGATCTGGAACAATCTACTGACTTCAAAACACGCATCAGGGCCATCCGTCAGGGTGGCCCTGATTCATGGATTAATCGATATTTCGAAGAGCTGCTTTCAAATGTTGCCTTGCCTGCCAGATGCTCTGAACGAGTTTGACCTTGCTCTCATCCTTCGACTCAAGATTCAAATCGCTTCGTTCCCAACTGATAGCAGGGAAAAGCGTTTGCAGTAATAACTCAATGCGAATGAGTGGTGCAACCAGTCGCACGCGCACAGCGAGCAATGGATCTTTGTCTGGAACGGAATCCTGTTCATTGAGAAATGGTTCGATGTATTCGTCTTTTGTAAGAAAATCAGGCTGCGAGAAGAAACGCGCAATCATGCAAGCGGGGTCTCCCCAGCGGGCCTGATCAAAATCACAAAAGCAAATACTGTGCTCGGGGGTAATGATGGTATTGTGAAATGTGAATTCTCCAGGCGTAATCCAGGCCAAGTGATCT
>KB911953.1 GCA_000383715.1 Verrucomicrobia bacterium SCGC AAA164-E04
CCCTCGCAGAGGCAGGTAATGTCAAAGCCGTTTTTGCAGGTCATATCCATCGAATGCGATATGATGGACCCTACGATGGTATTGAATACATCACTCTTGCGACGACCGGTGGATCGCAAAGTGGTCTTTCACCGAAGGCTGGAGGGCTGGATCATTTCAACATGGTCACCGTAAGAAAACAGCAATTTGCTGTTGCCTCGTTACCCGTAGGACAGACCATGAATGTCCGAGAAATCACAGGGGATGTCAGTGATGGTGTCAGGCAATTGAATGGCGTGGTGCCTGAGTTCAGTCATCGATTCAGGATTGAACCGGATGGCAGCGCCGACGCTTTGGTACGTATCAAGCTCACGAACCCATCAGGTCAATCAATGCGGGCCAAAGTGAATCTCAATAGTCTGGATTCAAGATGGATCTTCTCCCCAGACCGTCTAAATCGAATCATCAAACCAGGCGCTATGATGGAGATGGTTTTCCGTGTTTTTCGTTGGAATGATTCTCTGGATCTGTCATGGCGTAATCCAGTCTGTGATGTTCAGTTGGATTACATAGCTGAGAATGGTAAACATTACCCGATCAAGTCCAGTCAGCATGATATTCCATTTACAGTAGATATGCCCACACCTTCGATACCTCGAGTCGAGTCCGTGATCGAACTTGATGGTAACGGAGATTATCTCAGAGTGGATGCCGATCAAATCAATCTCAATGGAGGACCATTCACTGCAGAATGCTGGATAAAGGTGCCGTATTTGAAAGAGAATGTTACCCTTGTATCCAATGCCGAGAAAAAGGGTGGCTTCAGATTGAGCATTTCTAAAGGGCGGCCCCTATTTGAAGTCCATCTAAGGGATGGGTCGCTGGTGACCGTGAAGCCTGCTGGCAAGGATGCAATTTATGCAGGTAAGTGGCACCATCTTGCAGGTGTCTTCAAATCGCGAGCAGCTTCGCTTTACCTGGACGGGCGTCTGGTCGGTAGAGAAAGTGTTGAGTCACTTTCTGAACCAAGTCCATATCCTCTTTTGATTGGTGCCGAAGTGACAGCTCAGCCCGTGGCTTCCTTGTTTTTTGCTGGGCGTCTCGATGGTAT
>KB911954.1 GCA_000383715.1 Verrucomicrobia bacterium SCGC AAA164-E04
AATGGGGTTGGTGGGGGTTGCTGGTGTTTTTATCAATGGGTATTTTGCTTGAGATGCTTCATGGCTTCAAGGTGGGTGCCTATTTGGATGTTCCCAATACGACACGAAGAATGATGTGGACTCTTGCGCATGCGCACGGAACCCTCCTTTCTCTTGTCCATATCGCCTTTGCCGTGACGATTCCTCATCTGCATCCGAGTTCGATCAAGGGCATCAAGACGATTTCTAGTTGCCTCATCGGAGCCAGTGTTTTGATGCCGGGAGGTTTTTTTCTTGGTGGTGCTTTCATATATGGCGGGGACCCCGGCCTTGGAATTTTTCTTTTGCCTGTGGGAGCTTTCATGCTTTTTTTGGGAGTACTCTTTACCGCCAGACAACTTGATTCCCGATCCGCATAATTCCGTTTACCATCCGTCATGACGTCAATGCCATGTCGGATTTAGGTGAAGCGGGGTTGAATCGCACACTACCTGTTAATTATGGATGCCTTCGTTGTGATGTCAGGCACCCATAGGCTCCATCAGTGATCTGTCGGAATCGATCGAATGATCTCCTCCAATGGTGTTTCACCTTTGATGACACGCTGCATTCCCGCTTTCCAAAGCGTATTCATACCTTGCTCAATGGCGATATTCTGCAGCTTGCGAGTGGGTAGTTTATCCATGATAGCTTCGCGGACCTTCTCGTTGACTTCGAGCATTTCAGTGACGGATGTACGCCCGCTATAGCCAGTCATGACGCAGTGCTCACATCCGCCTCCATGTCGAAAACTTGCTTCATCACGAAGGGGTTCCGGCACAAGTTTCATGAGAGAGACCTCCGGCTGGTAAGGCTGCGCACAGTAGGGACAGACGGTACGAATCAATCGTAATCCCAGAACCCCGATGACACTGGACGCCAGTAGAAAAGGTTCTATGCTCATATTGATCATGCGAGCAAAAACACCTGCCGTGCTCCCGCTGTGAATGGTGCTGATCACGAGATGCCCGGTGAGCCCTGCCTGAACTGCAATGTTAGCCGTTTCCGCGTCACGAATCTCACCCACCATAATGACCTGGGGATCTTGACGCATCAGCGATCTCAGA
>KB911955.1 GCA_000383715.1 Verrucomicrobia bacterium SCGC AAA164-E04
ACAGTTTGCTGTGGGTTTATGGCATGAAGTGTCCAAAATGTAATTGTCTTGATGACAAAGTTGTGGATTCCAGGTCTTCCAAGGAAGGAGCTGTGATTCGTCGGCGCCGTCAATGTTTGGATTGCCGGCATCGATTCACAACTTACGAAGAGGTGGAACGAGAGATCCTCATGGTAATCAAACGAGATGGACGAAGGGAGCTCTTTGGCAAGGAAAAACTTGCTGCAGGACTGTATCGAGCATGTGAAAAACGTCCTGTCAGTCAACAACTCGTCCAGGAGCTCATCGACCGCATCTACAACAGCGTCATGGATGAATATGAACGTGAAGTTCCAAGCATGGTCATTGGAGAACGAATCATGAACGGACTTCGAGTCGTCGATCAAGTTGCCTATGTTAGATTTGCGAGCGTATATCGTCGATTTGCCGAAGCAACAGAATTTGTTCACGAAGTTCAAAAATTGGAAATCAGATAATGATACAGCTCAGCCCCGATTGTGTTGTTCTTGAACTTGAAGGTGGAAATAACCTTCCTTGTTCGGTGGAATTGATGACAGTGGAACTCCTTGGTGAGACCTCTTCATGGATGGATCCCGAAATTCTGAAGAACATCAATCATGGGGTCATTGTTTACCTTCGGGATGAGCTCGGAAAACAATTGGTTTCTTTTGAAGAATTTGCGGAGGTCCTGAAGCAAGTCCTCAAAGGTTTTGGATTTGATCTGGCTTTACCGCAATCCGAGGAAGTAGCGTCCGCCAGGGTCGAAAAAAAGGATATCGCAGATTGGTTGGGACGCAAAGATCATGGATTTGAACTCATGATGTTTCAATGCTTACGCAATGAGCTATCCAGAACATTGGCCAATGAACCCCCTTGCGTGCTTTGGATCCACGGTTTGAGAGCATGTGTGAAAAACCAACTTGGCGCTCGGCGATGGAGCAGAAAGTGTCAGGACTTGAATGATCAACTGATAGAATTCATCAGAGAATGTTTTGACCGTAATGCCAATTCCGATTGCTCATTAGTGGTGCATGCATAAGATTGCCAGTCAGCATGACTTTGTTTGAAAAAATCATTCAGCG
>KB911956.1 GCA_000383715.1 Verrucomicrobia bacterium SCGC AAA164-E04
AAAAGCGCATGATGGGCCGTCCTGTCTGCCCCACCCATTGGAGCAGGCATTCATCCGTCCCCATGTTGATCCACGGTGTATCTGGTTGCGATATGAGCAGTCCCCAATCCATGGTGCTGACTATGAATATTACTGAGGTGTGTTCAAGTTATCTCTGTTCTCGAAGGCATGAATCCGTCAAACTGGTCATATGCACACTCCGCTGGAGTCATATCTGCATCAAATGATTCAGGAAAATGGACCGATCCCTTTTGATCGTTTCATGAAGGAGGCCTTGTACCATCCACAATGGGGTTATTATGAATCGAAGCAAACCCTTATCGGAAAAGGAGGCGACTTTCAAACAAGCGTCAGTAATGGACCGGTTTTCGGAGAACTACTCGCTCGACAATTCTTGAATTGGTCCGTGATAGATTCAACAACTCAGTTGGCTGAAGACATACTTGAAGCCATGGCAAGCATGGATTCTAAGAAAGCGCAGCAAATAACGTATCTGATCTTTGAACCTTCAAGAAAACGCCGTTCCATCCAGCAAGAACGACTGAAACGTTTTGGTTCCAATGTGAGTTGGGTTTCCAAGTGGGATGAAGTGAAGACTCGATTCAGGCAAGGTGTGATTTTTTCAAATGAATTACTCGATGCATTTCCAACCAAAAGATTTGAATGGGATTCATCATCAGATAGCTGGTGCGAATTGTGCGTTAGTGGCAACCAAGGTCAATTTCAATGGTACTTGCAGCCAACGGACCAGAAGGTTCCTGAAACCCTTTTATCGAAAGCAGAATTCGAACAATTGAAAACCATATTGCCGAATCATTACACAATCGAACGATCTCTGGTCGCAGAAAAATGGTGGCATAAAGCGGCGAAGCATCTTGAACGCGGGCATCTCGTCACCATTGATTACGGTTTTATGGACAAATTTGAGAAATTTGCACCGCAACGCAGCAACGGAACCTTGCGGACTTACAGCCGACACCGCGTGGGAGATGATGTACTGAGCAAGCCAGGCCAAGTGGATTTGACCGCTCATGTCGATTTTCCTTCGCTCAAGAAAATCGGAGAAAATCAGGGACTGAA
>KB911957.1 GCA_000383715.1 Verrucomicrobia bacterium SCGC AAA164-E04
CCGCACCGTGCAGGTCAATGACAGCATTGCTCCTGAAATCAGTCTTGACGGAGAATCTTCTTTGAAGCATGAGGCTGGAACTGAGTATACAGATCAGGGCAGTATCGTGACCGATAGTTTTGAGAATGGGTTGATCGCAGAGGTGACGGGTAGCGTGGATTCGTCGAAATTGGACACCTACACCCTGACTTTTAATGCCAGTGACAGTTCCGGTAATCCAGCCGTTGCAGTGACACGAACAGTATCGGTGGTTGATACGACTCCACCCGTCATCGCGCTCTCAGGGGAAGCGACCCTGACACTCGCTGTAGGCGACACTTTCACAGATCCTGGCAGCAGCGTCAGTGATAGTTTTGAGAAGGGGCTGACGGCAACCGTTGTTGGAGATGTGGATACATCCAAACCAGGAAGTTATCAATTGACTTATTCCGCCCAAGACAGTTCGAAAAACGACGCTTCCAAGGTGCTTCTGACCGTGCATGTGACAGATCAGACAGCGCCAGTGATCACTCTGAGCGGAGATCAGAATCAAGGAGGTGCAAATTTCATGGATCAGGAAGCTGGCGTTAAGTATGTGGAACCTGGCGCCACGGCAAAAGACGACGTGGATGGCCTTGTGACGGTGACCACGACCGGTTCAGTAGATGTCAACACCACCGGGACTTATATTTTGACCTATAATGCAACTGACAGTGGGGGCAATGAAGCCACGCCAATGACGCGAACGGTGGTGGTCAAGGATACTATCAAGCCTGCCCTGAAGCTGCTGGGAGACGCGGAAAGCGTCCATATCGTAGGGAAGAACTACAACGATCCCGGAAGCAGTGCAAATGACAGTTTTGAAGGTGAATTGACGGCCAATGTGACAGGTATTGTGGATACTGGGTCTTTGGGGACTTACGTCTTGCGTTACAATGTGAGTGACAGTTCGAATAATGCGGCTGAAGAAGTCACACGCACGGTGATAGTGAGTGACGGTCTGGAAGTGAGTCAGATCACATCGACGTCCACTCAGATATCAGAGCGCGGCGGCGAAAACAAAATCACCGTCTATCTTTCACAGCCAGCC
>KB911958.1 GCA_000383715.1 Verrucomicrobia bacterium SCGC AAA164-E04
CCAGTGTCTTTGTGGCTCTGACTTACATTGCTGGCAACATCAAATGGGCTACTTATCTGCAAGTTCCCTACGTTTCCGGTGCTTCCGAATTAACGGTGTTTTGTGCTGCCATGTTGGGAGCATCCGTTGGATTTCTCTGGTATAATTGCCATCCTGCTCAGGTGTTCATGGGGGATACCGGATCATTGGCCTTGGGGGGTGCCTTGGGAATCATGGCCGTTCTGATACATCAACCGCTCATATTGGTCATTGCAGGAGGCGTTTTTGTAGCTGAGGCGCTCTCAGTCATGTTGCAGGTGAGTTATTTCAAATATCACAAGCGCAAAACAGGAGTAGGGAAACGTATCTTCCTGCGAGCGCCCATCCATCATCATTTCGAGCAGCTGGGCTGGAAAGAGACTCAGGTAGTGACACGTTTTTATATTTTGACAGGGCTCTTCGCTGGTCTTGCTCTATTGACCCTTAAAATTCGCTGAAAATTTCCCTCACAAAATCTAGATAGACATGGCTCACTGGAAGAATAAAAAAGTAATCATCGTTGGACTTGGTAAAAGCGGTCTAGCTGCTCTGCAATACCTTGCCGAACAAGGAGCGAAGCTTTGGGCGATTGATTCCAACTCGGATGCAGGATTGCTTGAAACAGCCAAAGGCTTGGAAGCCAGAGGAATTAGCGTCACATTAGGGCAGGGAAATTTGCCCATGGAACCCTTTGACATTGCCGTCTTGAGTCCAGATGTTGCGATGAATGCCTCCGCGGCACTGGAACTTAAGGAAAGAAATATTCCATGTATTGGGGAGTTGGAATTGGGATATCAAGCCGCCGATTGCCTAAATATTGGTATCACCGGTACCAATGGGAAAACAACGACGTCTCAGCTCGTCGGCGCTGTTCTTGAATCCGGGCAAAGAAAGACAATGCTTGGAGGCGATATCGGCGTGCCGCTTTGTTCGATCATTGATCAGACAAAAGCCTTGGACTTTCTGACGCTTGAAGTCAGTTCCTTTCAATTAGAAACCACCCAGTTCTTCCGGCCTTCCATTGGGATTCTTCTCAACCTCGCTCCAGAT
>KB911959.1 GCA_000383715.1 Verrucomicrobia bacterium SCGC AAA164-E04
AGGCAGGGTTTCTTTCCTGCTTTCCCAGAACGCGTAGACCTCTCAGCAATGGAAGTCCTGCGTCAACCAATGTTGCAAGCTGCCGAGTAAAAGTAGTCAGCACCTTGGGCTTGACCTTGCCCTGGAGAAACTTGGGCATGGGGATATTAATATCACCTTTCTTGCCCTTTTTCTTGGCTTTGGCACGTTTTGATCCACCCTTTTTGCCCTTGGCGCCCTTTTTTGGTTCAGCTGCTGCCTCTGTGACCTTGGTCGGAAAGAAGCCCATATCCTTGAGGCGATTGATAGCCTCATTTTGAGAGGCTACATCTAGGGTGCCTTTTTCCTCCTTGCCACGTTGATTCATGGCGACGTAATTAAATTTGGGCATAACAGAGACCAGTTTTAAGTGTATTTCAAGATTTCTTCAACGGAGGAATCTCCAGTGAAAATACTGCGAAGGCCGTCCTCACGAAGGGTAATCATTCCATCCTCTACCGCCTTCTGGCGCACCACGACAGTGGGAGCACGGTCGTTGATGAGGGAGCGAATCGATTCAGAGACCTCCAATAATTCGTAAATCCCTCTCCGGCCTTTATAGCCGGTATCATTACAATCTCCACAGCCACTCCCATAGTAAAACTGCTTATCACCAATATCTTCTTGAGACAACTTCAATTGTTTCAATTGCTGGTCGGTAGGCTCAAAAGGGGTCTTGCATGAAGTGCAGACTTTTCTGACCAGTCGTTGCGCCAAAACCCCCATCAGTGTGGATGAAATAAGGAATGGCTCAACTCCCATGTCAACAAGACGCGTCACCGCCCCGGGAGCATCATTGGTGTGTAGTGTACTGAGAACCAAGTGACCCGTAAGCGATGCTTGAATAGCAATTTGTGAGGTTTCCAAATCACGCATTTCCCCAACCATAATCACATCCGGATCCTGACGCAAAAAGGCTCGCAACGCTTTTGCAAATGTCATTCCCACGGACTCTTTCACCGGAACCTGCATGATGCCTTCGATGTCAAATTCGACAGGGTCCTCAACGGTCAAAAGTTTATGATCTGTTTTGTTGATACG
>KB911960.1 GCA_000383715.1 Verrucomicrobia bacterium SCGC AAA164-E04
AACATGGATTGCATGAGCAGTGTGTCTGGTTGGCCTGTTCCATTTGCAAATGGGGCAATGGATGTATCTACTGCATCAACGCCGCTTTCAATGGCAGCATAGTAAGAAGCTGCCGCCATCCCTGCCGTGCTGTGACTGTGCAATACGATGGGGATTTTAATTTTTTCTTTCAGGTTTTTTACCAAGTCTGCCGCTTTGGAAGGGGAAATCAGTCCTGCCATGTCCTTGATGCAAACCGAATCACAGCCCATGGCCTCAAGCTCGACTCCAAGCTTGAGAAAGTTGCCGATGGTATGCACCGGGCTGGTCGTATAGCAAATGACGCCTTGTGCATGTTTTCCTGCTTCCTTCACGGCCTTCACCGCCGTACGGATATTGCGAACATCGTTGAGAGCATCAAACACCCTGAAGATGTCCATGCCGTGATTGGCTGAACATTTGATGAAAGATTCAACTACATCATCAGGAAAACTCGTGTATTGAACGATATTTTGCCCCCTAAGCAGCATCATATGAGGTGTATTGGGGGAAAGTTTCTTTAGAGTGTCGAGACGGTCGAAAGGGTTTTCATCCAGAAACCGCAGACAAGAATCAATGGTTGCGCCACCCCACGTTTCCAGTGCTCCAAATTGAAGGTTATCCAGTTTCTCGACAACCGGTATCATTTGCTCGGTCCGCATGCGTGTTGCTGCCAGAGATTGATGCCCATCTCGAAGGACCGTATTGTTGAAAATGACCGGGGTGGTTTCTGCCATGGTTTTATTTTGTCGGGCATCTGTAAGTCTATCAAGAGCAATCTGGTCAATGACTCTGTTGCTGGAGTATCAAAGTCCATTCCCTGATTCCTGTCTACGCATTGGAAAGTTGTTTGCTGCTGGTTTGATATTGAAAAAACGTGACCTTTGCCTCCAGCTGAATCAACCTCTCCCTTCATGCAAAGCAAAGTAAAACAAAAGGATAAAAATAGAGTATTGCGAAGCCTCTTGAATGATCCTGGGATCATCGTGAGTCTGGGAGTTCATGATGCTTTTTCTGCATTGATTGCTCAGCATGCAGG
>KB911961.1 GCA_000383715.1 Verrucomicrobia bacterium SCGC AAA164-E04
AGGATGGATTGATCAGGCTGATTGGCGTCTGGAATACGCTCTCGCCAGAGGTCGATGATGTTGTGAATAAGCGAAAGATCCAGTCCTTCACAGGCAGTGCCATAAGATTTGAGATAACCTTGACAGATGTTGAGCAATGCCAAGGCAGGCCGGTGGCGCCTTTTTTCTATGTGAACAAAGATACCCGCCAATTGAATGAGGGATTTATAGAAATTGTCCAAGTGGGTCCCTCGACGTTCAAGCCATAAATCTTCCAGGACATCATGTGCCTCATAAAATCGCCCCTCATTGAATGTTTGAAAATACCCCCAATAGCGTGGATCCCATTTACCGCAATCAATGAACGTTTCGGCAAATAAACGCATACGCTCCTTTTTGGTGCTCATTGTTCTCATTTTTAATACTTTTTGGTTTAAAAGCAACTCAATCGAAGCACGCCACTTGACAATGGGTCCGCCGTCTCTCAGTCTGGGTTGATGTCTAAAACACCTTTAGGCAGGGGTCTCGGAGCGCTCTTGGGAGGCTCCAAGCCACCCTCAGCAAAACCCCAGCCGCCCAAATCAGTTGAGGAGCCTGTTTCCTATCCCCCATTAGGGTCAGAGACGTTGGCAAAGAATACCGACCTTTCACCAAGGTATTTACCAGTTGACGACATACGCCCCTGCCCATTTCAGCCTCGACGTGAATTTGAAGCATCTGCTCTGGAGGAGCTATCGGATTCGATTCGTGAGCAAGGCCTTATTCAGCCGCTCGTAGTCAGGAAAAAATCCGACCACTGGGAGTTGATTGCCGGTGAGCGCCGCTGGCGAGCCTCGCAGAAAGCTGGGCTCAAAGAAGTCCCAATCATCATTCGCGAAGCCGATGACAGGCAAGTCCTGGAACTGGCTCTCATCGAAAATCTCCAGCGTGAAAACCTGAATCCCATTGAGGAGGCACTGGGTTATCGCCAACTCATCCAGCAATTTCAACTCAAGCAGGAGGAAGCGGCCGTTAAAGTTGGTAAAAGCCGCGCAGCAATTGCAAACGCACTGCGACTTCTCAAACTTCCA
>KB911962.1 GCA_000383715.1 Verrucomicrobia bacterium SCGC AAA164-E04
GTGGGCGTAGTCGTGCACCGTGGGGCCACAACAATACATGCCTACATTTTTTCCATCTGGATCCAGTGGTTCAAATGGTTCGATAGAGCGACTTAACGTGTTGAATAATTCCAATCCCATGATCTTTTCGGTGGGAGAGAGTAAGTCATCCATGTGGAATTAAAAGCGAGAATTCCACGTCAATGAGTGAATAGTGCAAAAATATCCATGTTCGGCCTTGACTTGGAGTGGTTAATTGTGGTTCTGTGCCACCTCTGTTAGGCGCTATGCGTTTCAGAAGCTGACATCAGCTCCGTTCAGAGAGGTAGGATACCCAAGCGGCCAACGGGGGCAGACTGTAAATCTGCTGGCTTTGCCTTCACAGGTTCGAATCCTGTTCCTACCACCACTGTTTGCTGTATTATTGACAATTCACCCGTTTCCTCCGCATTCTGTCCGCAGAAAGTGATGGGATTTCCTCAAATTATTACCTACCGAAATCACAGGGCGCAAATCTACGGACGTCCCTCCAGAACCAAAAAATACCGGACTTCCTGGAATGTAGAAGGGCGTCGAATCGAGCGCACATTCGCGACTCTCGCAGAAGCGAAATCTGCAGCCAAGGCGGCACTGCGTGAGATCGCTCACGGACAAACAGGCAGCGCCTCGCTGACACCCAATGAAGTGCGTGACATCAGACTCGCCCAAAACACCTTGCGTGAGCTTGGAGTTTCAGTGCTCGATGCTGTCAACGAATACGCAGCAGCCAAAAAGCTGATGCCAGATAGCGACCTGGCCATGGCTGCAAAAAAATGGAAGGACAATACTTCTGAAATCAAAAGGGCTGCTCTTTCTGATGTTGCAAGGGAGTATCTTGGTGAACGGCTTGGCAAGATTGGCAAGAAGACTCATTACGAAGAGGAACGCCGGCTGAGTCGTGTCTGTGAGGCCCTGAGTCTGGATCTTTGCGATCTGAACAAGGCCGCCCTTGAATTATTCTTCAGCAAGGAGCTTGGCGGATTGAGCGGGAAGTCCCGCAATCATTTTCGTCAGACCTTTCGACAACTATTCAAATTTGCTGTTCGAAGAGATTACCTGTCTTCAGAGCATCGTTTGGGCGAAGTGCTGGTCAATGAGTCAACCAATGAAGCAGCTCCAGAAATACTGGAACCCGAAGAGCTCAGACTTCTTCTTGAATACGCCTCATCAGAAATGCTCCCCTATGTAGCGATTGCAGCTTTTACTGGAGCGCGCCGCTCGGAAATATTGAGACTGCGGTGGGAGAACGTATGGTCAATCGAAGGTTTCATGGAGCTGGAGTCCAGCAAGACGAAAACAAGGCAGAGAAGATTGGTCCCACTCTCAAGTGCACTGCAGAAATGGCTGGCCCCTTACAGAAATTGCTCTGGCCCTGTTTGGAGCGGAGGTGATGGATACTTCCACTCACAATGTCAGAAATTAATGAAAGACTGCAGAATTACCGGGCAAAACTTACTCCGCCACAGCTACGCATCCTATCGATTGGCTCAGACCTCCGATCCCATTCGTGTTGCAACGGAGCTGGGAAACAGTCCTGAGAAGCTTTACACCAATTACAACAAACTTCGAACTCCACAACAGGCAGCGGCGTGGTTTGCCGTTTTACCGCAAACTGATTCCAAAACAATTCAGGCTGGTGTAAACTGAAAGGGCTTATCCAGTTTGCGGCCCGCACTCGGCTCTGGGGGGGGTAGTAGTAGAAAAAATTAATGCTCAGTATGAGGGATAGGACACCCCCTTTTTGCTATGGGTGACCATGAATAAGGGGCGTGAGATTTTTTGATCATAAATCAAACACTGACATGAACAAAATAACTTCAAGACCAGAGGAATGGGATTTTACAGGTTATGACTCGAAGGAGCTAGGCTGGATTTGGCAGTATGAAATCTTGCGTGAACTGCGTCTTTACAGGAACAAGGAAAATCTGCAGAGCCTGAAATATCATGACGGTCTGGTAAGAGCGTATTTTGACGACAAGGACATAAGGCTCGGACTGGCTGACTTGTGTCTTCGCCCATGGGGAGCACTCGATGATTTTGAAAAGGACCTGGTGCGGTCCTGCCATGACGATGGCGACCCCAACAGTCCCTTCTACAGCTCTGCCATTCCAGGGCCCCCTGAATCATCTCTTGTACACCTCTGTGATCATTTTCATCTCAATAGCTCAGAGGTTAAAACCAGATACAAGGCGGCTGTTCGAGGCCGCCAATCCTCTCTTCACCTTTTTGAAATAAGGCACGTAGAGGGCGTTGACAATTGGAAGACGATCGAAGACGATTTCAAGGCTTTCCTCAGGAAGCACTACCCGATGCTTGAAACCAAGCGCGGGGTAAAACCCAACTGCATGCCTCAACTGATAGATCTAGCCTGCTACAGGCTGTCATTGGAGCTCCCCAACGAAAAGGTAGTGGCCCTCATAAACAAGAATTATATCGAATCGAGGTCGGTAATGGATGCGGATAAAGTTTATGAGTCCAAAAGGTTTACCATCAAAGCCATGGAAGATTACATCAATGCCATCGATTGGGAGTATGCCAAGAAATTCCCGGAGTGGTCTACAGACCTTGATTTTGAGGTTCGCCAGCTGAGATACAGACTGCGGGAATTAACACCGAAACATTCGCAGTAGTTTCAATCTGACCATCTTGGTTGGATTGAAACCATGGTACTAAATATCATAAAAAACAACGAAAGTGGCCCTGCTCTGATGACTAGAGAGCAGGTGGCCAGGCAGTTTCAGATTACAACCAGAACGCTTGATCTCTGGGTCGATGCCCAAAAGATACCAGTAATCAGAATGACCTCTGGTTGTATACGCTTTGACCCTGTCAAGGTTGATGAACTGATCCGGAAACATACTATCAAGGCTAGCTGGGAGGTGCAGCCATGATTGAATGCACCCCCAAGGCCTTGGCCGGAGGCTCTGACTACATAGCTATCGATACAGAGACCTACTACGATTCCGAATGCTCGATAAAGGAGTTGGGACTCCACCAGTATGTCAGGCACCCATCTTTTGAGGTTCTTCTGATATCTGCAGCTACAGACACTGAGGTCATATGTGAGAGACCCGATCAGTTTCCATGGGATTTATTGAGCGGCCGAAAAATTATCGCCCACAACGCTGCGTTTGACCGGGCTGTTCTTCGAACAATTCCAGAGGCTCCTGTCACATCCGTTTATGATTGGATGGACACTGCTGGTATGTGTGCGTATCACCAACACCCGCGATCCTTGAAGGAAGCGGCAGCGGTTGTTTTGGATATGTCCCTGACCAAGGACGTTCGAGATCGCATGAAAGGAAAGACTCTGGGGCACCTCTCCTCAAGGGAACGTCTCGATGTGATTGAATACTGCAAGCGGGACGCTCTTGCAGCCTTGAAATTGTTCCAGGCACTGAAGAGCACCACACCTGATGATGAGCTTTACTTGATGAGCCTGGCCATTGATCAGGGTGACTTTGGAGTGCAAATAAATCGAAATCGACTGATCCAAGGTTTAAACACTCTCGATGCAGCGTGCCTTACTGTAGCTCGCCAAATACCATGGTCTGGCAAGTCGAAGCCAAACAGCACGAAAGCGATAAAGGAGCATTTTGAGTGCCTTGATGTTGTAGCACCACCCTCCACAGCCAAGAACGATCCGCAATGTTTGGAATGGATTCGAAACCACCCAGAACACGCAGGTATTATCCAGGACCTCCAGAAATACCGAACTCTCTCGGGGCTTCAGAAAGATCTCAACAAGATGAAGGGGCGCCTGCGTAGTGATGGGGTACTCCCATTTGAATTGAAATATTTCGGCAGCGAAATTACTGGCAGATTTGCAGGTTCGGGAGGTGTGAACATGCTGAACCACCGTAAAGATTCGGCTGAAGGGGTAAATGTCAGACATCTCATAATCCCTCGCGATGGGTATCAACTAGCCGTCGTAGATCTTGCCAATATAGAAGTCCGAACTGGGGCCTACCTCATAGGTGACAAGCCCCTGCTGGATATGATCCGAGACGGCGTAGATGTCTATGAGGCACATGCCCGAGCCACCATGGGTTACTCCGATCGCAGGCCACTGCGAGAAGCAGATCCGGAAAAGCGCAATTTGGCAAAGACACGCGTTTTGGGACTCTCTTTTGGTCAGGGCCCCAAAAAACTTTCCCAGAATATGGATATTGGGTTGGGTGAGGCCCAAAACATTGTCAAAAGCTTTCGAAGAACTAGTCCATTGATTGTGAATCGATGGAAGAAACTTGAGCAGGGACTATTCAGTGCAACCGTAGGCTCCAACAGAACCTACTCCAACAAACTGCCCAGCAACCGAGTCTTGAGGTATTTTGATGTTGCAAGGGCACCAGGGGAGCGAGGCAGGCCTGAAATAAAGGCTTCAATGACACGAGGGACCGGTGCCCGTCGTGTTCCCTTCCATGGAGGTAAATTGTATGAAAACGAATGCCAGGCCATGGCAAGGGATATCTTCATACGCGGGTTACTGGCAGTAAGCAGGGCTGATATACGTGTCCTCTTTACAGTTCATGATGAGCTAGTGGCGGAAGTTCCAACTACGAAAGCAGAGGAGTACCTGCGAGAAATCGTAAGACTAATGACTCTGGCACCTGAATGGGCTATTTCCCTGCCGCTCAGCGCTGAGGGGCAAATCTGCAACTACTACCAAAAGTAATCATGGAAACGATTGAATCAAGAGCTGTTCAAAGGCCCGGAATCGACTCAAAGTTGCTGGTCAAGGCGGGTATAACGTATGTGGGTGAGATTGAAGCCATGGAAAGAACAGGGTTTCATGAACAGGGAATACTAATCCCATACCTGGACTTGTCAGGAGAACCTCTTCTGGACAAAGGCGAGGCTTTTCACGCCCTGAGGTTGAGCAGCCCTCGTGATGAGATGAAGTACGTTCAGAGGGCAAAATCGTCTTCTCATATCTATATTCCGCCAGGGATTGATCTGAGATCAGCCAAGGCTTTGGTGGTAGTCGAAGGCGAGTTCAAGGCACTGGCTTTGTGGGGGAGGGGAATTCATGCAGTTGGGATCAAGGGTTTCTTTGGTGCTGGTTGCCCGGGGAATCCCGAAAAGCTCCACCCAGAGCTAATCGAGATACTCAGAGCTTGCGTTGGACTTCGTGTGATTGAGTTTCTGGGAGATGCTGACACAGCAATGAACAAGGAATTCTCTGCAGCAGCTATCCGTTTTGCCGGAGCAATCTCAACCGAGGAGCCTGCAATTGAAGTTTTGCTGCCACTGCTGAGTGTCGATGGTCCCAAAGGGATCGACGACGCCATGGAGGGGCAGGCCAACAAGTTTGATGAATTCTGGAGGGGTTTGCCAAGGATAGAGTTGACGGACTGTCCACAGGAGGCTGAGGCGGGAGCTTCCTGGCTGGCTTACGAGATGTTGTGCAAGGTGCAGGATGAATCCTTGAGGGCTGTATTCAAGCGAGGTGGCAAATCGGAGCAGAGGCTCATGAAGGTAGTGGCTTCGATTCGCCAGCCAAGATTACAAAATATTTTTAAAGGCCGTCTGGTGGCGCTTGGAATACCCGGTCTCGGTAAAAGTGAATTGAACAAGGCTGTCGCGGCCGCTGGCAAGCAAAACGCATCAGAACAATTGAAACCAGACCAATCGGTAATAGACAGGTTGGACGAAATCGTCAGTCAGGCCTTTGTTTATCGAGGTACATATTTGTACCCATCGTCAGGGTCTGCAAATAAGCCATCTGACTTGGATTGTGGAGACTACATGCAGATGGCTCAGGATATATTCAGGAATTATTTGATTATCCAGCTTGGAGTTGGTGAAGACAACAGTCCAAACCTGCCAGGAAGACGTTCAGAGGTTGACTATGTGCTTGTAAAAATTAACGAAAAACCAAGTTTGACATACTTTGGCGAGGTAGCTGGTTTCCCCGCTGGACTGCACAAGCACTATGGTGATTACTTCTTTGTGCCCAAGGGAAGGGTATTTGAAGAGGGGCAGCCCGGTGAGTGTCCAACGACTATTGAATACATACAACGGCTTGTCGGTAAAAATTCTGGGGAACCACACTGGGAACGCCAGTATCACACATTGATAGGGTTGCTTCAAAGAGGCCGAAGGATGATCAGAGATTACACCGAACCATTGAACACCCCACCACTGCTGCTTGTAGGAGAACGGAGTTGTGGGAAAACAACATTTCAGACCGAAATCCTGCCGTTAACCATGGATGGAAAGCATTGTCACTGTGGGGTGCATGACTTGCTTGGTAGATTCAACTCTGACCAAACAAAGACGGTTGTGACAATCCTGAGCGATGCGGTAGGGGATGTTGGATATGCAGAGAGACGCAAGCTTGGAAGCTACTACAAGGAGGCAGCAGCCAACCCAACGATGAGGGTTGAGGCCAAGGGAAAAGACAAGGTGACCCTCCCATCAAAGAAGATCATCGTTGCATCAGCCAACAACCAGCGTCAGGAGGACTTGGCGGGGATCCCTCCGGCGGATGGTCTTGAGGACAAGGTAATCTACTTGAAATGCCATCCTGTAAATATGTGGGACGGATCCAATGACCCCAAAGGTAAAGAAGTCATGGAGGCTATCAGAAATGAAGTCGTGGCTTTCTGCTACTACGTTGATAGCTACCCGTTACCACGAGAGGTTCAGGGCCGGAGGTTTGGCGTAGCTACATGGCAACATCCTGAAATAGTTGAGTCAGCAACAGCAGGAAACCCCAGTGAGCTTGTGGCTGAGGTCATTTCTGCGATACTGAATGATCCGACCAGACAGGGGGAGCTTTTGGACAATGAGACTGGTTTGAGAGCCGCGGAGGTGGCGGAGATTCTGATCAATGGATCGCCAGGAATACCGCAGAACTACAAGTCTGGGATTGGAAACTATCTAAAGTACGTCAAAAGCGATGCAAACAGTCGACCAGATTATGGTTTCACGGTGTATACGAAAATAATCAAAGGGTTCACCAGATGGTTTTTTTCAATTGCAGATTCATCAACCAAGTAGTCACTATCCCAGGAAGTAAACATCGCAGCGAGAGGCCATATTCACAAGGTTCAAGTCTGGTGTTCAGAAATGCGTTGACCCAAATAAAAGACGTGGACTCCTGCTGGAGCCTGAGGCCCGAATCACTCGGGTTGAGGCTGGCGGTTGATCACTTTCAAAGCCGTCAAGGCGGGCTCGATCAAGACCCTCGGGGCCACCTCACATCTAGTGACACTTCCATTCACTGGCGATCTTACAACCTAACCAAACGCTCCAGACAACATCAGCTCAGGCGGTTCCCTGAGCGATAATAGCCTTGGTACCAAACCTGAGCTTTAAGCCAGAATATCAGTTTAAAAGGGTGGACGTAGATCCAGGCTATGAACATGCCCAACCCAAGGATAGCCGCTCTGGCATTGGCCAAAACGCACATGGGGTGGATGTAGGCTAGTGAGACTTCACCCCTCTTTCCCATGGAAAGGATTGTCCCTGATAACAAAACAATAAATAACCCAAAGAATTAGTTTGTATATAGTCCATGTCCACCCCAGGGGTGTTCCGGCCAGTGATGGCAAGGGTTTGATGGGGGTGGACGTAGGGGTGGACGTAGATTTTTGGAGTCTACGTCCACCCAGCCAAACACGTTGATTCTGTGTTCAGTTGAAAAGGAAAAATTCAAGACCCCATGAGCTTGTTGAAACGGCTGCTTCGGGCAGTCCAAGTGATTTTACAGCTGAGGCTATGGGGCAACAGAGGAGCCTCCCGAAAGAAAGGGCAGATTGTTCGGGGATGAGTCTGGGTGTCTTGGAAGTGAGATCTTTGCCAAATTTTTCAGAGGGAGTGAAAAGTCCGGGCAAATGCCAACCAAAAATCGGTCGCAGTGTAAAATACGCCCCGATGTCCGCTGGTTTAAAACCTGAAGGGGGTTCTCAGTTACAACTCGGAAAATAGCGGGTCTTACGCAGTGAGTTTCCATGGATAGCTGCGGTGACTAGCTTCAAATTAAGAAGTCCAGCCTTCAAAAATCCTGAAAAATGAACGCCAATGAAATCGAAAAAAAATTAGTGAGCTGAATTTCTTGAATGGATATTTTTATGGAAATCAAAATAAGCCTTTGCCCTTGTCTTGAAAACTAGTTTGAGAGAAGTTGTTCCTTTATTCACACATCATTATGGTTTGTTAACTTCGCCTTCATTAATTTTGAAGAGGTTGTGGCCTTCAGTGATGGAGGCCTTGCAAAAAATTTAATCCTTAGCGTTCCTCCTCAAGGAAAATATAATGTCTAGTTTTTATAGATCTCCACATCACAGGAGAGGGAAATTTGGTCGGATCATTCCAGTCAAGGGGCACAATGTTACGAGAGATGCCATACAAGGGCCCGGGAGCTCCTCTGAAAAGAAGCAGGACTTGTCTCAGCCCTCGTTAAGTTTCGGTTCTAGTTTACCTTCTTCCCGAAGCCAAACCATCCCGAGTACACGATGCCCGAAATGTCATCAGAAAGTGTTTTACTACCAGAATGATTCCGGAAGCAGGGTTTACTTCGATCAACTTGGCCCGCCTTGGCCAAAGCATCCATGCATGTCTGGTGACCACTGGAGCTCACCGGCTTATCAAGAGGGCCAGCTGAAGTTTGATTTTCTCGAGTTGGAAATCAGGGATGTCAGACGAGCGCTGTCTGGTTCTCTGGTTGTTTTGTCTGATTATGCCAAAGGTTTCGAAGAAAAATTGTTCATGCACATCAGCGACCCGCCGGGGATCCTTGAAAACGCTGAGAGCGTGTTTTACTTGGAGGGGGAACTTTCGTTTTTTGACAGCAGCAAAATGGCTGTTGTTCGTGTGAACGCCACAAAGCTGGCTGGCGCCGATGAATATGTAAATCTACTGGTAGGTTAATTTGCAACGGTGTTGATTTAATGTTTTTGAGGGTATCAGCCACTAGGCTTTGCTTATTCTTCTTTGTGGGTTCATAAAATGAATAATCTGACGCGATACAAGACTAGGGGTGGGGTTTCACTAAGGTTGAGGGGGCACTAACTAATCAACATATAGATATTAATTTTTACAGCCGCATTCGCCGTGGCATTGTCTTGCATGGTGGTTATTTGACAAAACCACAAAGATTAGTCCCACCGCCTTGTTTGACATTTTGTTCTCCATTAGTTGATCTGATCAAGGTTGCCGAACTGAAACTCAGTGCCCTCGATTCGTTTAATGATTGCTCCTGATGGCACGTCAAATCCCGGTGGAGCCATATAGCCGAAACACTTGAAGTCGCCGGAAGAAGTCTTGACAATCGCCCGGAGGTAAATCGGAGTGGAGTCGGCTGCGTCGGACCCGCGTTCCCCCCGCCAGATCCAGAAAATCTCGTCATTGTATGCCAAACATCTCTCGAACTTAAGCGTGCCCTCGTATGATTCAAGGATTCGTACTTCGCAATCCTCGGGGTAAACATCATCACCAGCATAAACCTCAAATGATGTGTGTCTGACGTTCTCGAAGAGTAGAAAATTTCGCAACTGATAGAACCAAAATGAGAGATTGCCATCCTTGCTCTTTAATTCACCAATGCGTTTTTCATGGGCCACAAGGGAATGCAGAATTGCTGTATTGTCAGCCAGGGAACAGATTGGTCTCTTCTTACTGAGTAAATTCAGGAGGAATATCCAGGCAGACAGTTCAAGGTTGGAGAGGTTCTCCGCTAATGTGCTGAGAAGATAATCGAAAATGCGGGACGCGATGCTCTCTTTGAGGCTGTCTATCTCGAGATCATGGAAGGCACTGTATGTCACGAGACGGTCATGGACTAGGGGGTAGCCATGCCAATCAAGCCTCAACCTGATGAAACGGCGGAGTGTGTCCGGATCGCCTGTTGCCTGAATGTGGGCAATGAGATCCTTACCGGGAGCCTCGTCTATCAGCAGCATTTTTAGTTATCTTTGCCTAACAGTTATGATTAATAGGAAAGTATTCATTAACTACCATATTAGATTAGGCCAGGTATTAAACAAGGTGGAATTCATTCCGAATCCGAAGAAACGATTGATGGATCAGGAACCGGTTTGCTCCTGAAGAGATCTGGCGATACCTGGAGGCACGTTGCCCTATTCACAGTAAGGCTGCCGAGCACAGAGACATGGGGGTTAGCCCAGACAAAGTAGCTCAAAATTATGTTTACGGTAAGGATGATTTTCCGATGACACTTGGTGAGGCTTATTGTTCAGGTGAAATGAGTGAAGACTCGTTTGACTTAAATCACTTTATGTCTTCTTGATAAAAGTCCCGAAAATTGCTCTCGTAATTAAATGCTTTCGCTACAACTTCACCTAATACGGTAGAACCTGTTTCTTGCACCAGCATCGAGGTCAACTTCCGAAGTTCCACCAGAAGCAACCACAACCACTTTCCACAAATTCCAAGGTCCGTTGGCAGTGTCCGCAAAGTCAATGGTCTTCACACTGCCAGGGATTCCTTTGACAGTAATCACTGGAGCCAATCGGATCTCAAGTGATTCCTCTGGTCCGCTGATATCAGTGTCAGGGAGCAGGAACCCGTTAGGCCAAGCGGAGATCAAACCAAGGCTGTTAGCCATAGTTTCCGAATGGAACCGTTCCGGAATCCTGACCTGAGTTAAGTAATCGGAGGCAGCAAATGCTTGTGACTCTATGGACGTCACAGAGGCTGGAATGGATATAGATTTCAGAGACTCACAGCCATTGAAAGCATTATCAGCGATCTTCTTCAAAGTGCCGGGGAGGGATATCTTTTCCAGTCCCGAACCTCTGAATGCCACCGAACCGATTTCCGTTACTCCTTCTGGGATGATAAATTCTTTTAGCCCTATGCAGGCATAGAACGTGCCAGCGGGAATGACTGTCAAGTTGGCAGGCAATTCAACAATGGTCAGCGAAGTGCAATCATGAAAAACCGACCCACCGATGGTTTTCACTGTATCAGGAATGATTGCCGAAAGCAGCGAAGTACAACTGAGGAAAGCCGAACCATCAATGGAAGTGACTGTGTCAGGGATTTGAACCCTTGTCAGGAGTTTCCTGAGTTGGAACGCTCCATTGGCAATCTTTGTAACAGGAAATCCGTCAATTTCCCGCGGGATGATCAATTCCCCTCTGGCCCCTGGGTCGCATCCAGTTATATGGACCTCAAATCTTTGAACCTTGTAATGCAAGGCTCCCCACCGTTCCGCTGCCACTGTATTGGTGAGGATGAAACCGATAAATAGTTGAAGACAAAACCTTCGCATGTTTTGAATTTGACTCCATCCGTCCCGAAAATCAATGCTGATATTTTGCTCCCCGTGACCATGGTGCAGTGTGAGAAAGGCTCCGCATTATCCCAAACCATCTCTACGTTTCTTTGACTGATAACTTGAATAAAGTATTTGCTGATGATTCTTCATGGGGTAAAAAAAACATGGGCAAGCTAACCACAGTTTTATTCCTCGCGTGCTTTCTGTCACTCAGACTCCTTGGTCAGTCACCCACCTTACAGATTGAGCATTCAGTCAAGGTGGAGTTCCCAACGCAGGCTGGGTATGATTATACGGTGTATTCAACCACCGATCCGAATCAACAATCCGGCTGGAAACCACTGGGACTGATCTCCCATGCAACCGGAGAAAAGGCGACGTTCTTCTATGAGACAAACCCTGATCAGAAGGTGTTCTTCAAGGTGGAAGGGGAACCCTCATCAGACAAACCAGCACCAGCCCGATCAGCGACCGTTATTCCGATCACTAAATTGTCCACAGGACAGAAACCGGGGTTCTACGATCTTGAAGAGGCTCTGGGAGAAACACCAGTCGGTGGTGCTTACCGCTTGGTCGTTCCCATGGGCGTCGAGGATTATGTGATTCACCTGCCGCATCCATCCAGTGATGGTTATCTAGGGATCGAAATACAGTTGAGCTTATGGAAACCGGGCAACAGTTTCGGTTCCGGAAACGTTATCTTGCGTGTCCCCACACGGGATGGCCAAGCATACGAGGAGAAAAAACTCGTAGACAATGCCAGCCAGACACTGGCAGGGGAAGTGACTGCGATGGAATACACCCAGTCATCCGGAAATCGAAAAGCAGTCATCAATTTATTCAACGATTCAACGGCCTCCGACCCAAGCGGCGGTCAATGGGTTGTGAGCCTTTCAGGCAAGGGTGGAGGAGGCAATGCCATCGCACATCAATGGGAGGGGAAAAGTCTGTCGCTTCAGAATGCCGATGGTAATTGGGGCGAGCTTGTGGACCTGTCTGGGCCTCAAGGTCCTCCCGGACTACCAGGTCCTCCCGGACTTCCTGGAGAAAAGGGGTCCAGAGGGGATCAAGGACCTCCTGGCTCGGTCACGGCCAACGGCATTGACTTGGACTTAGTAAATGCGGTGATGCGACGAAGTTGGAGTAACCAGTCGTTCAAGAATAAAGATTTTACAGGGATTTCAATCTACCAAACCGGTAACAATTTGGAAGATGGATTTTTTGATTCTGATGAGACAGTGAGTAATAGTGACTTCTCTGGGGTTACATTCAGGGGAACTCGGTTTGTCGAAGCAGCATTTGAAAACTGTAACTTTCAAAACTCAAAATTTATCTCCATTGGTGAAAGTAGTGACATCGGATCTTTCGTTGATTGTGATTTCACTGGAGCTGAAATCCATCCTTCCCTTCCTGATTCTCAGATCTTTGAGGAACCCAATTTCATCAACTGTATTTTGCCGAATGGAGTCAGGTATTCTGGAGAGATTGAAGGCTGGGAGAAATTACTTGAGCTTGGCCAACTAAATAGCCCGCCAGACAATGGCAACGATGGTGAGGTCGTCGCTGATGGCGAAAATGATGATTTTTCAGATCGGATCAGCATTGTTGGGAATTTGCCTCAAACAAGGACCGGCGATAATATCGGAGCTACTTCTGAAGTTGGTGAACCCTCATTTGCTACAATCGGTGCAGAGTCCACAACATCGGTTTGGTGGACATGGAGAGCGGAGCAAAGCGTAAGCATTATAGTCTCCACAGCTGGTAGCAATTTTGACACCTTGCTGGGAGTGTATCAAGGTGGATCTTTGGGGGAACTGGTCGTTGTGAGTGAAAACGACGACGGGGAGGGGATGAACGATGTTGGCGACGAAAACTTAACAAGTCTCGTCAGCTTTACGGCTCAGGCTGGAAAAAATTATCAAATCAGAGTTTCCGGCTATCCAGAAGAGGGATTTGACACTGGTGACATTCGTCTTCTAATCAGAGAATCTGAAGATAGCCAAGCCTCAACGCCAAGCGAAGATCTTGTCACCATTCCCGAGCTTAACCTTGAGATGATGCCCATCCCCGCAGGCACGTTTGTGATGGGGAGTCCGAATGATGAAAAAGATCGGGAAAGTGGAGAAGGTCCCCAGACGACGGTGACCATTACCAAATCCTTCTGGCTGGGTAAAACGGAGGTGACTCAGTCCCAATGGAAGGCCGTGATGGGGAATAACCCAAGTCATTTCAAGGGAGACGACCTGCCTGTGGAGACAGTGAGTTGGAATAATGCAGTTGCCTTTTGTGAAAAGCTCAATGAGGTGGCGCGTGACACGCTACCCGATGGTTATCACTACACCTTGCCCACGGAAGCACAATGGGAATATGCGTGTCGGGCTGGGACGACAACGCGATTCTATTATGGAGAAGATCGGAATAACGGCCAGTTGGAGAAATATGCATGGTATAACTACAACAGCTTACTCAAGACACACCCTGTTGGAGAAAAACTGCCCAATGAATGGAGACTTCATGACATGTACGGAAATGTCCAAGAGTGGTGCTTGGATGGGTATTGGGATTATCCAGGAGGAAGTGTATCGGATCCGCAAGGTCCCTATACTAGCTCGGACCGGATGAATCGCGGGGGCAGTTATATGACCCCGGCCGTCAGTAGCTGTCGGTCGGCTTTTCGCGAATCGTTCAGGCACGACGACGCGTTCTGGATGTTAGGATTCCGCGTTGCCTTGAGTTCAGTCCCTTCAGAGTAAAGGGAACGGAGTCAAGGAGGCGAATACGAGGCTGGTGGCGAGGCGGCAGGTTGCACCAAGCCGAACGGGGGCTCTTTAAAAACACTAGCCAGTAAGGAAAATCAATTACATTGGTTTTTCAGATCATTTCGTAATTTTTCTGACTCAGCCTTGCACATTTCTCCAAATTTCTTCATATCCTCTAAAAGTGAATTATACTCTTTGACTAAATTCTCGTTTTCAAGCCGCAGCCGTTCGATTTCGTCATTGAGTGATTCAATCTCCTCTTTGGACTCTATCATGAAAGTATCGCGCTTGATTTTTAACCACAATTTCCCATTGGTATCTTTCAGATTGTCGTAATCAATCTCCAAGAACTTGTATTTTGATTTTAATGATCGGAGTTCATTTTGGGCATCGTTATGTGTGCTTTTGAGTCTCAGAGGCAATTGGTGCAGGATATCGTTCATGTGACGAGTTTAACTTTTGAACTCACCTTTCAAAAGAATCTAAAGTTATTAATTCCTGTCCATACAGGTAATTCATTTTATTCAGCTTTTGCTGTTTTATGACACAAAACACCGTTGCCTTGCTGGAGTGTTTGAGTTAATATTTAAACGTCATCAGGAACGGTTACTGCAAGCTGCAGGAACCTGGCAACCTGGCTGGGAGAGCCAAGGTGCCTTCGACATCAACATATGTCGGATGAGCTGCTCATTGAGTGGAAATTAAGTCTCCTCCGGATTTTTGAAAACCCGCGTTCCTGACTGGAGTGCGGGTTTTTGTATTTCCAGATCCTGGTGGCCAATGAAACCAGAAAAAACATTGAGCCATGACAGACAAAAAACAAACATCAGGTAACGCGTCATCGCGTCAGCCTTATCAAATTAACACAGAAGGCAAAAGCTCCTTCTTGAAAGACGGTGAACAACTCATCGTGATCCCCATCCACAGGATTCCTCGGGCAATTGACACGGAATCCGCGGGCAATCCTCAAAAGAAGGAGGCTAACAATGAGTAACTGGAGTCTTTCGGTGCGGGTTCGGAAAAATAATCCCGATCATCATCTCTTCAATAACCACGGGACCTGGTGGTGCCACTTCTGGGCGATTTCTGATGGTATTCGACAACAGCGTTTCAGAGTCAATCTACACACCTCTTCTCGAACTGAGGCTAGAGCTCAACGCAACAATCTGCTGCGAGAGGGGTGGCAGACACATATCGAAAACAAAGTGAAAGGAGGCGTTCATGTCTGAGGAACCCAAGAAGACATTGAGAGATGTTTATCGCAATATCGGATCCGGTCTGAGTCTGACACCTGAGGACTTTGGATTGGTCTGGGATAAGAAAACCGCTTCTTACATTTCGCAAGAAAATGAACCTACCAGAAAGGAGGGAAAGTAATGGAAAGCTATGAAGGCATTAACTATCAGTTCAGGCCTGATTCCTATTGGGTGGATAAAGGCATTCGCCAATCAATACTCCGAGATGTCAAGGGAACGCAACGCCGCAGGATCATCGATAAAGCACTTCGATCGGGGCGTTTTGATCAGGTGCAGGATGTTCTCGTCGACGCAGCAATTCCTAATAAATTACGACAAAAACTCGGTGCGATACATCCGTGCTTCATGGGTGGCGAATATCTGCCTGGTTCTCTGGAGGGTGAAACAGAAATTGCGCGGATCGATCTGGAATCCACCACATCCGATGTGATCAGCATTCGGGCCAGAGCGGATGAGGGGCTGATTTATTATCGAGTGGTGGATGAATACAAGGGGGAATTCAGTCTTGGATGCGAATCAAGCGAGGAGCCTTTTTCACTGAAGGAATTTGTAGATTTCATTGAAGGGACGGATTTAATTGGGCTCTCGGGACCGATATCGCTGGCATACAATGAATTCAACATGGATGGCGCGGTATCGCGCAGCGAGTTGCGTTACTTCACTACAATCTCCTCGGACATATATCCCCAACTCAATGAGCACTACGAACACGTGTTTGATGAATGGGCTGGCGGAGAGATTGACTGACTCAGAGGATTTTCAACTCTGAAATACGAGATCCAAATCCTATTGAAACATTAAAAACAAGGGGAGGGGCGGACAGTTTTTGTCCCACCCCTGATGCTAATATTGAATTACTTATGCCGATACCTGCCCTAAATAATGCTATGACTGCGCCATCGGCCTTGCCATCCTTCGGCGCTCAGAAACCAACAGGTGAATTGAAGCGCGCCCTGGACCCATCCACCTCCTGGGAGGAACTCGTTGAACTCTGGGTAAAGTATCCACAAGCAACGCTTGAAAACCCGCTCCTGGCGCTGAAAGCGCTTACCGAAGGCAAACCCTTGTATGCGCTCCTGCCCAGAATCTGCTACTTGAGTCTATACATCTATCTCAGTGGGAAGAGAGACCCGCAAACGCTTGAAAATTATATCCCGGAAACACGGCGTCTGGGAGATGAGAGAGGGCTTCGTGACTGGTGGTATCAAAACAGGTCTTGTTTCCTCGACCAGGTTTATCGTGAAAGGCCAGACCTCTTTCAGGCTTATGTGAAAGCACTTGCCTGCGATCCTTCCAGACATGTTCGTGCACGGGCGGCAGAGAAACTACCCGCATCACATCTCGAGCTCTTTCTTGAAGATCCTGATCTCAAGGTGGTTCGTTCTGTTATTACCAATCTGAGGGATCATGTCGCAGGTCTTGGCCCTCTTTGGAAAAAGCCTCACAACAGGCACGAACAGAGGCAGGATGGTTTTATCAGAGAACCGGTCGAGGTCGTTGCAGATGTAATGGCCATTGCCAAAAAGCTGCAAGTCCACGCTGACGAAAAAATTCGCGCACTTAATCTCGCGCAGCATTATGCCCATGACGATATGTTGAGTTATGCCATGGAGCATGAAAAATCCAATTTCTTCCTCAATTTCGCGCTATCGCGGAACTGGCAATTTGGCAATTTGGAAGGACGTTCCGCCAGCCTGTCCTACAGCTTGATTGATAAAGCGTTTAATCAAGTACCTCGGGCTGCGCTGGCTGTTGCAATGCATCCCCGGACTGATCAAATGCTTCGATGGAGATTGACGCGTCATCCGGACCCCTCAGTCAGCAAAGCGGCCTGGGAGAAAGTAGAGTTTGACTGGGTACTCAATGGCCTTGTAATCGAAGAAGATTTTGAGGAACTGTACGGGCAGAATTTCAGGAAAACCTGGTTCGAGCAACTTGCAAGGAAGAAAGGTTTACCCAGAAGTATCGAGAAGCGCCTGTGGGAGTTTGGCGGATCCGTTCGCCAAGCGCTTTTCGATAATCCTTGGCCGAGTCGGGAAGTGGCTCAGGAGTGGGTCAGAACCAAGACAGCTGATGAGCTCATCCCTATGGTTGACGCATCGGCCCATTCATTGCTGATCCGAGCTGCAGCTCGACATGAAGATCCAAGGCTAAGGGCCATTGCTGCTCGATTGCCAGGTCGTCCCTCCTCGACATTAAGGCCTCTTCTTGTCAAGGACCCCGATAGCTCGGTGCGGAATGCCGTTGCAGACTATTATCTTTCGCATGGCCATCATTGCTATCATGGAGAGCGTTATGCTCGCACCTTATCGGAACTGACCCGTGATCCCGATCCTGAGATCCGGAAGAAAATTTGTCGGGATTGGAAAGTTACAAACGAGGACTGCCGGCGACTTGTCAATGATACGGTGCCTGAGGTGGCGCTTGAGACGCTTCGTCAAAAACCATGGTCTTGCTATCAGCACTCCTTGCCGTTGTGTTCGGTGGAAAATGCCTCCATTCGTGAGCAGGCCGCTCAAGTGGTGCTTGAAGAACGGGCCTGCTGGCTCAAATTTAATTCGACATTTTTTCGAAAGTTTGAAGCGGTGTTGTTAAAGGACGAGCATCCTGCCGTGCGTTGGCGACTGGCCGATGATCCCTGGACAAGCCCGGGCGCTTTTCACCGATTGATGAGAGACTCCGAGCTTCCGATTCAAAAGGCACTCATCAATGGTTTCCAACTGGCGAGGGAGTGTGCCGCGCAAGACCATTTTCTGGAGCGAAGCGACAAAGACGCTGGCGCTTTGGCTCGCAGCCGCAATCCCTGGTATCGGGCATGTCTGGCGCGATGGGATCGCGAGGACCGGGTTCGGCACCGATTCCTTGCACGTGACAAAAGCTGGTTTGTGCGAGCTATCACAGCTCTCGAGCCCACCTTGCACGCCTTTCTGCGAGAGGAACTCAAACAGGATGATCACCCACTGGTCCGAGCGGCCGCATCAGGCGATCTAAAACACGACTCCAAAAACCCCTACAGCAAAACATCATGACACCTGAACAACTCCATCAACAACTCAATCGCCTTCTGGAACATGGTATCCGTCGATCGGTTATGATCTGGGGGCCTCCCGGCATCGGGAAATCCTCCATCGTTGCCGGTGTGGCTGAAGCCAGAGATATGCAGCTCACCGACCTGCGGCTCAGCCAGCTTGCGCCTACTGACTTGCGTGGTCTGCCTGTGGCTTCCGGGGAGACGGCACGCTGGCTACCACCGGAATTCCTGCCACGGGAAGGTAAGGGGATACTTTTTTTGGACGAACTCAATTTGGCACCTCCGGCCATTCAGGGGATCGCCCAGCAACTGATCCTTGATCGAAGAGTCGGCAGCTACACTGTTCCGGATGGTTGGGTGATCTGGGCTGCAGGCAACCGGCGGGAGGATCGAGCCTCGGTGCATCAGATGCCAGCACCTTTGGCCAATCGCTTTCTGCATTTTGAAGTCGAGGCGGATTTTGTCAGTTTTCGGCAGTGGGCATTGAGCGGTGGCATACATGAACAGATTCTGGCCTTCATAGCATTCCGCCCTGAGCTCCTGCATCATTACGATGCCAATCATTCGGCATGGCCTTCACCACGCACCTGGGAGATGGCTTCTGAAATCCACACGATCGGTAGCTCTATCGCGCCTGCGGTGGGATCTGCGGCAGCTTTGGAATTTGATTCCTTTCTCCAGGTTTACGACACACTGCCGGACCTTGGGCAAATACTGGGAGGGCAGGGGAAAGACATTGTTTTTCCCAAGGAGCCATCCCAGCGCTATGCCCTCACTTTGGGCCTGGGCTCGCGGGCCCTTGAACCTGAATCCATCGGTCACGCGTTTTCCTGGCTGGTCAGGCAGGCCAAGCCCGAGTGGTGTCAGTTGTTCATCCACGCCGTTTACGCCAAGGCTCAATCCAACGGGCAGCTTGGGCAACTAGCTGGTATCCTGGTCAGCGAACCCCGGCTCAAACCCTTTCTGAAGCACTTGCTGCAAGCTGCCTAGTGGAAGAAGATACTACATTACGATTGGAAGCTTCCCTGGTAAGGCTAAGGGTAAGGCAGCCGTTTTTCGGAGCACTGGCATTGTTCATTGATTATCATATCGATGACTCGATTCCTACGGCCTGCACCAATGGTCGTTGGATACGATTCAATCCAAAGTTTACCGCTTCCATCAACTCTGCGGAACTCGATGGAGTGATGATCCACGAACTACTTCACGCCGCGCTCAGGCATTCTGAGCGCAGAGGTGAACGCGACCCGGAAATATGGAACATCGCAGCCGATATTGTGATCAACGGCATGATTCGAGAGATCAACGGCCTCAAGTTACCTTTCAAACCCGTGGAAGATTATCGACTCAAGGATCTCGAGGTGGAGCAAGTGTATGATCAACTCATTGAGTATAACTATACCTACAGTCTGCCCCCGTTGGCCACTTGGGTATCCTACCATTTAACCCATAATTAAATGGTTTTCAGTCATTTATCACGATTTTTATCCTTCTGAATATAATATGAGCACATTAGTCCAGTAAGCTACAAAAGTGAGATTTATTTGCGGACGTTTTGCGGACGAAAACATAGATTTGCAGAGGGTAGAAACCCGTAGAAACGGAAATACACTTTTCGTGTCAATTTTGGTCACTCGATTTTGACCGATTAAGGGGCGCCATATAGGATTGATCTCCCCTGCTTTAGACCACCAATTTCAGGCCATAACAAACGCTACACGGCACCATCATTGAGATAACCTGTGATCTGGCCAATTTGAATAGCCTTAGGGGCATCCTGACCAGCTAGTTTACCCATCACACGCTCGGCACGCTTGGACAGGAGTTCAAGACATCGCTCTCGCTTCAGAAGATCATCGAGTTTTCTGGGGACTTTCATGCGGGTAAACCTCTGCAATGTCTGCATGACGTCCTCTGACATGATACGATCGTATTCTTCAACAAGGGCTGCATCCTCAATATCATCGAGCTCGACTCTGTCTCCTGCATCCGATGGGGATCGCCATTCGTAGCGACGTTTCCACTCACGAACAGTTCCGGGATGGAGCCCTAGAACCCTGGCAACATCGGCCGAAGTTGAGCCATGAGCTATCATGGCCTTCGCTCTTTGCCTGAGTTCCAAATCCAATGCTTCTACAGCCATAGGGTGAGTATATCCTCATTAGGAATTCTGTACAAGGCCAGAATGAAACTACAAGGATCGGCGCATTTGTTTTCTTTTTATCTCTATGTGCAGTCATTCCTGAGCAGAATGAGGCAGGCTGTGATCGATTATCGATACATCAATGCAAAGAGTCACCGTGAGTTCCGGTCAAGAGGTGACCTGGTAGACTTCACTCTGATTTGCTGCAAATTCCATTTGCGTTGTAAATGGCGTTCGAGGGGACACTTGATACACTCAATAAAGCAAGTGGTAAATTTAAAGGGCATCAGCCAACTTGATCTGATTGATTAACCGGAAATTTTCCTTACGATGTCAGAAACCTATACAACAAGAACGAATTTATGAGCTTTACGTGGATCCCTATTTATTCCGAAATTGCCCGCAAAGTATTGGGTTTTGAAAATCGGCAGGACGAACTGTTGACCCTTGTAGGGCAATTAAGTTCAAAAGGCATGAAAGTAATTTCGCTGAATGATCGAGACTCCAGCGGCAAATTTGTCCCACTATCTGAAATTGACCCATTCACGTTCTTCGCGAGCTTCAATCGTACGAGTTCAATTACCGCCCGGCAGGCTATATTGGCAGAAATAAAATCTGCATGGAATCTTTCAGCACCCGTTCCAGATGACTTTGACGGAGTTCCTCTTGCCAACCCCCAAAACAGTTGGTCATTCGGATATCTCGCTAACCGAGACCCAAATGATGTCCAAATCCTTTGGAGGGTGGCTCGTGAGGGAATAGCAGCAGATTGGAAAACATTCGATCATACACTTTTTAACGAAACACTTGCTATTCATAAGATGGGCGTAGGGAAGCTTACCACCGGTCTTTTTTGCCTTAACCCAAAAGGTTTTCTGCCCTGCGAAAAACAGACGCAATCGTATATTAAGCAAAAGGGCATCTTACTGGAGAGTAAAACGGCAGAAGGTTACCACTCTTGGCTTAAGCAAATTGTAGCTATTTCGGATGATAACTTTGTGCAACTTTCACTTGATGCTTACAAGTCTAGCCGGGAAACGAGGAGTGGCTCGGGAGTAAAGTATTGGTGGCTGAATGCGAATCCTAAGGTCTGGGATTTAAGAGCAGCACCTGTGGGTTCTATTCAATTTTATACATCACGTAACGAGGGTGGGAACAAAAGAAAGAAGTTCAAATACTTCTCCAAAGTAAGACCCGGGGATATGCTTATTGGTTATATTGCAAGCCCCGATAAAGAGATCGTAGCTTTATGCGAAATCACAAAAGCTCTTTACGGACCTCCTGGACAAGAGAAGATTGAATTCAAGAAAATCGAAGCGTTTGCTAACCCTCTGAAGTGGGACGAGCTGCAGGATATACAGGAACTCGCACAATGTGAGCCTATCTTGAATAATCAAGGGAGCTTATTTTCCGTTACCAGTGATGAATTTGACGTCATCCGCACGTTGCTTGACAAGCGAATCGATGACATTCAGTGCACCCAAATTGCCCCATACACAAAGGACGATGCCCTAGAGGGGCTTTTCATGGCACCCGGGCAACTTGATACAACGCTTTCACGCCTGAAACGAAAGAAGGCACTCATTCTTCAAGGACCACCCGGAGTCGGTAAAACCTTCATTGCTCGCCGACTCGCTTTTACTTTGATGGGGCTGAAGGACAATAGCCGTGTAGCGATGGTTCAGTTTCACCCAAGCTATGGTTACGAGGATTTTGTCCAAGGTTTCCGCCCCTTTCGGGGTGGATTGGAGAGACGGGATGGCATTTTTTATCAGTTCGCCCAACGTGCCATAAAAGACCCTGATCGTGACTGGTTCTTCATTATCGATGAAATTAACCGTGGGAATCTTGCCAAGGTTTTCGGTGAGCTACTGATGTTGATCGAATCTGACAAAAGAGGATCGGCTCATGCCATTCCTCTTACTTATTCTGATGGGCCAGAGGAAACGTTTTTTCTTCCGTCGAACATTCACTTTATCGGAACAATGAACACGGCGGATCGCTCACTCGCCATGGTAGATTATGCTCTGAGGCGTCGCTTTGCCTTCGTAAACCTTGAACCCGAAATCGATTCACCATCATTTGTGGTATTGCTCAAGGGACATGGAGCTACCGATGACTTAATATCCAAAATTCGCAAAAGGCTGGGTAATTTGAATGAAGTAATTGAGAAGGAACGTGATCTTGGTCAGGGTTTCCTTATCGGCCATAGCTACTTCTGTCCACAGAAAGGACAGTCTCTCAACGAGAATTGGTATCGAGAGGTCATCGAAGGTGAAATTCAACCCTTACTGGAGGAATATTTCGATTCCAGGGAGCGGGTGGATCAACTCGTTACCGAATTGCTTGCTGAATGACTTGAAGCAGCATTATATGCCCAATATACCGTCATTTGTTGAAACCGTGCAGACCCCCCAGCCCCAATCAGATACCACTTCAAATGCGGGGGGGATCCCCGTAGCTAACATATATTACCTTCTCTGCTACGCATGGAACAACTTGGAAGAAAAGGAGACTCTTGCCAACGTGGACACTTTGGAATCGACAGACCTTTTAGATCTATTTGCAGTCGTTTTGGTCAAAGGTACACGACGACTGATCAGGCGTGGTTTGGATCGTGGATATGTAGCACGGGAAGGAGAATTTCCTGGGGTGCGCGGCAAGTTAATGGTTACTCAAACATTGCGACGCCATCTGATGTACCAAGGGCGCACCGCTTGCGAGTGGGATGAACTCGAGTATGATACTCTTCCAAATCGTATCCTGAAAACTATTCTCCAAAGGCTCTACGTGGCGGACCAGATTGAGGACACCATTCGTGCCGAGGTCCATGATTTGCTTCGTTGGCTGGAACCCGTTCGCAGTTTGGAACTTCGTGCGGAACACTTCCGGCGGGTTCAACTCCACCGCAACAACCGGATTTATAGTTTTCTGCTCCACATCTGTGAATTTGTATATGAACATTGGCTTCCCGCTGAAAATGGGAGCAACCGCCTTTTTCGTGACTTCAAGCGTGAGGGACTTCCGGGGCTTTTTGAAAAGTTTGTCCTGAATTTTTACCGCCACGAACTTTCCTCAGACTGGGACGTAAGGGCTCGAATTATCAATTGGCAAATGACAACATCCAATAAAGATGCCAAGGAGCTAATGCCACGCATGCAGACAGACGTATGCCTTGAGGGCCCCGGCCAAACAATAATCATCGATACTAAGTTTTATGCCCAGGCGCTCAAAACCGGTAGACACGGTACCACAAAACTCCCATCAGCCAATTTGTATCAACTGTATACTTATTTACGTCAGCAGTCTTGTGTAAACGGCTGGGAGCAGGCCGAAGGTGTATTGCTATATCCACGAACAAATCGTGACTTTGCTGCCGAATTCACTACACATGGCCATCGCATTCGAGCGCTTTCCATTGACCTTTCTCAATCATGGCAATTAATCCACAAGGAACTCATGCAGATTGTTGTCCCAAGAAAGAAATTCTAACGAATTCTAGTTAAAGGTAAGTTTTTCTAATTCCCCCTTTATTTAACAAAGACTCATAAGCATGAAAAACCGTGTTATCGAAAGTTTAGAAAGCTTAATAAAAGATGCTACCGAACCAGATAATGAATTGTCATGGCTTTGGAGCAGAATATTGGGCCACTATTACAATGGGGATATTTTTTACGAACCAAGCGATCTTGGATGGATCAACGATACGATAAATTTTGAAAATTTACCGAAAGCATATTGTTATGATATGGCTAAGTCGCGGGAATGGTTCGGACGAGCAGCCTTTCTTGGCTGTCCGTATTCTATTTTTCTTTTTTATCAGCGTTACTATGACAAAAACGACTACGATACGGCATTGAAATATCTACGTATGGGTGCACAACATAATATTCCTTACTTTTTAGGAGAGCTTGCGGAATGGTATGCCAAAGGCGATCATCTTAAAAGAGATTTAGCTGAAGCTGACCAACTTTGGAGAAGGGCGGCCAAATTCGGAGACTGCTCGGCTCAATACGAATTAGGCAGATTGCACCTCTCTAATCGAGGCCCAACTGAAATGAACCAAAAAGAAGCAAGAGCTTGGATATTTTTAGCATCAGAAAATAATGATCCAAATGCAATACAAGAATACGTATCAATAAAAAAGGGTCTGGATCTTCACGAAATTCATTCAGTCGAAAATTATGCAAAAACTTTTTTGAAAAAAACACTCATCAAAGAGCGTTCTAATTATGATCATTTATTTAATACAGATAAAAACAAAAAGGATTCACAAGCTTAACAACTGGGTAAATTAATAGTAAAGTATTGTAGCTTACTCAACTCCAATAAATGGTTTTTGCCCTAAATAAAGGTATCCGATAAGACGGCTTTGCCGGGTCGAAGTCGCGGTACGTGAGATTCTCTTTTACTTTGATCTAGCATTTTATCGATTACGATTTGCATAATTTAAAATTTGAAGAGCGAACGAGGATTTGATTCCAAGCCTTTTTAGATCATCCAAATTTATTTTTCTGAGTTCTGTAATATCAGTATAGCCTGCTGCTTCAAGTTTTTGCATGGTCTTTAAAGCCGGCTTTGCATTTTTACCACCCGAGGCTGCTCGTAACCTAACAAACAACGGACCCAACGGGCTCACCCAGGACAGAAGGTTCAATAGTTGTCTACAATGTGCTTGTAGCACCTGAAACCGTCGTTTCACTCGATGAATTCTCTCATCATCTGCTTCGCATTCCTGTCGTAAATGGTAGTAGAAACATCGTATATCGAAAATATTGATCAAACCTGAAATAACAAATAATCGATCATCTCTCCATTTTTCTTCGCACTCCACCAGATCGGGTATCCTCCACCTTCGATTCAAATCTTCAGGTCGAACACCATGACTCCTTTGCCAGAGAATGATCGCACGGAACACTGCCATGTAAGCGTAATTCCGAGGGTTTCGTCGTTTTTTTTGATATGTGTCTTCCAAGGGAACATTTAAAGATCCAATAATTTCATCGGCCTTGGAATAACCTTCTTTGCCTCGAATCCACTCTTTGAACAGGATGGATGTTTCTGCTGCAGCATTCATCCAATTGTCGACTCGATCTGCTGTTGATTCTCCAAACCTCATCTTAAGTCGAGAGCTACTAGCAACCAATTCAACAAGAACCAGACAATCCAACTTGCTCATCGATGAAAGTATCTGATCCTTTTCATCAATGCTGAGTAAATCTCGTATCAATTGGCCAATGCCTCCAGCCACTTCTAATGGCAAACTTCCCGTGATAGCACGCTTCCCAATTGTGGTAGCGACCCAACGATCATCCGTCTGGTGAGCCAACAAGAACTGCGATCCAGATAGCTGGTTGAGACCAGCGCAAATTTCAGTTGGATCAAGCGTGCTGCACAACGAGGCCTCAAAAAATGCATGGAGCCCTGACTGAGACAGTCCCTTTTCTCCAGCCTTGGCAAGTAGACTTAGAATGATTTCCAGGAATCCAGAATCTGTTGTTTTACCTTGGTTTTCACCTAATGAAGAACTTATTTCGGGAAGTGCTTCACGAGCGACGAGTTCCTTCAAGGAATGGACATCCCAGTCAGAATTATTGGGGCAATAAATAATGGAATGCCCCGGAGTGAGCCCCCTCCCCGCTCTACCGATCATTTGCAGGATTTCTGCACCTGAAACTTTCCCTGCATTTGCTCTGTTTAGATCCCTGACAATGACATGCGTGGCCTTGAGATTGACCCCCATCGCCAACGCAGTCGTACACACCACGCATGAGACATGCCCCTCATCAAAACCTTTACGCACAGACTCTCTCGTCGCAGCTGATTTTTTTGCGTGGTATGAACTTACCTCAACAGTGCTATCTCCAATAGAAAGTATACCAGCAAGATCCCGAGCCAACTTGTCAGCGGAGGCAGTCTGGTAGACAAAAATGAGAAGTTTTGCATTGGGGTCTTTTAAAATAGACCTGACCTCTTCATAAAGACATTGGTTCAGGGACTCTTCCGCTTCCAAATCTAGGATCGTTTTTCGGAGCTCAGGAGTCCTGATGGTTGAACAGACCACATCACATGGATCCAACCAAGCTTCAAGATTAGCCGTCGCACCCAATGTTGCTGAGAGAAGGATCAAGCGTGGGTGAGCGTCCTGTATTTTGAAAGAAGTAATGACATATTCCAAAGTTGCCCCCCTTAGTGAATCACCCAACAAGTGTGCCTCATCAATAACGATGGTAGATATAGACTGGATCCATTCATCGAGCTCCGGATTCCTGAGTATGGCCTCTACACGTTCTGGGGTAGCGATCACCAGTTGACCATCCATCGGAGGGGGACTTTGCAGTGTTTCAAAGTCAATACGGTAATCACCGGTAGTGATCTCGACTTTGAACCCTTGGAGCCCCGCTAGTTCCAGTGCTCTGGCAATTTTGCTCAATTCCTCATATTTTTCCTTGGCGACAGCTCTCAACGGCTCCAGCAGAAGCACTCGCTTCCCGGCTCTTAAGCCTCTCAGAAGCGCCAGATATCCCAAAAGCGATTTGCCGGAATTGGTAGGGCTTGAAATGATGAGGCTACGTCTCGAAATAAGCACATGCCCTTCGCTGATCGCTTTTGTCTGAATATCCGATGGAGGATGGTTCCCTGAAACATGTTGAGCCAGCATCAAGTATCGGGCATCAGACAAAATCTTGTCCCATGAATGAGTGATTAACTCGCCGGTCGTCACCGTGGAGGTTGGTAGATCAATCCTCTTCACTTGGTTTTAGCAGTTTCTTCAAAGCAGGAAACATCAATCCAATTTCCTTCGCTGACATTTGCTCAATTCTACTTTGAAGCCATTTTTTTTGACCAAAACCACTGATGGGTTCCATCGATAAAAAAAGTGGTTGCTTTTCCAAATCAAAATCAGGATCTATCCCATGAAATCGAAGAAAGGCCCGCAGGTGAGATGCCCTAGGTCTTACAAGCAAGTTTTTCCACCTGCTCAGCTGCTGGTCTTTGACTCCAATCATTTTTGCAGCTGCCTTCCTTTGCCCACGTGGTAGCGCATCGAGTAAGAAATTGATGTTAGATTCGAAAACTGATTTATCCCTTGCATAAAGCGGCACAGAATGAAGCTCTTCGGCATCAACCGAAAACATCTCAGCAATGACCAGAGATTCTGCTTCATTAAGCGAAGAGTTTCCTTGAAGCAATGCATTCGCACGTCGTCTGGAAATGCTCTTGCGCGTAAACTTTTCCAGAAACTCAGCCCATTGGGCCGGATTATTTTCTCGCGACCACAGCAGACACCTTAAGTTCAGACAAGCGACGCTTAATGTTAATATGTCTTTCAAAATAGCTTTTACAAGCACTAAAAGGCAATTTTCTTATTTACTAATTGCCTTTAAACCGTGTTGCGATTAATTATTCACTCATGCCACCAACACTCAATCCAGCTCAACAGAAAGTGGAAGATCACTTCCTGCTCAAATCAGGATTTAGTGTTGTTTTACAGATGCCAACAGGATCAGGAAAGACCTGGCTTGCAAAAAAGGCGATCCACGAGGCTTTGGTATCAGGAAAGAGATCGATCTACCTGTGCCCGCTCAAGGCTCTCGCTGAAGAATTGGTTAAAGATTGGGCTCAAGAGTTTGGTAAGGAGAATGTAGGTATTTTTACCGGAGATTATGGCAAACAAGGCGGGAAATACCCAGTTTCCTTCCAAAAAGCGAATATCCTGATCATGACTCCAGAACGTTTGGATGGCTGCACACGCTCATGGCGCTCACACTGGTCATGGATCCCAGAAGTGGATTGGTTGGTTGTCGACGAAATCCATATGCTTGGTGATTGGCATAGAGGTCCCCGATTGGAAGGAACGATCTCTCGATTCAAAAGGCTGAACCCTTTTACGCGTATCCTAGGGCTTTCCGCAACTCTTGGTAATCGGGGAGAACTTGCAGACTGGCTGGAAGGCGTTGAACTTGACACAGACTGGCGCCCGGTTCCGCTTGAATGGAAAGTGGCTCGTTACAGAAAACCAGAGGAAAAACCTAGCCTGCTTGCATCCGAGGTTGCTCGGGTAAACAGAGAGGGAGGACAAACCATCGTCTTTGTCCAAAGTCGCCGGCGTTCTGAGCAAATTGCCAAACTACTGTCTGAGCAGGGGCTCAATGCCCTCCACCATCATGCAGGTCTTACGCACTCAAAGCGACGAGTCGTGGAAAGTGCATTTCGTAATAACCAAACAAGCATCCTTGTTGCGACTTCCACTTTGGAAATGGGGCTTAACCTACCGGCGCGGCAGGTCGTCCTCTATGACCTTCAGGCATTCGATGGAATAGGTTTCAGCCCTCTACCAGTCAATACCATCTGGCAAAGAGCCGGACGTGCTGGTCGACCGGGGCTCGATGACTCAGGTGAAGCTCTTCTGCTGGCTCCTGTTTGGGAAAGAAATATCGATCACTATTCAAAAGGATGCTTTGAACCCATTCGCTCAGGTATCGCGCGCCCGGATACTTTGGCAGAGCAAATTCTTGTGGAAGTTCATTCTGGACTTGCCAGGACTGAGAACCAGCTTAAACGGGTCTTCAATACGTCTCTGGCAGCGTTACAGAAGCAAACGATAGACATTCAAAAAAACACCCTTAATATGCTGAATGCAGGCATGCTTCGAAAGGAAGAAGTTGGAGATCGGATTTTGCTCAAGGCAACAAGGCTCGGGCATGTGGTTTGTCGGCATCAACTTCAGCCCAGCACGGTGCTCCGTCTACGTCAGTTTTTTGAATCGTTAAAATCATTCACCGATTTCGACCTGCTCCTGATTGCGGCCTCCACCCCAGACTGCGAACCAAGACTTCCTGTCGACTATGAAGAACTTGAAACCCTCACCGAAGAATTAGTCCGGCAACCTTCCAGGTTATTTGAGGATTTCAAACATGCCGGGGACCTGCTTGGTATAGGGGGTAAACAACTGCTTTCAGCTCTCAAAAATGCACTCGTGCTTTGGCGATGGATGGTTACGGGCGATACCGATATGGTTGCAGAAGAAGAAGGTTGCTATCCATTTGAGATTCATCGTCTCATCGAGTCGATGGACAGGCTCCTGCTCGCTTCCGCTTCCATTCAGAGAGCAATTGACGAACCTTTTCCAGCCGATCAGGAAGATTCTTCAAAACCACCAAAATCCGAGGCATTACTCCGTATCGAATTGCTACGCCAACAGATTCTCAACGGGATTGAAGGACCGGCAGCTGCTCTCACATTGGTGGACGGCATTGGGGCATCGTGGATCCGACGGTTGATTGCTCATGGAGTGTGCAGCTTGAAATCACTGGCAGAAGCCGATTCACAAAACCTTGCAACACTATCCAAACTCTCGGAAAAGAGAGCAACAGATTGGATAAAGCAAGCTTCCACATTGCAGCAACGAGTCCCCGCCACTGTCCAAGCCGGGAGAATTCCAACACGCCCCTCAGACATCGATCTGGAGGTCGATCCTTATCGTCTCAGAAGAGCCACTGAATTAAACGTCAAATGGAGTCAAAGCAACCTTTGGAATGTGACCGGGGGATCGGAACCTCGGCAGGTTACCAAAGCTGAAAACGGTCACTTTAACTGCTCCTGTCCTGATCATGCCAAAGGAAACACATGCAAGCATCAGCTTGCTGTTCGATTGCGTCTCAATGATAAAATCCTCCACCAATCGTTTAGAAACATGAATGCAAATGCTGAAATTCCTTACCTGGATTTATTTGGACTCTGGTTTGAAAGAAACTAAACCATGATTCGAAAACAACTTCATACCCCATCTGGGACCATTCAATTTCCAGCCTATATTCCGGTCACCACATTCGGGAGAAAGTATCCGCTGGATGGACTCATCCAGCCCTATCTCCCTCGCATGGCACAGGCCGTCATGGTAAGTCATCACTATGCCCTCCAAATGACGAAACGCCCACGGCTTCCACTCATGATAGATTCGGGAGGCTTTGCGGCTCTATTTGAGGGAAGCCGCATTCTTGAAAGGGATGGACTTGGGGTATTGGAAATAAACTTGGGTGAAGAACCGGAACTGCTGACACCTTGGGACGTGCTGGACTTTCAGGAACAACACGCGGATATTGCCTTCACACTTGATTTCCCGATTCCCCCAAACTTGGATAAAAAAGAAGCAACTCTTCGCCAAAAGTTGACAATCAAGAACGCCCTTTGGGCACGCAATAATCGCCGACGAAGTGACATGCGCCTCTTTGCGTGCATTCAGGGATGGGATATTGAAAGCATTGGGCGATGTGCAGAGGCATATGCTTCCGCTTCTTTCGACGGAATCGCCCTCGGAGGCATGGTGCCAAGAGCGAAAGATCGCAAACTCGTTCTCTCCTGTGTGAGAGAAGTCCGTAAAAAAATCCTGGATCTACCCCTCCATGTTTTTGGATTGGGGCATCCGGAGTTCGTGGAAGAACTGATCAGCGCAGGTGTTGATAGCATTGACTCAAGCGCTTACGTTAAGGCCGCTGCAGATGGGAAATCTTGGTTTGATCCAAATACCCCAATGAGCGAACCATCTCCCACTGATCGACTGAGATTGGCATTAGAGAACCTTGCGTTTGTATCAGGTAAAGTGCCTGGACGACACCGGTTACAACTTTATGAAAAGAGTTTCATGTGAATTTTCAGGTGCGGTCATCTTTCGTTCTCATCATTCGTTGCCCAAATGTCATACTCCCACTCACATGCCTCTGTGTATCCTTCCTCCGAAGCATACTTTTCGATGGAATGCATGATGCGTGCATATTGTTACGCATCATCAATCTTTTTCCAGAGCTCTTTTTGCAGCAGTGATAACCTGACGATCAAGAGGTGGCCAAAACGGCTTTTTTGCCTCGTCACCCGACTTCCAATAAAACTTGAGTGCAAGACTCAGCATCTTTTGAACCGTTCCTATACTGAGGCGTCGGATTTGGAGGATGTTATATCGATGGCAATTTCGGTGATGTGGCGAAGTTGCCAGATCGTTGGCGTCGTGGGCAAAAGGTGTGGTAGTCACAAGCGGTGCAGGTGTCCGGGTCGGAAGTGTTCTGAGGCCAAGCTTGGAGGATGTCTGAGCACAGTTTCTCCTTGGAGTGGCTAATCTCGATCTGCCGGACGTAACGATCAAATCGCGTCACAGCTTCAGCAACTGCCTGCTGGTGCACGGGCTCCAAGCGAAGGGCGCGGCGCATGCGGAAGTCCCATGAGAGATCGCGGTTCTTTTTGTAATCGGCATGACTTTTCATTGGTTTCTTCATGTGGATGATTTCCCAGTCGTCGCTCCCAGGTGTGGGTGTGATGTCCGTGATTTGGTATGCGATATCCGATTGGAGCTTCGCGAGATCGTCCCAAGTGGGGAGAAGCTCGTTGAGGTAGATGACCACACCGAGCGCAACACGCTTGCTGCCGGGCTGTTTTTCGCGTATGTGAGCGTAGGTTTTCACCTGCCAGCCGTAGACGCTCCAGTAGTCGGTCGCGCCACCACCAGCGGTCGAAATCGCCGGACGTCGGGCACCCTTGTAGTCAATGATGACCTCGAAATCGTTTGGCAGGTTTCGCAACCGACCCTGTGCGCGCTCGTGGTTAAGAAAGCCCACCAGATACTGAACCAGGGAGTTCCCTCGATGCGCCGGGTCGTTGAGCTGGACGCTGGTAATAACATCCACCCTCCCGGTGACTTCGTAGCTCGGCACCTGCCTGGTCTGATAGTGTTTTGGAATCGGCAACATCGACCTCGTCGCGGAAAGCGAGATCTCTGCTTCGCTGATCAGCGGGAACAGATAAGGACCCAGTTCGTTGATCGCTGTCACAACTCGAAGGTAACCGAGTTTCCGCACCGCTCGATTATTGGGAAACAGCTTGCGGTCGCGAAGAGACTGTTCAATCTGACGCGCCATTCGGTACACGCGGACCGGATTCCATGGTGGAAGATCTGGCGCTCTATTGCGAACTGATTCTTCATACTGCCTGTAGCCTTCCTCCATGACCCCGTGAATGAATTCGCCGAACCAAAGCTGGAAGGGACGAGTGGACGGAATCTTTGCTACTCCTTGATAGCGGTATTGTAATCCACACCGAATGAATCCCAGCACATCTGAAGTCAGACTATAGCTTGGCAGGTAAAAAGAAGGTGATTTTGAAACAAGGGACATGAGGGTTTATAGGTAAGTTATTGGGACATTTCCAGGCCAACGCCGGTTGCCGTTTCGATCATCGCCGGCGGCCACGTTCTTGAGACTGCCGGTATCAGGACGTGACTTATCGAGTCCCACAAGGAGCACAACTTGCTCAGGACGACTGAAAGCCACAAAAAACTTCCGGTAGAGGTCATCATAGGCCCGGTCGATTTCTGATCGAATCGGAACTCCAATGCCCTTTGCATGGGGGCGTATCTCTGACTCCAATTTGTGACTAGATTCGCCCCACTCTGGGGCACGATTGCGCCTCTGCTGCTGATTGTTGACTTTGAAGTCCGACCCGATGTCCACAATCACCATCGGAAACTCGAGCCCTTTGGCTTGATGTATCGACATGATGCTGAAGCGGTTCCTTGGAAAGCTCTCGACCAGATCTTCATTCACGCCCACCGTTCCCGAGGCAATCGGTCCCAGCATGAACTCGATGAGATCGAAAGCAGCCCGCTCCTCCCAATTCGGTTTTGCTGAGTTAGTGATAATGTCTCCGCTCCATGAGCCGATCCTCTGGCAAGCCTGGAATTGTCTAGTGAATACCTCGTAGTAGATCAAGCCCTCTGGATCGTTGCGGAAGAAGGGGAAGAAATGCCGAAGTCCATTCAGGAACTCCAGAATTGAGACGCGTCGCGGCCAAGTTTTCCCCGGACCTGCATCTCGATCGAACCAGCTCTGGACGTAGTCTTTCAGATCCTGAGGCGTCGCCGCATCCGCATGATGGTTGGCTGCCACATCCTTCCACCCTTGGATGACATCTCGAGTCGGGGTCGCGTACTGCCCAATCGCTGATGCATCCAGTTTCGTTCCGCTCGGATCAATGACATGAGCAAGGTATCCCCCAAAGAGGATCACTTGCTCAATATCAGCGAGAGATCGTCCTCGGGGGTTGAAAACGTCGATTCGTGGATTGAGCGACTCAAACTCTTCCCGGAGCAACCTCGGAAGCCGTCTCCGATTCCCCGCAAACTCCTGGTGGCTACCTCCAAGAAGGCAGCAATCCCCAAGGTCTCCATTCCCCGGTTCTCGTATCAGGTTGCCAACACCCGGGATCATTCGTCCCCCACCTCGGAATACGTCGTGAATTAGGCTTGCCAAATCTTCCGCTAACTCTTCAGGAGTTGCCCTGAAGAGCCCAACCACGGGGAAGACAGGCTGAATAGACGACTGACAGATGATTCCTCTCGATCCCCCGGCTGGAGGAGGCACGCGGACGGTCTGATAATCTGGATCGAGGTCAGCATAGCCATTGACGAGATCCACAATCGGCTGAGTCGAGCGATAGTTTTCGCGGAGGAAGTGCTGGCTTGCAGTCCCTCCTAACCCCGCATTCATCCGGGCTGGAAAGTCGACAAAGAGCTCCACCGTAGCACCACGAAATCGATAAAGGCTCTGATCATCGTCCCCGACGACCGTAATCGTTTTGCATGACCTCGCCATCTCGAAGTAGATCTGCTCCTGGAGAAGGTTGGTGTCTTGATACTCATCAACGATCACCACCTGCAGGCGATCTCTCCAGGCATTGACATTGTCATCACCAGCTCGAAATCGTCGTAAGACCTCTGCCTCGAGCTGGACGAAGTCGATGGCACCGAGTTCATCCAGCTTCGTTCGATACCGCTCAATGACATCCCGAACGATGGTCTTCGCATTCTGCTCCTCTGGAGTGCCTGAGGCAGCAAAGGCCGCGTAGTCCACGCAGTCGTTGTTCCACCGTTGGTAGATCTCTTCGATCAGACCTCCCTTCTTCGTGGCATTGTATCCAAAGGGATGCGGACCGTGGAAATCGCGCAGGTAACTCTCGACATCCTTGTCGCTCATCTTACCAGAGAAGAGGAATCCATCCCGGAACATCACTGTGCTTGCCACGTATGCATCCACCGGCTCTGGATCTGCTGAGCCGGGTGGCTTGCTTTCCCGGAGAATGTCTTGGCAGATGCTATCCATCGTCCCTGTGAGAACCTGATTCACATCCACTTCATCGATCCATGCCTTGGCAGCGGCTGGCACAGAGTAATCAGCCAATAGAAGCGGCTTCAATTCCATTCCTTGGCTCAAAATGCGTGAACGCAGCTCCTCGGCAGCCTTCTTCGTGAAGCTGGTAGCAAGAATGGCACCGGGAGGGATTTGATCGTGAAAAACGAGCTTTAGAATACGTCCCACCATACTTGTCGTCTTCCCGGTGCCCGGACCTGCTACTACGTGGAGGCATTCAGCAGGATCCGCGTGGACTACATCCCACTGTGCGGAGTTGAAGGGGTTCCCGCGGTAGGTTTCGTATATAGCGCGAAATTCTTTTAGCCAAGGCATGGTTCAGATAGATTGGGCAAGGTGGTTCTCCAGCTTCCAGTAGTCGTGCTGGTGTTCGTAGACGTCGGCTCCCTTGCCGACCGTCTTGTGGATTGGGGTAGAGAGAGTCTCATTTTGTTAGAATATTAATTGATAGTTCATGAGTCAACCAATCGGCTAATTAGCTGATCAACCTCGTCTGGATAGTAAAACCCATCGACTCCGGCGTCACTCAGAGCCCCATAATCATCCGTTGAAAACGTCCCATCTACCAACATGTAGACATTGGCAATGTCTTCAGAAACAGAAAATTTACTGTCATCATTTAGCTGAACCCGGAGTTGAAGTATTTTACTCCTCAACTCCTTCACCTTGTGCATTCTACCCTTCTCAGTCACAGACTTTGAGATCACGACCGAATTCCCCACTACATATCCTTCAGTCGAAAGGAAATAGCTTTGGGAAGACAAAGGTGAATCAATGGCCGAAGAAGTAATCACCTCACCTGTTTTTCTTTCATACGCGACTTCAAAGAGTCGCTGAAGTGGGCGGATTCCATGCTGAATGAGTTTGCACTCAATAAGGTTCTGAAGAACTGAGGTCTGCATCTTTTCTATAGCTTCAATCAATTCTCCGTCGTCAACATCGGACAAGAACTCGGCAAACCGTATACAAACTGCTTTTTTCAGATCAGCGGGGAGATCCTCCTCGAGTCGGATGAGTCGCGGGTAGTGATAACGCTGAACGGATTTTGCGACACCTGTAGCTGCTTCGATGGCATTGTAAAATCCAGCCATCTTACCTTTGTTAACTACTCGAAAAAGACTCAGAACCCCATCAAATAACCAGTGATAACCCATGCCCTCATCAAAACATCCAACCGGATCTTCGTTGAACACTTGGCTCAACATCTTTTGCAATGTTCGGCTGCTTGAGAGAGTCCTCTTCGATTTCAGAATATACATGCAAGCACGCTCATGTTCGCCGAATTTCCGGATCTGCTCTACATAGGTCGAATACTTCTGGCGTGGGGTTCGGGCAATGATTCCTTCAAGGACTTCTCGACCCACGAGACCGACTGCATCGACAATATCAGGATCGACTATTGCGTATCCTCCAATCGTTTTTCTAGCCAACTCAACCGCATCAAGCTCTGACGGGAACGACTTAAATCTCTTGCCGGAATACAAGGAATCCAATACCTGAACCCTTTCTTCAGGATAGAACATAAGAAGCTTAGCAGTCCCGCGGGTAAATGAAGTGTGTCGCTCTTCAGGAATCCTGACCTTTCTTCTGACTCGCACTTCCTTTGTCGCTGACCAAAGAGCATTTTCGTCGCCTGAAATACTCGCGATAGAGCTTTCCACCTGCGATTTTAGGCTATTTTCTACTGTCGCCGCACATTTCCTTCCATCCGCAGATAAATTATCCATCTCAGTGACACAGTCGTCAATCGTAGCCTTCGCAGCAAGTGATTCTTCGATCTCGCCGAGAAGAGAAAAGAAATCCTGCTTCACTGTGTCTGGAAGTCGGATGCAGGCGTCAAATACGTTTCGCCGTACTACTTCGTATAGTTCCTTCGAGACTTTTTCCACTGTCAGGTCAAACACCAGAGGCGGATCATCCAAATGCTTTGCCTCCGCAATTTCGATAAAGTTCCTCCAAAATTTTCTGTTCGCATCTGACGACGAATCAGATGCTGTAACTAGAAATAAAGCCTTTGGGTAGCCGGCAGAATCACTAAGCAAGAGATCCGGGGTTACTGATAAAAATTCCGGTTTAGAGCGCCCGTATGAAATGTCGAATTTCCGTTGCTTTGCTATTGATGTGACAGCGCGAACTAGCAACGCCTCCAGAAGTGCTCCTCTAAGTTCTCCTGCCATAATTAGTTCTTGTGTAAATTAGTTTCGTTGTTTGGACGCCGAGAATCGCGGCAGGCCCGGGCCTGCGTCATCCCCTTTACCCAGTCGTCAAACGAGGCTTTCACCTCGAAAGCGGCAATTCCGCTCTCGGCGGGAGATGCATGGTTGCAGACGAGATCTGGGTAAAAACCACGGATTGGCATTGAGACCATTGGCTCCAACTGGGCAGCACATGGAGAGTTTCGGTAGGAAGCGTCGCTGTCCACGCCGATGTCTGCAATTCGCCACGAGTGCAGGCGGGTAACATCGAGAACGAGTTCCGCCTTCAACGCCCATACGATGTCTGCTTCGCCTCCCATGAATTCCTCAAAGATTACTCGATACTAGTTCTTCAAGGACGTCTGGAACAGTGTCCCAGTCCAAGACCCTCCATCCCGATTGAGAAAGCATCCCCAACTGATCGACTGTCCAGTTCCCATCGACCACGATTACAAACTCAACGGAATCGTCACTTACCCCGTCCTCGGACCATGCACTGCGAATAGCCCGAAGCTTTCCAGAAAACTCTTTGTGCTTGTGGTGGCGCTCTTCAGGGGTGCTAACGGTGATAACGAGAAGCTTTCGGCCGTTGGCAAAAAGACGATATGCTGCAGGAACCACATACATTCGATACTTGCTCGGCAAGCCCGCAAGACGAGGAAGCACACTGGCTCGGGTCTTACCAGCGGGTTTCAGAACAGAGCAAATTGAAAAGATTATCAATCTCTCCGGAGTCACATATGGATGGGCGTAATAGGTCTTTATCCGCTCCTCAATGAATTCATCTGCGCCCACGGATTTCAACCCGTCAGCTATTCGATTCCATACAAGTTCTGAAAGCGCACTGAGATACTCCTCAAGATCCGGGATGTGTTCAGACAGATTATCTGACTTTTGGAGAACGAATACCACGGAATCAGAAAAAGAAATATCGAAGGAAAGATGCTCTAGAATATCAGTGCTGACTGCATTCTGACTGTAAGAAGCAGCTCTAAGCGAATAATCAATAAAATCGCACCGAAGCCTCTCTGACTCGAAATCCTCCATGTAACGAGCAGCCAAATCAGCCGCGTTGTCGCACTGCGACAACCGCACACTCAAATCCGCTATCTTGGCCTCTACCCCAGAAATGTCGGTTAGGTCTTGATGGAGCAGCTTTGCTCCAGGAGTCATAAGGTAGTCTAAATGCCAACCCTGCGACAGAGAGATCCCGTATTTAATCAAGAACTTGGCTGCTTCCTGTGCGTTACCTGAGAAGCTAAACCTAGTGCCGCCTATGGTCGGCCCAATCTCTGAGCAGAGTTTTGTCTTCTTGAGGCTTTCGATACAAATGTTCTCAGGAAGGTCCTTTACTGTCGCAACCCCTCTGGCAACTTCCTCCACTGAGATGATCTCAACCGGGAGAAATGTGAGCATTTTCATTCCCAGCTTCACGCTGGTTCCCTTAGGGGTTCCATAGTCGACCTTCCCAGCCAACACCTTCCCTTCGATATCCCAATACCTTACAAGCTCTCTGTTGGATGAACGCGGCACAGCAAGAAGGCGATCACAAACAGACTTTACGGAGTTCAGGACTTGCTTCGGGAATAAACCTATATTGGATGCCGTCGAATCCAACGAGACCTCATCACCAAGCTGTCCAACAACTTCAACAAACTCAGATTCATCGCTGCGACCAAGAACTGAAAATGCTGCATCGAATAATGAGTTAAAGATGAGGCCCTGTTGCTTTCTTACGCCTGATCGAGATGGAACAAGGGTGATGTCTATACAAAGGGACTTAGGATTATCGATCCTTCTCTGGGCCAATTCTTCGAAGGTTCGATAGAACTTTCGATTGGTCATTCCTTGCGTTCGGGTGTGAGTCAGAAACAGTATGTAAGGACGCTTTTTATACGAGAATGCAAGGTCGCACTTGATACTCTCGTTGTTCGGCCTCTCGCTTCGGGCGACATCGATTCCTCTGCCTTGCAGATCAAGAGCGAAAAGGTGTTCTAGGACATATCCAATTTTTTCTGCGTTGCGCATTTATTTAACCGGTTGGGTAATCAGCGACTGCAAGCAGGCATCAAAATTGGGCGCTTGAGTTGGCAGCGGAATATCTCGGTATGAAGCAGTCGCGAGTGCTTGACCTTTCCCCATGACTTGAAGTTCCCGCTCAAATCCTGCGAGATCCGCCGATGCATTGCGAACCGCAGCTCGACGTTCCTCCTCGTTACCAAGTGCCATGGTCAACTCGGTGTTGATCTGAGTGAGAATACCTTGGTCGATCGCGGTGACCTGCTGGCTGATGACGGTGAGTCCGATGCCGAATTTCCGCCCCTGGCGACTGATGTCCCGGAACACGCTGCCGAAGCGGATGCGCTCGGGATTGAGAACACTGGGCGCTTCTTCGATCACGACGTTGACGTAGGGAAGGTCTTCGGTCGAGGTGACCTCGCCACCGATGAAATAGGGTAAAGCACCCGACTCAACCCTGTTCCATAGCTCGTCTGCCAGGGCCTGCATCCCGGTGTTGCCAGCGGCATCATCGTTGTCGAGTGCGGTGCGGATCTCGGTTTCGAGTCGAGCAGCATCTTCGGAACATCGTAGCGCCTTGCGCAGGGCGAAGAGCACGCGAGCGACGACGGTGCTGAACATGAATTGCTCGACCTCGGAGACAAGGGTGGTGTCCACGATGACAACCCGTCCCCGCTCCATCGCCACCAGGACATCAGGCAAGATCGAGTCGTAGTCCTTGCCGTTGTCCGGTGAGTATTCGGTGAAGATGCGATTATTCCCGGCCTGAAGGAAGCCGAGCCGACGCTTCACCCCATCAATCGTTCCGGGATGGACGTCAGAGCTGCGAGGATCTTCCTCTGCGGCATCCTTGGTCAAATCGAAGAGATCTCGGATCCAGCGGTCGCCGGCCGTTTGCCCGGCGGCATCTGGTTGGCTGAAGAAGCGATTGGAGAAAGACATCTGCTGGTCAGTCATCTCCACCACGCTGGTGAGATCCTGCGGCGTGATGTCCGCCCAAGAGAGTTTCAACTTTTGCTCAAGGCCAGGGTGGACGGGCTGCCGTCCAGTCAGGTAGTAAAAGGGATCGACGAGGGCTTCCCTCTCCCCGGGCGAATAGCCATCGACAATGCCCCGGATCCCATCCCGCCCACCCGTGCGGTGGTGCCAGGTCTGAAATTCATCGTGGGGATCAATGGCGAGGATGGAGCAAGGTCGATCCTGCCGATTGCCAGCTACCACAAGTTGATTGTGCTCCATGATGGAGGCGAGGAAGACCATCATGGTATTGCTCTTGCCGCAGCCGGTCCGCCCGAAGACTCCGAGGTGGTGGCTGAGGGCATAGGCCGGGAGCTGAACCCGCACTCCTCCGAGTGGGGTTTCGCCAGCCAACACGTCGCCGATGTAGAGTCCGTCAGAACCGAGCTGACTCTCCATCAGGGTGCGCACGACGTCGGCAACAGCGGGATCCCCGGCATCGACGCGATAGACCTCGGTGAGGTGCTCGGGAAGTCGGCGGGGACGATGAAATGTCCATGCATCCTCGTCTTTTTGGGCAAACCCAAGGACAATGCCCTTCAGCTCGATGAGGTTTTCCTCAGCCAGATCCTGTGAGAGGTAAGAGCCGGGCATGGTGAGCTTGTTCCGCGCCACGTCGTTCATGTCCAGCGTCCGGTTCATGACGTTGGCGTATTGGGTGGTGCGGAATACGTAAAAGCGCTCGGGGCCACGTTTGCAGGGCAGCAGGAAGAGGTCACCGACCGCGACATCGGTATTCCGGGCGATGACGGTGAGCTGGTGGGTGTTGCTCTCGGCGAGCACACCAAACCGTTCCCCGAGCGCCGATTTGAGCGTCTCGAGGGAAGGAGCTTCGGGTGTAGCTGTTGAGTTAGACATGGCCGGTAGTGGTAGAGACATCACGGAAAAGGGAGCGCTTCATTCCCTGGGCGACTGCGGCTTCGATGATCTGGTTCTTGAGGGCAGCCCGCTCATTCATGGAGAGACGGACTCGATCATGGCAGGCCTTGATAGGATAGGGATAGCCGAAGGCCCGCTGATCATGGCTGGCGTAGTCGAGTTCGCCAAAGAGTCGCTCCTCGGCAGCAGGATCGTCTTTAAGATGGGCTTCCCAATAGTTCCGATCGATGTCCATACGGACGACGGGCGTATTGCGGTGGAAACGGACCAGGTAAGAAACCGCACCTATCGGGGGAAGGGTTCGCCCTTCGACCAGTGAAAGCTCCCAGTCATCGTGACCGGGAACCGGAAGACGAAGGAACCAGTGTTCTGCCACCCGTTCTCCAGTGCCACAGGCATCCGCCGCGAGCTGTTCGACGATGTCGATACACGGCAGCCCGTGTGACTTGCTGATGGTCATGAACACGATGCCCCGATTAAAGGCTTCGACACAGCAGAGCCGCTTCAGTTGCTCGTAGTAGAGGCTGAGCTGCTTCCGGGTGACCATCGGCAGACTGAGCGTGGTATCCATCAGCACAAAGCGGCAGCCCGCATCGTGACGAATCAAACGGAGCGCCGCCCCATACTCTGCGGTCGAACGCAGTTGGATGGCGACGTTCGAGGTATCCGATGCTGCAGGAAGGATCAGGTGCTCTTCCAATTCTCCGGCACTATGAGTGTGGTGAGAGGCCCCGTCCTTGAGTGACCGGTAGTCAGATGAGCCGATGACCTCGGCTACCGGAGTGCCCGTGAGGTTCGAGAGTGCTTCGAGCCAGAACGGACGAGCAGCTTCCCGATCCTCTGGAAGCCAGACCAGTTCCAGATTCGGATCGGCGACCGAAGCAACCTCAGAGAGTCCATGAATCGTGTCTGTCTGGTAGACCGTGCCGCTCGCATTGGCGATCGAGACAAACGAATCACTGTAGGAGAGACTGGGGTAGTCGCCGCTCCCATCAACTCCTCCAATTAGGTAGAGAGAGTCAAACGTCGTGGTGTGTGAAAACGATCGAATGACTGCCCGGATTCTTGCCGCTTCCTCGTCATCGATTCGCGACTTTCCTTCCCAAGCACTCATGTCCGACACCAGCTTCGTCAGCTTGGCGTTGAATTCGTGTCGGTGCTGAAGGGTGGTTGACATAGCTAAACAAGATTAAGTCCAAGCTGATTGGTGGTTCCATCCTTAGTGAGAAAAGGAATCGATTCGCCTGCCAGAACCTTCTGCAAGAGGCGGTAAAAGACATAAGTGTTATGAAATCCTCGCCGACGATTGCGGTTGTTGCCCCGGAAGATCACCACTTCAACTCCCCAAGTCTGGCAGATCGCACACCCGCACTTTTCCCAAGGGCGATGCGTCAAGGTCCGGACGTAAGCATCTCTCATATCAACGCGCTCAGCAGTCACGAATTGATCATACTCCAAGAGGGCTTCCAAGGCATCCTCCAGGCTCCCCTTTTTGGATCCATAGGCTCGCACTGCATTCAACGCCGCCTGCTCCATCTTCAGAATCTTACTCTCCGTGAGGTCTGGATGAGCTTCCATGTTCTTCGCCCGAAAACTCTTCCCCGCTTCAGGGATCCTGAGTGCCGCATAGGGGCCGTCGAAGCTGGTGTAGCTCTGGTTGACGCGCATCCATGCTTGCCGAAGGTAGGAAGCACTATCTACGGACTGCACTCCTGCTTCGGCGAACGAGTTCATCCAATCAAGCCGAGCAACGCCGAGAACGTGGATGGAAATATCAGCCGGAACCTTTTCGCGCACCTTCTGGACGCACTGAAGAATTTCCCGAGAGGTAGTGCGAACCATGCCACCCAGGGCAATGTACTTGTAGCCCATCTTCACATACTGCCCGGCAGCCTTGGCGTAGGAGTCAGGGTCCCACCCTTGCACTGCTCCGATGGGCTCCCATTTCAGCTTAGCCTTGTGGTGCTCCTTCAGGAGCTCGTCAGCGTTATTGATCGTGAGATTGTAGCGGTAGAGCTTCTGATCCTCAGTGGCTGAGACGATCAGGTGATCCACGCTGATCCCCAGATCGAAGTCCAACCGAGTGTAGTAGTCGAGAACGTCATCAGTGGTGTAAGGGGGCACCTCCTCCATGATGTAATCAAAAGCACCGCAGTCGCCCATGATGGGAAACTCACGGGGTACTCGTAGCATCCGGTGGACGCCGATATCATTGATTCGGTCTCTCTTGGCCTTACTCTTCTCAGCCACAGCCCGGGACATCAGCAAACCATCGTAATTGGGCTCTGGATACATTTGGTGGGCATACACTTGGTTTCCCCAGTCGCCTCGTCCTCCCGAGTGAGTGTCGGTAATGAAATCGAAATCAGGATCCACTAGGTCATCCCATTCCGGGATGAAGTACCGCAATTTTTTTCGGTGCGGCTTGTCCCACCACGATTTCGGAATCTGTATGACTTTGTCGACCTGTGGATTGGGTCGCATCACTGTCTTTTTGGCAGGCGGCTTCTTCTTATCTGAAGTTTTATTCTGTTTACTGGCGGCGACCTTACCGTTTTCGAGCACAGACAATACGTCCACCTTCGTAGCGGTCAGTATTTTCGGGGTCAGTTTGCCCAAGACTAGCCCCGAGCAAATCCGATGTGCCATCTCACCCTTCAACGCCACTAATCCACAAGAAAAACGTTTGGCTTCCGGGTTGGAAAGAGTCACTACCTTCAGATTCTTATGATGCGGTAACTTCTTGGCCGCACCTTTCCCGCAAAAAAGTAATGTAGGGGAGGCAAAATCGGTTTTTTCGTTGATTTGGCAAGCTTCCAGATAGGAATCGCCCAGTAGAATGATACTCAGATCCCGTTTCGTAGCCATGAGAGCAGCGAAGTCCTTAGCCACATCGAGTTGCTCCGCCCAGTGCCGCAGTTCACCTTTTTTCATCCCTTGGAAGGTGGCCTCGTAAGGTGCGATCTTACGATCAGACGGGATCAGCCCATATCCGGCTGAGAGGATCTGAAACTCAAGGTTAACTTGCTTGCCTTCTTCTCTGATGAGACCAACCCCCCTCATCAATCGGACATGTTGTTGCCCTGTATAAAGGCTTTCTGCTGGCATCAAAAAGTCCTTAAGCTCCTTTTCCCTTGATTGGAGATGTTTTCTACCCGAACAAAAATCATCCGAAACCAACTGATTTGCTGGTTTGCTGGCCTTTTCTCCCGTACAGGATGTTAAGATGAGTGTCCGCATAAGTTATTGCTTTATGCATAACCTTCTAAAGGTCAGGAAACAAGCACATTCAAAATGAAGACAAGACACGTATGCTTATAACTATGCCTTTTGTAAGCTAGGAGGGGTATGCTCTTTATTCGTTTGTATGAAGGATCAGATTTAGCAAGGGCTTTGAGTGACTCATTTACGATATTCGGCCCAGGAGGTAGCAGTTTCCCAGACTCTTACCTTAAGGATTCTTACCCCGGAACTCAGTGGATATCTCTTTTCCGGTTTGACAGCGTAATCATTTAATTTTTGTTCAAAGATGTCGTATATAGTTTTGGCGATCACTTCGGTAGTGGGATCTTGCGACTGAAATCCAATGACTCGATCCCCGTAACGGTTTTTGAACTCGGTGTAAGCTGGGTCGTCTGTATTCATGCACATGGCGTGATCTAGAGTATCCAGATAACTCTCTACAGCCTCTTTAACGATTTTGAAATCGCATACCATATCGTTCTGGTCCAGTTCGTTCGCCTCCAAGACAAATTCAACCTTGCGTGTGTGCCCATGAGGGAACTGGCATTTGTCTGGATGCTTTGAAAGCATGTGCCCGTTCTCGATGTCTATTGTCTTACAGATGCGATATGGCATGGTTTTTTATGTACCTCGAGTGTTTCCAAATAAATCTACGTGGAGACGGTTACAGAAACGATAACCCTTGGACTTGCATACGTCGATGACGATATCTGTATGAACGGAAAGTTCCTGCTTATCTTTACCCTCTGGCATGATGAGCACTTTACGTGGTGGTATCGTCAATCCAGTCTCATTGACATACTCTTCAATTTCTCGGATGTCATCCGCATGGCTAACGACAAATTTAAGCTGATAATCGTATTGAAGCATCCATTCCTTGGCTATTTCAGGTTTCCACCTAGTGTCCTCATGACGACTGCGCCAGGATTCTGAAAGATCGGCTCCGGGTGTTGAGTTTTTTAACTTTGGACTAATAGATACTAAATCACAATCGACTCCATCCGGCAAAACAGTGCCTGCTGTTTCAATCGTAATATGCATGCCTTTCGATTTAATACGATCGGTTAAGCTATGTATGTCTCGGGCTATCATGGGCTCACCTCCCGTAAGGACAACGTGGTCTGCATTGTGGGCTTGAATTTCTTCCATTAGGTCATCCAGAGTTTTTTCGACACCCTCCGGATGCCACGACGCATACATCGTATCACACCAGGAACAACGAAGGTTACAACCACTGGTGCGGACAAAAACCGAAGGTACTCCTACAAGTTCACCTTCGCCCTGAATTGAATAGAAAACCTCCGAGATAAACATATCAATCAGAGGCAGGTTTTGGAGGCAAGGGGCTCAAGTCGGTATACTCCGTTGGATCTGGGATGTTTGCTAATTCAAATGCTTCACGACGCTCAACACAAGTACCGCATTGTCCACAGTGGACCTCCAGNCCTTTGTAACAACTCCAGGTTTGGGAAAAATCAACCCCCAAATCATGCCCCTGACGAGCGATGCCTGCTTTAGTGTCGTCGATAAAAGGCCTCAGTAACTCGACTTCTGCATACGTACCCAACTTGATAGCATCACCCATTGCCTTCATGAACGACTCACGACAGTCCGGGTAAATGGCATGATCGCCGGAGTGTGCCGCGATCACGATGCCCTCTGCTTCTTTCGATTCCGCTAAACCTCCCGCAATGGACAGCATGATACCATTTCGAAAAGGAACGACTGTTTGCTTCATGTTTGCCTCTTCGTAGTGCCCGTCGGGGATTTCACCCTGCCCTTTCAATAGGTTTGAAGAGAAGGACTCACCAACAAATCCAAGATTAATGACATGATGAGGCACCTGAAGTTTTTCACAGTGATATTTAGCGAAAGGTATTTCTTTAGGATTATGCCTTGAGCCATAGTCAAAACTCAGACCACCTACCACATCATACATTTTATGTGCGTGATACAGTGCCGCCACCGAATCCATTCCACCACTGACTAAGACAATTACTTTCATGTTCTTAATTTAAGTTTTCAGGGATAATTAGCCTCGATAGTGAGACTAATACCACCGCGACTGGCGAATTTCCCAGTCACTTGCATTTGTCGGGGATTAATGATGTCCAATAGGTCGTCTAATATACGATTCACAATTTCCTCATTGAATGAGGGCGTGTTCCTAAACGCTGCCAGATACAGTTTTAAGGATTTCGTCTCAACACATAGCCCATCAGGTATGTAGTTGATGATAATATTTGCAAAATCGGGTTGACCAGTAACAGGACACAATGAAGTGAAGTCAGGGCAGTCAATATGTATCGAGTAATCGCGTTTAGAGAACTGATTTTCGAATGCTTCCAGATTTTTTTTATCCGGGAGTTCAGGTATTCCCTGCTTACTGTCACCCAAAAGGGTTATTCCATCTCTGCTTTGGTTTTTTTCCTCAGTCACAACTTAAAGTTTTTTTTAAAAATTTAGGCACTAATACTCTAGATGGGATAAATCATGCTTGATCGACGATTGTTCCGTCAACCTTAGTCCGCCCGATAAGGTCCTAAGAGTGAGTATTAGGTTTATCAAATCATAAATCAACTTACCGACAATCAGATAAAATACTTGAGCAGTAGTCTCAATTCTTCGGTGGTCCGTACCATAACCTGGAAAAGTAGGGGAGGTGGCTTTTGTTATATCCAAAATAAAACAACATGGCATTCAGCGGTTGAAACATCACAGACTCCTGATAGCGTTGCAATATCACAGTTTACTTTACTAAAAACAAAGAATGGAAAGGGATGAGATGATAGAGGTAGTTGCGGCAATAATTGAATTTGAAGGCAAGTTACTTGCATTCAAACGAGGTCCAGCAAAATACGATTACGTCTCCAACAAATTCGAATTCCCAGGAGGAAAAGTTAAAAAAGGTGAAGATCATAGAATTGCACTTTCTCGCGAGCTGAGAGAGGAACTCATGCTCAATGCAGATATCACAGATTTCGTTGCTACCCTTGAACACACCTATCCCGATTTCTCTATCAAGATGCACTGTTTTCTCGTGCACTTAGATCGTTTTGAAGGTCAACTAACAGAGCATACGAGTTACGCACACATTAGTTTAAAGGATGCGGATAATCTTGATTGGATTCAAGCCGATCGACCTGTTTTAAAAATACTTCGAGAAAAATTTGGTAATGTTTTCACAAACTGATTTTAAAGACGGCATTATTTCAGGGCTGATTCAATATGATCCGGACACACCCCCACAATTTCAGCCAAGACTTGTGCTCAACGACTATGCCAACGGTCGCAAAACACTCGAATATGTTTTAGACAACATTCAATCCTGTAACTCCTTTGTCTTAGCTGTTGCTTTTGTAACGCGCAGCGGCGTTGCTTGCCTTCATCAATCCCTAAAAGAATTTGGGGGACGCAATGCCCAGGGAGAGATATTAGTTTCAACATACCTTAACTTTTCTGATCCTTCCGCCATCAAAGCGTTATCAAATTTTTCAGGCATCAAGGTAAGCTTTGTAAATGAGTCAAACTTCCATGGGAAAACTTATTTTTTCGAGCATGATGATTATGCGCAAATCATGATTGGAAGTTCAAATTTAACTCAAAACGCTCTTGGTAAAAACACAGAAGTAAACCTTGGGGTTAGTGCTCAGCGAGAATCCAGTCTGTATCACCAAACAAGAAAGCAACTTGATTATTGGTCTGGAAGAGCTGCAACAGTTTCAGAAGAAAATCTCGAGTCCTACGCACGGTCATGGAATGAAGCTAAACAAAAACTTCGAATAGCGCCCCTTTCAACTGTACCGAATGAGATATTTTCGGAAATTAAACAAACAAACTCAATCCAACAAGCTAGTGATGCTTTAACCCCTAACCAAATGCAATTACCCGCGCTTGAGCGGTTGAATTCAGAGCGACAGAAAGGGGAAACGCGCTCACTCGTTATTTCCGCAACAGGCACGGGGAAAACTGTTCTCTCCGCATTCGATGTAAAGCAGTTTGGAGCTCGTCGACTTTTATTTATTGTTCACAGGCTCAATATTGCCAGAAAAGCAATGCGTGAATTTAAGCGTGTCTTTGGATCATCCAAATCCATGGGTATCTATTCTGCAGGTGAAAGCTTAAACAAGGAAGCTGATTTTGTATTTTGCACCGTTCAAACCATCAATACAGACAGACATATACAAAACTTTGCAACTGACGAATTTGACTACATCATCATTGATGAAACCCACCGTGCTGGAGCAATCACTTATAAGAAAGTAATCGATTACTTTCACCCTAAATTTTTATTGGGTATGACTGCGACACCTGAAAGGACTGACAAATTTGACATCTTCGCGCTGTTTAATCACTCCTTGGCATATGAAATTCGACTGCAAAAAGCAATGGAGGCAGATCTATTGATTCCTTTCCACTATTTTGGTGTCACAGATGTTACGGTAAACGGCATTTTACTGGAGGAGAATACCGACTTTAACAACCTTGTTTCCAGTGAGCGTATCGAACACATAATCAAAACTATTGGGGAATATGGTTGTGATTCTGATGAGGTTAGAGGATTAGTTTTTTGTTCACGTGTGGATGAAGCTCGCGAATTAAGTCATGAATTCAACCTTAGAGGTTTCAATACTCTTCCAATTACAGGGGATGATCCTGAAGACATGCGAGAGAATGCCATTCGGCGATTGGAATCAGAGGAAGGCGATAAGCTTGATTACTTGTTTACGGTCGATGTATTCAACGAGGGGATTGATATCCCTCAAGTGAACCAGGTCGTCATGTTGAGACCAACAAGTTCAGCAATCATATTCGTTCAACAGTTGGGTCGCGGACTAAGAAAAGCACAAGGAAAGGACTTTCTTACAGTCGTCGATTTTATTGGGAATTACGAAAACAACTACTTAATACCTATCGCGCTTTTCGGCGATTCATCTTACAATAAGGACCGTCTCCGCAGGCTCTTGAGAGCTGGTAGCAGTCTTATACCCGGCGCATCATCAATTAGCTTTGAAAAAATCGCAAGAGAACGTGTATTTGCCTCTATCGATTCCGCAAAATTGAATAAAATGGGAAATTTAATTAAGGACTTTGAGCTCCTTAAATTTCGTTTGGGGCGCACCCCAATGATGATGGATTTCATTCAAAATGAATCTCGCGATCCGTATCAATATGTTGACTATTCTGGTTCACTACTTGCTTTCACAGCTTCAGTCGACAATAGCTTAGAAGTTACTCCGGAGCACCTCAAGCTAGTTGGCTATCTCAGTAAGCTTGTATGCAATGGCGTTCGTTTAGAGGATAGTCTGATTTTAGAAGAAATAATATCGCACCGATCAGTCGATTTTGATTTTTTAAAAGAAAGAGTTACCAAAGTGGCGGGTGTAGGAACTGACGATACTAACTTAATTTCAGCGATACATAGCCTTAACCTTAACTATCATACCGAAAGATCGGGGGGTGAAACATTACGTATTTCAAAAAATCATAATTTTGAGATCTTAAACTTTGAGCAAACCTCCAAAAGAATAACAATTGGTAGCACGCTTTCTGAAGCTATCAATGAACCAACAATAGCCAGATCCTTGTTAGATCTTGCGCAAGCGTCTACCAGTAGATTCTTGGGTGATTTCAAAAAATCAGACTATGTGGGAGGTTTTCGTAGAGGCGCTAAGTATGGAAGACAAGATATACTGCGCATACTGCATTATGATAAACAGCAGAATTTGTTGAATGTTGGAGGGTATAAAGTAAAGAGCGACGGCGCAAACTGTCCAGTTTTTGTGACATATCACAAAAAAGATAATATCGAGGAGACCATCAAATATGAGGACCGGTTTATAAATCCGCGGCATGTGATCTACATGTCAAAAAACAGAAGAAGCCTTTCAAGCCCTGACGTTGATGCCATGCGTCGGCATAAAGAAACAGGGATGCGTATGCCCTTTTTCGTAAAAAAGAATGATGGCGAAGGCAAAGATTTTTACTATCTTGGTGAGTTATCAGCTATTCCGGATAAATTCGAAGATACAACTATGAGGAATACTAACGGATCAGAAGTTTCTGTGGTTAAAATGGAGTATCTTCTAGATCGGGAAGTTGATTTCCGACTATACAAACACCTAACTGAATCTTAAGGAACAAGAGTTATATTTACTTAATTAATGACAGATAAAGGCATGCTGTTGGCATTTCAATCAGTTATTTCCTTTTATGCATTCATGACACATACCTCCCCCCTATCTTCCAGTCCTCTAGCCTTACTCTTGGGTTTAAGAATCCAAAGCAACTCCTGTTGTGGAGCACGTTCAGGAAGCGTCCCATACCCATCAGTAAAATAAATCAGCAGAGCATCATCGTGATCCGGTTTTTCCATCTTCCTGAAAAAAGGTCTGAAATCAGTTCCTCCTCCACCCACTGGTTTGAAGGCTTCCTGTTCCCCCAATTCCCAGGGGCCGTATAGTCCCGTATCTGCGTAATATACAAGGACCGTAAGATGCGGGTAGGCTGCCACTATGGCACTGAGTTCTGCAAGAAATTGAGCCAGAGTTTCAGGATCGATTGATCCGCTGGTATCAATGCAGACTCTCACATTCAGGGCTTCTCCCTGCAGATCCTCTAGATAAAGTCCTGAGCCAATGAAACGGCGATCGTAACCTTCAAAGTCGACAGGACTGCGTGAGAGGAAACGCCAGAGGATCGTTCGCCAGTCGAGGCTTGGCTCAAGGATCTCCCCCACTCTACGGCGAAGACCCGCAGGTAACTTTCCATAGTCTTCAGAGCCGGCAAGCATACGGGCACGGGAGAACGCCGAAGCCCAGAAGGTTTCCTGATTACTGGAATGATGCTTTCCAGACTGAGAACTTGAGTCTGAATATTCATCGCCTGCCACATCGGTAGCGAGATCTATCCAGTCTGAACTGAGACGGTAGGTATAGTTATACTCAATGAGTTGATCATACACTTGCTCCACCTCGAGATCCTTGAGTCGATAATCTTCCACGGGTTTGAAAGGTAACTTGA
>KB911963.1 GCA_000383715.1 Verrucomicrobia bacterium SCGC AAA164-E04
CGGTGTGCAAGGCGGTATTTCCTATGGTAATACGGATGATCTGGGATACAAAGCCGTGGACCGACCCTTTCATGTTCACGACTTACATGCCACGATGCTGCAACTTTTTGGTGTCGATCACAAGCGCCTGACTTACCGATTCCAAGGAAGAGACTATCGACTGACCGACATCGCAGGTAATGTAGTGCGGGATATCCTGGCCTGAGATTCCATTTTCACACCAGACAAAATCGCTGACAATCCACCATGCGCTGTTACTGGGATTTTTATGCTGCCGGCAAACTAATGTTTGGAGGTGGAGTCATTGATCAACTTGCTGCCGAGATTCAAAAAGAATCAAGAAGACGCCCTTTGATCATCACGGACAAAAACCTGGCAAATGCAGGTATCGTAGAGCGTGTTATCGCTGCAACAGGCGAAAAAGCAAATGACACCTGCGTGTTTCAGGAAAGCGAGGCTGAACCCTCTCTTGAAGTAGCAATGAAGGCTTTTCAGGTTGCTGAAGAATTCAAACCTGACACCGTCATCGGACTCGGAGGCGGAAGCAATATGGACTTGGCGAAGATGACTGCCCTGCTGCTTGCCCACGGAGGAGCTCCTGAAGATTATTTCGGATTCGACCAGATTCCGGGCCCGGTCACCCCGTTGGTGTGCATACCGACCACCTCGGGAACGGGAAGCGAGGTCTCACACGCAGCCGTGCTTACCGATACTGAAAGCGGCCTTAAAGTCAGCACACTCAGCAGGCACCTGCGTCCGTCTCTGGCAATCGTAGACCCGGAGCTCACGGTGACTTGCCCGCGCCATGTGACCGCTGAAAGCGGGATGGATGCTTTGACTCACGCGATTGAGGCCTTTACCGCCCGGCACCCGACAGATCTCTCCACTGCTGATGGCGAGGATTTACCCTACCCGGGCAAGAACCCAATGGCAGATGCTCTGGCGGAGAAAGCCATTCGACTCATCGGGCAAAACCTTGAACAAGCAGTTAAAAACCCGGATGACAAAGTAGCACGAG
>KB911964.1 GCA_000383715.1 Verrucomicrobia bacterium SCGC AAA164-E04
CCCGAGGTGGAGCTCACCGTTTTAACTTCCAGACAATACGCTGGACGATCACTCAAAGATGTATTCCCTCGCTTCTCCAACCTGCCGGGTGCAGCTTCGCTTGAGTTCTCATCGCCAGATTGTCAGACGATACTCGAAAAGGCCGATCTTGCTTTTTTAGCACTGCCGCATGGAGTGGCTGCTGAATTCGCTCTGCCTCTTTGTGAAGGCGGATGCACTGTCATTGACCTGAGCGCTGATTTTAGAATACATGATCCGGAGACGTATGAGGAATTCTATGGAGCTCCCCACCCTGCTCCAAAGCTACTGGAAAAAGCGGTTTACGGACTGCCTGAATGGCGACGAGACGAAATCCAGAAGGCGCAGTTGGTTGCCTCGCCCGGCTGTTACCCGACAAGCATACTACTTCCCAGCCTTCCGCTGATCAGGGCCGGCTTGGTTCAACCATCAACCATCATTGCCAATTCCTTGAGTGGTGTCAGTGGTGCGGGCCGCAAAGCGGATGTTCCTTTTCTCTATGTTGAATGCAACGAAAGTGTCCGCCCCTACGGTGTTCCAAAGCATAGGCATCTATCGGAAATCGAACAGGAGATCAGTCTGGCTGCTGGCCAGAAGACCATCATCCAATTCACCCCACATTTGATTCCAGTCAACAGAGGTATCCTCACCACAATGACCATGGCACCCTCCAATGATGCCCATTCAGCAGACCAGCCGGAAAACTACCTGCAAAAGGTAACTGAAATTTATGAGGAGACCTATGCCGATGAGGCCTTTGTCCGACTTTTAGGCACTTCAGGACTGCCGGATACCAAACACGTAGTCGGCACCAACAATATTGAGTTCGCATGGCGATATGATTCACGCACTGGACGCCTGATCATCATGAGCGCAGAAGACAATCTGGTAAAGGGTGCCAGCGGCCAGGCCATCCAATCCATGAATATTTTGCGAGGTTATCCGGAAACCACCGGATTGCTCCTCTGAATCGGATCTCAATGAAAGCAACACCCGG
>KB911965.1 GCA_000383715.1 Verrucomicrobia bacterium SCGC AAA164-E04
CGTTGCTATGCCCGATCCAACATCCGCACCATGAGTTACGTTGGCTGGCTCGTAATGGCGAGACATTTCATAAAGCGTCACCATCACTGCATGAGAGAGATTCAATGAAGTAGCCTCTCCATGAGTAGGAATATGAATCAGCGCAGTGCAAAGTGCTAATTCATCATTACTCAAGCCACTACTTTCTCGTCCAAACAACAGCCCCATGCGACAAGAATGATCAGGAAAAGCCTGAGCAATATCAGGCAATAAAACCGTTCGATCCTGTGCCTTGCGGTTTCTTGCAGTGGTGCCACCTACCCAGTGCAAATCATGCAAGGCATCTGTGAGGTGCTCGTGCACACTGGCATTTTTCAATACTTCCAGACCATGAGCTGCACGCTTGACAGCAACCTCACTCAAATGCTCTTCAGGAAGCACAAGCCGCAAGTCGGTCACCCCCATGTTGGCCATAGCCCTGGCCGTTGCTCCGATATTCCCGGGATGCGTTGGCTCAACCAATATAACAGAAAGATTCTCAACATTAACCCGAAACGACATAAGCTTGAAAATGAATCAATTCCTCCCCCTTTGCCAGTGAATAGAAAAACTTTCCCCTTGCTTTTACGGTTAATATGAAGCAAACACAACAATCAACGCTCGTATCAGTAGAGAGCTTACTGCTTCCGCTCAACAAAAATAAAACGGAGAAAGGGGGTAGCATGGAGAGGCACAAAATGTCTACTCCGAGATTTTTTGTTGGAGCATATTTAGGACACCCCACCAAGGCTTTCCTTCATGCATTAATCTAGAGCTCGTCTGTGATGCGCCCTCATCGGGGGCCGAGCCATTAATGTAAGTAAAAGTATTATGTCATTTGAAAATCTGAATCTGGACGAACGTCTACTGAAAGCAGTCGACGCCTGCGGCTTTACCAAACCTACACCCATTCAGGAACAAGCGATTCCAGTTATCCTTGAAGGTGGTGACCTCATGGGCTCAGCCCAAACCGGAACAGGAAAAACAGCGGCCTTCG
>KB911966.1 GCA_000383715.1 Verrucomicrobia bacterium SCGC AAA164-E04
AGGACCGCGATCAGAGGAATGTCCTGGCGAGGGTTGTCGAGAAGCATCAGGAGCGACAAAAGGTCTGTGATCTCACTTCGTTCTAACATCCCGCTTCGCGGGACTTGCAAAGGGATACCAAGCTGCGAAAAAATCCGTGAGTAAGCATCTGCCTTGGACCGCACTGAACGCATCAAAATGGCCATGTCGCTCCATCTGACCTTGCGAAGAGACTGGGTTTTCGAATCGAGGACCAAATGCCCGCTTTCACTCAATTTTTTCAATCGTAATCCAATGGCCCAGGCTTCTTTCTCCGTATTGGACAGATCCATGTCATTTGCCTGGGAAGCGTCGGTTTCCTGACGGGACACTCCACTCAAGAGGAAATGGCATTCCACCGAGCTGCTGTTTGACTCAAGCATTTCAGCCCGGTTGTCAGGATCTCCGAAAAGTAGATGAGCTCGTTCATCAAATCCTTGATTCGATGCCATGAGTTCACTGAAGCAGTCATTGACGAATGTCAAAATACCGGGACGACTACGGAAGTTTTCTTGTAAATAAACGACTTGTCTTGGCTCCTCTACATTTGGTTGATTCCATGTCTTTTCGTAATCGTTAAAGAATTGAGGGTTAGCCAAACGAAAACCGTAGATGCTCTGCTTGACATCACCCACCAGAAAACGATTTGCCCTGCTGGCATCACCTGAAATCGACGCCAGTATGCAATCCTGAGCTGCATTGATATCCTGATACTCATCGACATAGACGTGCTTGAATTGTCTCTGGATGCTTTCGGCCAGATCGGTTTTTTGTTTTGTTTTTCGATCCCAGAGCAGGGTAAGCGCAGACTGTTCCAGATCGGTGAAATCCAACCCCCCTCGCTCAAGTTTCTTCGCTTTGAAACGTGCCGAAAATGCGCGTGTTAACTCCAATAATGTGCGGGCTCGTTCTCGATACCAGTTCCAATCTTCTTTGAGGGGATCATTCCCAGAGTCTTTCGATGGGCATAGCGTGGCAAGGAAAGCTGCGTCATC
>KB911967.1 GCA_000383715.1 Verrucomicrobia bacterium SCGC AAA164-E04
AGCTCTGAGGGCAATCAAATGACCGCCTTTTGCTTATTTTTCTTTGGCATCAACATCATTTGAAGCCATAATATCGAGACTGCCTCGGTCGCCGACCAGAGTCAGGTTCAAACAAACGAAACACTAAAACCGAATCTACAAGAATATAGAAATCTATGAGCGTATTAGTTGCGAAAGAAGCCCCTGATTTTACAGCGGCGGCAGCCATGCCAGACGGAACCATCAGTGATATCAAATTGTCAGACTACAGAGGCAAATATGTGATCCTGTTTTTCTGGCCCTTGGATTTCACCTTCGTATGTCCAACCGAAATCATTGCCATGGACCATCGTCAACCCGCTTTCGCCGAATTGGGAGTGGAAGTGCTTGGAGTATCCATTGACTCGCAGTTCACACATCATGCTTGGCGAAACACGTCGGTCGATAAAGGTGGCATTGGCCCTGTCAAATTCCCCATCATTGCCGATGTGAACCATAAGATCACTCAATCTTATGGGGTGGAACATCCTGATGCAAATGTAGCCATGAGAGGTACCTTCCTCATTGACAAAAACGGCGTTGTGCAGTCACAGACGGTCAACAATTTGCCACTGGGTCGCAATATCGACGAACATCTTCGTGTAGTAGAAGCCCTGAAATTCTTCGAAGAAAACGGCGAAGTTTGTCCCGCAGGGTGGAACAAAGGCGATTCAGGAATGACACCTGACGCAGACGGTGTAGCAAGCTATCTCGCAGCCAACGCAGGTAAACTGTAACCCTTTTAAAATCAGATTAATGAAAATGCGGCAGATGATTCTGCCGCATTTTTTTTGGTCTGCAGAAGTCACCTTGATGAAAGGCATGATAAGGTTGCCATGATGGCCCTTCTTGATTCTAATGACCCCATGCGCGGACACAGGAGTCATCAACTCATCTTTGGATTACTTTGGGGTATTATTGCGATAATCGTATTTTTCGCGAAACCTGTGGCTGTTCAGGCGGCCAAGGAAAAACCCAACTTCGTCTTCA
>KB911968.1 GCA_000383715.1 Verrucomicrobia bacterium SCGC AAA164-E04
AATCCACAAGGGTATCTCGCCACCTCGGAACCTGCCCAGACTTCGGTGTCATTGTGAAAGTCACAACCCCATCTCAACGAGAAGATACGTTGAATACTTTATGCAGTGAAGGCTGCCAGGATCCTAAAGGGGTTTGTTGGGAAAAGTAGGCCTGCGACTCAAACCGTTGTGTAGCCATAAACGCCAGACAATCCAGAGAGCTTCCACTACTATTTTGCGAGACATCTTGGATGTGCCCTGAAATCGATCAGTGAAGATGATGGGGACTTCCTTGATCCTCAAGCCTTGGCTCCATAGTTTGTGCGTCAACTCAACCTGAAAGCTGTAACCGTTGGATCGTACTCGATCCAGATCGATGGATTCAAGGGCGCTTCGTCGAAAACACTTGAAACCACCGGTTGGATCTGTAACGGGAAGTCCCGTGATCATCTTGACGTATTGGGCCGCACAAAGGCTTAATATCAGCCTGTTTAAAGGCCAGTTGATCACTCGGATCCCATCACGATAGCGTGAACCTAAGACAAGGTCTGCATCCTTGATTGCTTCCAGGAATCGTGGAATATCGTCCGGGTTGTGAGAAAAATCACCATCCATTTCAAAGATGAATTCATAGTCCCTGTTCAAGGCCCATTCAAATCCATCGCAATATGCACGCCCGAGCCCGTTTTTTGCCTGCCGATGCAGGACATGGATGGATTCATGAGCCTGAGCGTATTTTTCAGCTATTTCCCCGGTGCCATCCGGTGAACGATCATCGACCACCAACATGTCCACCTTTGTTGGTAATGCAAGTATATGGTCCACCAAGGCCGGAAGATTTTCCCGCTCGTTGTAGGTGGGTATGATGACGATGGCCTTTGATTCGTTCACGTTTCTTTTAAAGCATCATTTATTCCAGCTCCATCCAATGAAAGAACTATTTTACACTTAAACCGTTCTTGTGGTGGAAATCAGATCATCCATTAGAGAAATAAAATGGGCAGTTTTTCAAACATAGAACAACA
>KB911969.1 GCA_000383715.1 Verrucomicrobia bacterium SCGC AAA164-E04
TTCAGGGGCTGGTGATGGTCAACTGTATCGGGGCAAAAGTCCAGTCACCGGATGGTAAAGCCTTTTTCAGCGGGGAGTCACGGGGTATCGCTGGAGCCGCCATATCTGAAGCGGTCAGAAAGCAAGTAAGCACATTTCAATCATTGATACATGAGCACCGTTCAAAGATTAAGACGATCGCCGTCGGTGGCGTGGCAGAAGCAACGGATGTTTCCGACTACCTGAAATTGGGGGTGGAAGGTGTCCAGACAGCCACAGCGGCCATGTTAAACCCTTCTTGGGCAGTCTCTGTGAAATCGGAATTACAAAAAGCAGATCGCGCTCAGTCCGTTTGAAACGGGCTATTTTTGAGTTTGCTCCGCAGGGAATGGGGCGTGCGTCAATCCTTCCCTTCGGACTGGATTTTATTGATCAATTGATTCAATGTTGGATCCGAAATGGAAATAAAGGCTCGGTTAGGAATATTGGGATCTGGAAAAGGGTCCAACATGTTTGCTTTGGCTGAAGCATGTCATCAGGGTGTCATTCGCGCCGAAATAGCGCAGGTGGTGAGTGATGTTGAAAATGCGGGCATACTGGACAGGGCAAAGGATTTTGATATCCCTGCCACTTACTTGTCTCCGGGGCCTTTCCGCACAAAACTGGACGAGGATGCAGAACTCAACTATATCCGCCTTTTCCGGGAAGCCAAGGTGGATTGGATTGTTTTGGCTGGTTTCATGCGAATCTTGAAGGGGGACTTTCTAAAAGCTTTTCCAAATCGGGTGCTCAATATTCATCCTTCCCTATTGCCCTCTTTTCCTGGTTTGGAGCCCTGGAAGCAAGCCCTTGAATATGGGGTTAAATATACAGGGTGCACCGTGCATTTTGTTGATCAGGGTATCGATACCGGGGCGATCATCCTTCAGGAGACCGTTCCTGTCATGGATGATGACACACCTCAAAGCCTGCATGCCCGCATTCAAGACGCTGAACACCATCTTTACCCCGCCGCTGTTGGCCT
>KB911970.1 GCA_000383715.1 Verrucomicrobia bacterium SCGC AAA164-E04
GGGGGGCCTTCCCATCTTGAAACTCTGGACTACAAACCAAAGCTGGCAGATATGGATGGAAAACCCATGCCGGACTCGATTACCAGAGGACAACCTATCGCCCAGTTGCAAGGTCAGAAATTAAACTGTCTGGGTCCACAGCATCCTTTTGAAAAATTCGGACAATCTGGTCAGGAGATCTGCTCCCTCTTTCCCAAGATTGGAGAAGTTTCAGATGAATTGTGCATCATCAAATCTTTCCATACCGAACAAATCAACCATGATCCAGCACATACCTTCATCAACACAGGATCATCCGTATCAGGACGCCCCAGTATGGGCTCTTGGTTACTTTATGGTTTGGGCAATGAAACGGAAAACCTACCGGGTTTTGTGGTCTTGAGCTCAGTCGGAAAAGGCGGTCAGGCTCAACCTATTTCATCACGCCAGTGGCATAGCGGTTTTCTCCCAAGTAATTTCCAAGGGGTTCAGTTCAATGCCAGCGGGGACCCAGTTCATTACGTTTCTGCTCCTCCAGGAGTAAGAGACAGCGAACAACGGCGCCTGGTAAATGCCATTAACGCCCTGAATCTGGAGAAAGATGCGGTGGTGAATGACCCGGAGATTGCCACTCGTATCAGCCAATACGAAATGGCCTTTCGCATGCAAGCCAGCGTCCCTGAGCTGATGGAGCTTAAAGAAGAGCCTCAGCATATTTTGGACATGTATGGAGCAGAAGCAGGTGACGGGTCTTTTGCCTCTAATTGCCTTCTTGCGCGACGACTGGCAGAACGAGGTGTAAGGTTCATTCACCTTTACCACCGCGGATGGGATCATCACGGCAACATCAAAGGCAACATGCAGACAACTGCGAAAGAAGTAGATCAATCGACTGCTGCATTGATTACAGACCTCAAGCAACGTGGTATGTTGGACGACACGCTTGTCATCTGGGGCGGAGAGTTTGGTCGCACCCCAATGGCTCAGGGCAGCGGGCGCGATCACCATATTCGCGGATTTT
>KB911971.1 GCA_000383715.1 Verrucomicrobia bacterium SCGC AAA164-E04
GCCCTTGTCCGTCGCGCAAGGATTGATTTCGCCACCAGGTGGAGACCGTTTCACAGGGGACACGGTGACCTTTCATGGGCCTCCGCCCGACGGTGACCTGCAGGGGGGCAATCGTAAAGTAGAACTGGTGGTCAATGGCGTTTCACAGCATGCATGGGTGATACCTGCCGATGGGGCAGAGCATGAACGGGTATTTGAGGTGCCGATATCTCAAAGCAGTTGGGTGGCATTGAGGCAATTTCCTCAATTGCATACGAACCCGGTGAACGTGATCGTGCAGGACAGGCCCATCCGCGTCTCTCGTGAAAGCGCTTTATGGTGCGCAGAAACCATTCATCAACTCTGGCGAAATAGAAGTCATGCCATCAAGGAGGGGGAACGCATGGACGCCCGGAGAGCTTTCGATAAGGCCTTGTCCATCTATGATCGTATCGCTCAAGAATCTCCCGTCACCCGATAGCTCAATCCCGGTGCTGATCGAGGGGAGGGGGTTTCACCTTCATTGCAAGTGGGTTCAAGCCCCTGTTTGAAGGGGTTCCGTCAAAATTTCCATTGACAGTTTGCAGGTGACAGGGTCTTATTTTGCCTCATCCTTTCCTAGAAGGCGTGCCTCTTTACGGGCTGATTGCGTCTTTGAGGTGGTGCTTTCCGAGGAAAACCTCGGATTGAATTTTCGATGTCATGAGCAGGAAAAAAATCAATATTGCCATCATTGGATTGGGGTTTGGTGCTGAGTTCATTCCTATCTATCAGAACCATCCCAACGCCAACATGTACGCGATATGTCAGCGTAACAAGAAGAAGCTCAATGCCATCGGTGATGCCTTTGGTATCGAAAAACGCTACCAGAAGTACGAAGACGTGCTCAAGGATCCGGATGTGGACGCCGTTCACATCAACACGCCCATACCAGATCATGCCGCCCAATCCATTGCGGCCTTGAAAGCAGGCAAACATGTGGCATGCACCGTGCCGATGGCTACCTCTGCTGCTGATTGCAAAACGATTGTCAATCTTTGCAAGAAAACGGGATTGAAATACATGATGATGGAAACCGTGGTCTACGCACGGGAATTTCTTTTCGTCAAAGAGCTCTACGAGAAGGGGAAATTAGGGAAAGTACAGTTCTTACAGGCCAGTCATCAGCAGGACATGGATGGATGGCCCAATTACTGGCCGGGATTGCCTCCCATGCATTATGCGACCCATTGTGTTGGCCCCTGCATGGCATTGACCAATGACACGGCTGAATATGTCTCCTGCTTCGGTTCTGGAACCATTCGCAAGAACCTGATCAAGCATTACAATTCTCCTTTTGCCGTCGAAACCACTCATATCAAATTCAAGGACTCCGATTTGAGTGCGCGTATCCATCGCAGTTTGTTCGATACGGCCAGGCAGTATCGAGAAAGCTTTGATGTTTACGGAGATAAACAGGCTTTTGAATGGCCTTTGATCGAAGGGGAAGACCCTGTTTTACACACAGCCAAGAAGCCGGAACACAAAATCCCCAAACGAATCAAAGTCAAGGATTACGCCTCTCGATTGCCGAAGGGGATTCGTCCATTCACCACCAAGGGGGTGTACGATCTTGGCAAAAAGACCCACTTGAGCTTTACCCAGGGTGCGGGGCATGGGGGTTCACATCCGCATCTGGCGCACGAATTTGTCAGTGCCTTGATGGACGGAAGGGATCCATTTCCGAACGCTCGTCAGTCCGCAAACTGGACCTGTGTTGGTATTTGCGCTCACGAATCCGCCCTCAAGGGAGGCAAAATCGTCAAGTTACCCGCTTTTACGCAGTAAATTTTTAAATTAGAGATAGATCGTATCAATGCTAACAAATTGAACTATGAACATTAAACAAGATGGAATCGCGCCCAATTCAGCGCGTTTGTTGTGGGCCGGATTTATGGCGATTCTCGCTGCCGGCGTAGGTTTCGGTATCCGTGGTGGCATCCTTGCCAACTGGGGAGCCGAGTTTGGTTTCAACGCATCCCAGCTGGGAGTAATTGGCGGTGCCGGGTTTACCGGTTTCTGTTTTGGTATCATTATCGGTGGTGTGATCGTGGACAAAATTGGCTACGGAAAACTTGTGTTTGCCGCATTCGCTTTTCACGTTCTCTCCGCCTTTGTGACCTTTGCTGCCTCCTCTGGTCAGGAAGCACAAACCGCCTTTAAGTTTCTTTATTGGGGGACGTTCATATTCGCCTTTGCTAATGGCACGCTTGAGGCCGTGGCCAATCCTCTTGTATCCACATTGTTTCCAAAAAACAGAACCCATTACCTGAATATCCTGCACGCAAGTTGGCCAGCAGGAATGGTTGTAGGTGGACTGATTGGCTGGACCATGGGCGATTCCTTCTCATGGAAGGTTCAGTTGGGTCTCTTCCTGGTTCCGACTGCCATCTATGGTTTCATGTTCCTCGGACAGAGCATGCCCAAGTCGGAAGCCTCGCAAAAGGGTCTGAGTTTTGGGGAAATGTACAAGGATGTTGGCATTCTAGGCAGTATCGTCGTCTGCTTCGTTCTTTATCTCTTCTTTGTTGGTAGTCTAGGATTCAGCACGTTGTTGGCAGGAGCCCTGGCTATCTTATTGCTGGTATTATCCGGCTACGTCTCCAAGTTTTCAGTGGGCGCATGGCTTATCTTTGTGTTGTTCTTGACTCATGCCCTTGTCGGAGCCGTCGAGCTGGGAACTGATGGATGGATCCAGAACATTACAGGTAATATCCTCACACCTGCGGAAGGAAAAATCCTTTTCGTATTCACTTCTCTTGTGATGTTTGCCCTTCGATTCTGTGCCGACTTCATTGAAAAGAAATTAAAACTTTCTCCGATTGGCATATTGCTCGTGTGTTCTGTTCTGGCAATTGTTGGCCTGAATCTTGTAAGTGGAATCACAACTTTTGTAGGAGCGATGCTTGCACTCACTGTATATGCTCTCGGCAAAACATTTTTCTGGCCAACCATGCTGGCAGTCGTGGGTGATCGCTTCCCAAGGTCGGGTGCTGTCGCGATGAGCATCATGGGGGGGATTGGCATGATGAGTGCTGGTTTGATAGGTTCTCCCGGTCTTGGTTATGCGAAGGATCGTTTTGCAGGTGAGGCCTTGGAGACGGTCAATGCGGAGGCGTTTGCCGAATACAAATCTGAAACTGGCAGTAAGTTCTTATTTTTCGAAGAAGTGAATGGTTTAGATGGTGCCAAGCTGGGTGTAGTTCAGGGAAAACTTAGCGCAGCAAGGGCTGAATTAGCCGAAGCCGGTAACAAAGATCCTCAAGCTGCACTGGATAAGCTGACCGAAACAGAGCGACAGGTGCAAGCGGCCTTCATCAAAGGTGATCGTAAAACGCTGATGGCCGATGCAGCCATACCTGCAACCATGGCAATCATATACCTGCTCCTTCTATTTTACTTCAAGGCAATTGGAGGCTACAAACCTGTTGAAATTGCTTCCAATACTGGCGGAAGTGATGCTTAGCTACCGATAAGTAAGTGTAAACAATTCAAAAAAAGGCGGCCATAGGCCGCCTTTTTTCTTTTGAGTGACTGACTCAGAGTAATTCCTCATTGCTTCAGGACCCAATGGCTGACGCACCCCTCATGTGCCTGAGTCACTGTATGGGCGAAATCGGCCAGGTAACCACGGGTGTGTTGCGGTTGCTTCGATCTTGCGGTTGATGCACGCTGGCCTAATTCGGTATCCGATACCTCCAGGTGGATGCTTCCTTTCAATAGATCAAACTCAATCACATCACCATCCCTGACCAACCCGATGGGGCCACCCACCGCTGCCTCAGGTGAACAATGAACACCGATGGCACCGTGAGAGACGCCTGAAACGCGTGTATCCGAAACCAGGGCGACCTTGCCATCCAGTTCAGGAATCGAAAGAGCAGAGGTGGCAACAAGGACTTCAGGCATTCCACTGGCCACGGGACCCAGGTTTCTCAGAACCACAACGGTGCCGGGTTTGAGGCGTTTTTCTTTGACGGCTTGAATGATGTCTCGCGGATCTTCAAAGCACATGGCAGCGCCTCTGAAAGTTGGAGATTGCATGCTCGAAACTTTGAAGACCATGCCTTCCGGTGCCAGGTTGCCAAAACAGATTTGCATGTCTGCGTAAGACTTGAATGGTGCGTCCGTGGCGGCGATCAGATCCTGTTCTTCCGGCACTGATGGCGCTTCTGCCAAATTATCGGCAAGCGTCTTGCCGGTTACCGTCATGCATGATCCATCAAGGAGGCCTGCTTCAAGTAAATGTTTCAACAGCATGGGCGTACCGCCGAGTCGATGCAGGTCCACCATCGTGCGTTTGCCCCGAGGTGCAAAACTGCAGAGCACGGGAGTGTCGCGCAATATTGCTTGTATGTCCTTGAGTGTGAAATCTACCTTTGCTTCGCGTGCCAGAGCGATGAGATGAATGATCCCGTTTGTTGATCCACCGATGGCGGCGATGGCAGCTGCTGCATTTCTGAATGCGGCACGTGTCAGGATATCGCGTGGTCGAAGGTCCAGCTCCAGTAAATGCCGCATCCTTCTGCCTGCGTCCATGCACTCCTCTTTTTTGGCGGGGTCGATGGCAGGGATGGATGAGCTGTAGGGAGGCATCAGGCCTATGGCTTCCATCGCGATGCCCCATGTATTGAAAGAAGCCGCGATGCCACAACCCCCAGGGCCGGGACAGGCTGCCTTGATGATGGCATCCGCTTCAGATGCTGGAATCTCTCCCACATCTGCTGCCGCCTGGGCGTCGTAGGAATCAAGGATGGTGACATCGCGCCCTTTGTAGCAGCCCGGCATGATGCTGCCGCCGCTGAGGATCAGGCCCGGAACATTCATTCTTGCCAGTGCCATTGCAAAACCCGGCCCATTCTTGTCACAATGGTGCGTGCCAATCATGCCATCGTAGCAGTGTGCGCTCACGACGCATTCAGACGCATTGGCGATGAGGTTTCTGGAAGGAAGCGAGGCATTCCCGCCCTCCATCCCTTGCGTGATATTGTCACTGACACCCGGTACACCAAAAGAAAATCCCAGCAAACCAGCGGATTTGCAACCTGCAGCAATCATTTGACCCAGCTCATGGGCATGCACATTACAGAGATTGCCATCCAATAGAGGCACTCCAATGCCGATCTGAGCCTTGTCGAGATCGCTTTCATCAAATCCAAGGCCCCAATAAAAAGATGTGACACCTTTCTGCCAGCCACGGGTCAGTTGCTTGCTATTCCAGTTGAGTGTATCGGGCATGCTGGATTTATCTCATGTGAAGATATCCCGGTGCAAATTTATTTTAGCGAAATGGTGGGTTCCCTCCTAACGAGTGATCCTTGAATCAACTTGCACTGATCGAGGGGATTTGAACGCGTTGATTGATATTCCTGATTGTCAGGGGGGCGATAAATCGCCGAAAAAAGGCTTTGCGGATTCTGCCTTATCCATCAAATATCAACCCATGAAAGTTCTGCAGTCTATCAAAACACGCGGCTTCGTGTTGCTCACGATGATGTTTTGCTTTGATACTACCCTTGTGTCAGCCGTACCTGATGAAGATGGATTGTATGCGGTCATTCGCACTGAAACGGGCGAAATCACCATACGCATGGCTCATGAAAAAGCACCTCGAACAGTCGCAAACTTTGTTGGCTTGGCTGAAGGAAACAAGACCTGGCTGGATCTGACCGATGGAACAATCCGGAACAATCCATTTTACAATGGTATCACCTTCCATCGTATTATTTCAGATTTTGTCATCCAGGGAGGATCACCGAATGGAATGGGCAATGACGGGCCCGGCTATCTTTTCAGGGATGAATTTCATCCTGATCTCAGGCATGACAAGGCGGGGATACTTTCCATGGCCAATTCGGGCGCCAATACGAACGGTAGTCAATTCTTTATTACTCTCTCGCCTCAGTCACATCTGGATGACAGGCATTCTGTGTTTGGTGAAGTGGTGGATGGAATGGATCAGGTTTTTGAGCTCGGTCAACTACCTCAAACGGCACCCGGGACCAAGCCTGTGATACAGTCTGTCGATATCGTGCGTGTGGGGGAAGCAGCTCAGGCATTCAGCCTGGATAGTCTGGACGAGCCGTTACCAGACCTGATTCCAGCCGATGTTTCCATGGTCAGGATGCCAACAGGCAGTTTTGAGCTCCACTGGGAAGCAGACGCAAGTGCTGTCGAATATTTTTTTGCAACTCAGGACTTTGTTGAATGGAGTGGGGCACTTCTAAATCCTACCGGCCGGGTTTCCATGGATAATTTTGTCGCTACCAGGCAGCAGTTTTTTGTGAAAATCATCCAAGTCAAGAGGGATTGATTTGCAGGTGACCTCGTCTGACGTTGTGTGCTTCAACCCAAAGTGACTTCCGCGCCACCATTCCGGGCGGATTCCAAGCAAGCATCCATGACCACTTGAGTTTGTAAAGCAATGTCTGGCCAATGCGGGTCGATTTTGCCGTTGATCACACAGTCGGCGAATGTTCTGAACAACTGGGTCTCCTGCGCGCTGGGATGATTGTTGGAATATTCTTTCACATCGTGTCGCTTGATATGTCGCTCCATATTGAACTGGGAACCGTTCACATCAAAATGTGCCTTGTTGGTTTCAAAGCTCAGTTCGGAGTCATAATAAGGGAGTACAAAATCTTCCATTGTCAAATGCCCTTTGTTACCACTTACACTGATGAACTGCTGGTTCTCGGTCAGGAAAGAGTTGTAAAAGCTGGCGGAAACTCCGTTTTCAAAGAAAAGCTCGCCCGAAAATTCGGTGGGCACGCGATCCGGACTGTCAGATCGTCCTGTTCCATTGAGGAGACGTCCCGAAACATGGGTTGGCATCGCATACTTCATCGCCCATAGACTGAAGCGAATGGTATACCACCCTAAATCTCCAATGCAGCCAGCTGGTTCCAATCCGCTATGCATGCGGATATTGTTTTTGAGGAAGTCCTCTGGTGCGCAAAAGCTGAACATGGCCGTGATTCGCTTGATATCTCCGACACTTTCTTGATCTTCCAGCACCGACCGGATCGCATCGAGTCTCTGGCTGTGCATGAACATGACGCCATCCATGAATTGAACATTGTTTTCCCGGCAAACGGAGATCATCTCTTCCAATTCAGAGGCGTTGATACCGCAGGGCTTTTCACACATGACATGTTTGCCAGCGCGCGCGGCCCTGATCACCCACTCTTTGCGAAGTCCCGTTGGAAGAGGGATATACACCGCGTCAATATTGGGGTTTTCAATGAGGGATTCGTAGCCCTCCACAGCCACCGGCGCAGGGCTAAAAGGGCTTTGGAGTTGGCATTCATCAATGAATGCCTGCGCTTTTTGAATATCGCGGCTGGCCACTGCAGCGATACAGCCATTGTTGGAATGGTAGATCGCCTGATAGTTTTTACGGGCGATATGGGCACTGCTTAATATACCCCAGCGGCACTTGGATGCTTTCATGCTGAGATTTTGTAGTGACCTCGTTTGGCTTTTGCAAACCCTAATGAACGGTTAATTGATCAACGAAATTCAGGCCAGTGAGCAAATTATTTGATTTGGGATTATTCGATTTTGCCGGAATAAAGGTAGTATGCCTGATTCGTAGCCGACAGGTATTTGACAACTTCAATGACGTTGGGGTCGGCTTGGTTCTCTGGAAAATGGATCAACACCAATTGTTCCTTCTGCTCAACAGCTGTTGCCAGATTTGTGAGAACGACAGTTTCAGTCCATGAGGATTCAATCTGGTTCAGCAATGGCTTCTGCCCGATGCTCATCAGAAAAAGGACGGACGAGTTTAACTCAGGCAAAGGAATCTTGGGGTCAAGGGGAGTCGAAAGGCTGGTTTTTTTTATTTGAACTCCGTGTGCAAGTTCAAAGGCAGTGACCAATCGATCAATGGAATGCTTGACGTCGGGGCCCACGTAAAGGTCAACAGGTTTCATGGATCGTTGCCCCTCCGGCAGTGGGCCGGTATCCTCCTGCATGGTCAATTTGCTGGTACGCCACAAGGTCAGCAGAAGGACCAGGGTGAGCGTGCCGATTAAAATGAGGATATTCTCTTTGCGACGAGTCATCGCGGAAAGTAATAGTGCAAAATCCCTGCTCTGCCAATGAACTCCTTAAAATACCATGGCTGGCTCACTTCAATTTTTGTTTTCATCCAAGGATAGGTTTCTCCCGTTTTCAAATTTCCTGATTCTTGCGTCTGAATGTATCGAGTCAATGAGCATCATACATACGGGTGGCTTAAATCCTGATCAACGTTCCCAAGTTTCATTCGTTGTGGTGCAGTTGATCATATTGGCTTGACACATGTATCACATGCTACTATGTATAACAATGTAATGTGTCACCAAAAAAGAGATTTGTTGATGCTGGCAAAAACCAGAAAACAAAATCAATTGCTGAAGGTTTCAAGTTGGTTTTACCTGCAGTGCGCAGAGGGTTGTATGTTTCAGGTGATGGTGAAGCAATAGCCCAATGATTCAAAATCATGAATATCGACGTTTCATATACATTCCCCGTATCGATGGCTGCTTTCGTCTGTATTTTCATCACGACAGTCACTCTTTGCTTAGTCAAAAAGCATACCAAGGAGATCAGATTAAATACATCTTCCTTTCTCTCTGCATGGCAGTTTGCCTTATCCAAAAGGGCTTTGATGGGGGCAGGCATCATGCCTGTCATCAGCATCGCGGTATTCTATGCCTTTGTTGTGCACGTCCGTCTGAGTTTGGGGCGTTGGCCGGGGTTTAACGAAACTTTTACGAGTGGATGGTTGCGTTTTCATCATGCTTTGGCGGAATACCTGTCTTTGGGACTGATGGCTTCTCTGTACGCAATAGGCATCATGACCTTGCTTAGTTTTGCGTTCAAATCACTCAGGTTTCTGTCTTTCAGTTGCCTCATTCACATGGTTTTTGTGGGCTTCTCATTGGGCTCGTTTCTATTGGCACCTCATCCATTCCTAAACTGGTTGTTCGACTGATGACTGATTTTTTTGACAATTGGACGGTTCAAGTGCGTAAGGGATTACTCGAAATGTGCATCCTGACAGCCTTGGAAGACCGTGAACGATATGGCTACGATTTGGTTAAAAGTCTGGTAGGTGTACCGGGGCTGGGGATCACTGAAGGCACCGTCTACCCTCTACTATCTAGGTTGCGAAGACATGGCTTGATTGCGTCAAGACTGGAAGAATCCAGTGGCGGTCCTGCTCGCAAATACTATGCGCTGACGGATGATGGACGAGAGGCAATCGCATCCATGGATGTTCATTTAAAAACGCTCTTTAAAGGGATGAAAACTCTTCAACGTAAAGGATCTTGATATGGCAAAATGGACGGAATCGGCGAAGGCCGAATGGAAAGCATACGGTCAGCGCCTGCGGAATCAACTGAACGGTTCGGAAGCAGATTCGGCCGAAGTCGAGGAAGACATCAAACGTCATGTGGACGAGGAGATTCATGCGACCGGTTTGACGGTTGTGGACGCCGAACAACTGCGATCGATTCTGACGCGCATCGGCGAGTTGGAAACCCCTCAAGAAACCGAATCGGGCAATTCAGCGAAGACAAGCGGCCCATCGAATAAAACGCAGAAGAGTGAAACATTTGCTCAATTTCGGTTTGGCCTTCTGGTGCTGACTTCCGTGGTTTGGCCCCTGATTGTACTGGTTATTGAAGTGGTAACTCGAATGTGCACGGCGCTTGTCTTTGATCCCATGCCGTCGATCTGGCATGCATTCGTATTATTTGGTATTCCTGCAGGGAATTTATTGGCACTTCTACGTCTTAAAAACACCTCCGCGGCACAGCCCCATTGGGTTTCGCTTCTGGTGTCCTTCAATGTTGGAGTCAGTCTGGTTTACACACTTTTTTTCATTCCCTTACTACCTATTGGAGTCCTGGGTATTGTTATCTGGGGGTTTGGATTGCTGCCGCTTGCTCCTCTGGCGGCTTGTCTTTCAGGGTTTGTGATCTGGTCAAAATGCAGCGATCGATTCGAATCCAGCAAACTCAAATATCGATTGTTCTGGCTCGGTTTTACGGGAGCCATCGCATTCCTGCTTGTGTTGGAGGCTCCAAACTTTTTAACCCGAACGGGACTTCGCTGGGCGGACTCCGAAGAGACGGTGACTCGTGCCCGTGGGATCAGCTGGTTACGCAGCTTTGGTAATGAGGGAACCATCTTGAAAGCCTGCTATGAAAGGCCGCGCCGTGTGTTTGACGTGAGCTCCTGGTTGACTGACTCAAGTGATGCGGTGACTCAAGACGATGCGCGGAAAATTTTTTATCAAGTGACGGGGCAACCTTTCAATTCCCTACAGCCGCCGAGCATGTATACAAGAGAAGGTCGTTGGAACATGCTTGACGAGGAATTTACATGGGAATTCGACACGGCTCTGGGGAGTACCTCCGTCGCAGGCCGTGTGCGCGGATTAAGGATGATCAGTTCGCGTATGGACAGCAGGATTGAGACGGCGTCTGCGTTGGCCTACACCGAATGGACCATGGAATTTGAAAATCAGGCTTCCATGGCTCGTGAGGCGCGCACACAGATCAAGCTTCCTGCGGGTGGGGTCGTTTCAAGATTGACGCTCTGGGTGGATGGCGAAGAGCGAGAGGCAGCTTTTGCTTCTCGAGCACAGACGCGCAAGGCTTATCAAAAAATTGCCGTGGAGCGCAGGCGAGATCCGGTCCTTGTGACAACATCGGGCCCCGATCAAGTTCTTGTGCAGTGTTTTCCTGTGCCCGCTGACGGTGGCAAGATGAAAATCCGTTTTGGCATCACCTCACCGCTGGATATGCTTGATCTGAAGAATGGGCGTATTCGGCTGCCAGCGATGGTCGAACGTAACTTCAACCTCAAGGATGGTTTGAAACATTCCGTATGGCTGGAATCCCGTTCAGAACTTGAAGGGGATGAATCGTTCTTCAGACAGGGCTCTCTCAAAGGCGGGGATTTCACCTTGCAGGGTAAATTACTGGATGATGAACTCCTGGCCGTCGAAAGCAGTATACAGGTGATACGCCCAGAGCCAGTCACTCAGGTTTGGACTGAGGCCTTGGAGAAGGATCACGTCGTGATTCAGCGTTTGATCGAGCAGCAAGCACAGTCTCTGGAATCCACGGTCGTTGTGATTGATGCATCCGTTTCCATGGCTCCCTACTTCGATGAGATTCATGGATCGCTGATGACCTTGGAATCCCTGAGTCAGGTGCGAGTGGTGGTTGCTTCGGATCTGCCTGCTTTTCAGGATGAGAGCGGAGATCCGGTTGTCTTCAATCTCAACGAAGCCGCAGAACAGCTTTCCATTACACAGCCGGTCGGCGGTCAGGATAACCTCGTTGCTCTGGCGACAGCTTGGGATGTGGCAGGCGAGATAGGCGCCTCCACGATCTGGTGGATTCATGGGCCTCAACCTACATTGCTGGAGGATATGGCACCCATTTTGCAGCGAATGGAGCGTTCGCGTGGAGACGTCCAGTTAATCTCCTATGCGATGGCGAATGGCCCCAACCGTATCATGGAAGCCTTTGATGGATTACATGCTTCAGTGGTTCCGAAATATGCGAAGCTGGGTGCCACGATGAAGGAATGGATGGATGCACACGCAGCGGGGCAAAAAAATTATGAATTTGAACGTTCCCAACAAAAGACAGCCCCATCCCTGGCCCTGTCTGAAGAAAATAAAGTATCGCGTCACATCGAGCGCCTCTGGGCCGCTCAAGAAGTGGATGCATTGCGCGTCAGTAAACGAGTCAGTGAGGCAATCCGGCTGGCTTTCACGCACCAATTGGTGACTCCAGTTACGGGGGCTGTTGTTCTAGAGACGATTGAGCAATACGAAGAAATGGGACTCACCCCTGTGCCGGTAGATACGGTGCCCGGTATTCCTGAACCAAGCACGATAGTATTGATGCTTCTGGGGATTTTCGTATGCCTGGGACGCCTGAAGATCATTTGTCTTCGCAGGTCGAAAGATCTTGCCTGAAATATGAACCGCTTTATTCGAGGTAACACGGTATGTCGAACTCATCCATTAATTGGCTTCCGGTCCTGATCGCCTTCGTTGCTCCATTTGCCCTTGGAGCGACGATGATGTTTGCTTCGTTCCGGCTTTGGAAGAAATGGATACGTTGGGTCACTCGGGCAACTGGCCTTTTGTTCCTGTGTGGGTTTCTCACCGCTGTGGCGTGTTCTGCACCCTACATGTGGGCACGACACCTTGAAGCCAGGTGGCATCCGGCAAAGCCCAAGACGAAGGTAGAGTTGGAGTCGTTTCTCTCGCTCTATTCTCAGCGGGACATCCAGCCGTCAGAGTCGGGCTGGGGCAGGCATCACCAACTTCAAGCAGGTGAGCGCATGACCCAGTATCTTCTGCTTTGGAATGCTCCCTTGGAAGTGGTTTACACAAGTAGCGACACGATCGTTGGCATCTATACGTCCTATGAGTAGCCTCAAACAAGGCACTGCGGCACACATCCGCAGCGCCGGGCAATTGACCGGTTTATGAAACTCAAACCGGATAATAAGACGTGCTGCAATCGGACTGATCGCCGCGAGTCGAAAACTGAATATTCACGAAGGACCTTCACCTGAAAGCAAAGCGTGGTTTCTGTTAGTCCACGGATGGCTTAGGGCGCTCATTGACCGAAAACCGTACAAGGTCCAACAAAGAACTTGCCCCGCCATTCCATCTCGCGGGATACTGATCTCGAACAGTTCAATTAGTTTGATCGAAACGACCTATGAACAAAGTCAGGATTGGTATTATTGGAATGGGGAACATGGGTAAGTATCACGCAGATTACTTACTGAAAGGTGAAGTGGCCGGTGCGCAATTATCCGCTGTCTGCAGTACCTCTCCCCAGAAACTGGAAGCATATAAAGATCGCGCCGAAATCTTCAGCGATGGCGTTGAAATGATCAAGAGTGGATCCATTGATGCTGTCCTGATTGCGACTCCCCATTATCAGCATACTTCACTCGGGATATGTGCCTTTGAGCAGGGCGTGCACGTAATGGTCGAGAAACCAATTTCAGCTCATAAAGCCGACGGGGAACGATTGATCGAGGCATCCAATAAACATCCTGATATTGTCTTTGGGGCCATGTTCCAGCTGCGAACTGAACCTCGTTATTTGAAGATCAAAAAACTGATTGATGACGGTGAACTGGGGGAGATTGTAAGAATTAATTGGATCATTACCGACTGGTATCGCACGGAGGCTTATTACGCATCTGGCGGTTGGCGTGCCACCTGGAAGGGGGAAGGCGGCGGCGTACTCTTGAACCAATGTTTGCACCAGCTGGATGCCTTGCAATGGCTGGTTGGCATGCCCAGCAAAGTGCGCAGCTTTGCTCAATTGGGACGATTCCACGACATTGAAGTGGAAGATAATGTGACTGCCTACCTTGAATATCCCAACGGCGCCACGGGAGTATTCATCTCTTCAACTGGAGAAGCCCCGGGTTCAAACCGGTTTGAGATAGCCGGCACGCGAGGTAAATTGGTCCTTGAAAACGATCAGATCCAATTCACGCGCAATGAAAATTGCATGATCGAACACAGCAAAACCTCAAAGATCGGGTTCTCGAAGCCGGAAGTGTGGAATGTGAATATTCCTTTTGACAATGCCACTCTGCCTCATGCCATTTTGATGAGAAATTTTGTCAATGCCATCCGGGAAGGCGAGGAACTGGTCGCCCCAGGTACCGATGGTCTTAACTCGGTTGAATTGGCCAATGTATTGCTCTACTCCTCATTGGTTGATCAAAGCGTTGAGATGCCCATGGATGGAGCTGCGTTTGAGTCGAAACTAAACACATTGATCAAAGAATCCACTCATCAGAAAAAAGTGGTAGAAGTTTCAAGTGAGGATTTCGCGAGTTCTTTCAATCGTTGAGTTGAATTTCAGTTTTACGCCTCGATTCCTATCAATGAATGCGCTATAGCTAGGTTCATCTTAGAAAGAGCCAAACATGAATCCAGATCCTAAAACAAAAATGGCCTCCAGCGAGTTTGTCGCCATGGAACGGCATGCGGGCCTCAGAGCGGAATGGTTGAACGGGGGAGTTTACGCCATTGCAGGGGGCTCTCACCTCCATTGGCTTATCGCTACCAACATTTCAGGTGAATTGCGTCACCGTCTCAAAAGTTCGGAGAATCACGTCCTCAATTGTGGAATGCGATTAAAGGTTCCGCCTACCAGTCTCTATGCGCATCCTGATGTTTCAGTGGTTCATGGAGAGGCTCAATTTGAGGACGAACTTCAGGATACCCTTGTCAATCCCAAGATACTTATTGAAGTCTTGTCTGACACCACCGCGGCATGGGACCGTGGGGGTAAATTTTGGCACTACCGGCAATTGGATTCATTGTCTGAGTATATCTTGATTTCGCAGGAAACCTGGCTGGCAGACCAATACACAAGGCAACCCAACGGCTCGTGGATGCTCAAAACGGTGGAAGGTGAAGATGGTGTGTTGCAATTGACCTCTATCAAGTGCCAGCTGCCGCTAGGCGAAGTTTACGCCAACACCACGGTTCCTCATGGACAGGCACCTGCCACGAACAAACCTTCACAACCTATAGTTAAAGCCTAAGCATTTATCATGATTCTCACAGGTATTGCGGATGAAGCCGGAGCGCTCATCGATGCGCAGATTAAAGCAACCAAGGAATTGGGATGGAAGACCATTGAAGCCCGGACTGTTGAAGTGCCAGGCTTCCCCAAGGGGAATTTACACGACATTCCCGATGAGGCCTTCGATGTGGTGGAGGAAAAACTGAAGGAGTCAGGTGTTGGTGTTTATTGCTTTGGATCGACCATTGCCAATTGGGGCAAGAAAATAGACGATCCTTTTGATCTTTCAGAAGTAGAACGCTGTATTCCGCGCATGAAACGGCTTGGGAGTAAATATGTGCGGATCATGAGTTATGCGGTTCGTGAGGGTGAAGATCAGATGGAAGAAGAACGTTTTCGCCGCCTTCGTGAAATCACAAACCGTTTTCTGGACGCCGGACTCCAGCCTGTTCATGAAAATTGCATGAATTACGGAGGAATGAGCTGGCAGCATGCATTGAAGCTCCTGGAAAATGTGCCCGGTTTACAATGGGTTTTTGACACTGCCAACCCGGTTTTTAATGATGATCGAAGCAAACCGGCGCCGCAGCCCAAGCAAGATCCATGGGAATTTTGGACTCACGTCAAAAAACATTCGGTTCATATTCACGTCAAGGACGCGATATGGGATCCAGCAAAGAATGATGCTGACTACACCTTGCCTGGGGAAGGAAATGGCGCGGTGCATCGCATTTTGAAAGACGCGCTTGAATCAGGCTACGATGCTGGCATATCCATCGAGCCCCATCTTGCAGTGGTTTTTCATGATGACTCCAAGAAAGCGAGTGATCAGGAAATCTACGAAAGCTATGTAAACTATGGAAAGGCCCTGAGTGTTCTGATAGGCAGGATTCAGGATGAAATTAAAGGTCTTTAGGGATCGAAAACTGATGGGCAAGGCGGATGTTCTACCCTTCCGCTAAAGAATCAATCTCGATACTTTTAGGTTTGATCCCCGCTTCAGGCGGGACCTCAACCGTCAAAAATCCATTTTGATAAAGTGCCTTGGCTTCCTGAAGGTCATAACCTGAGGGCAGTTCAATGGTTGTTTCGAATGGTCCAAAGCTAATTTCCATCAACAAAAACTTACTCTGCGAGGGTTTTTGTTCATCAGGACGCATGCCACTGATCCTCAGCATGTTGCCCTCAGCCTTGAGACGGAGGTCTTCCCGACGCATGCCAGACAATTCTACTCGGATGATGAGTCCATCATCCAACTCGTAGACATCCGTATTCGGTGACCAACTGCTTTCTGACATAGAAGTCATTGTACCTGAGATACCCTCAAATTCATTACGCCTTCCCTTCGGGTTCCATTGATTGAAATCCATAAACCATTTTCACTACAAGCCAAGATCGCCCTGTAAGCCATTTTTGTTTGGTTCAATTATGCTTATCCAAAACCTATCAAACCAATGACTATTTAGGCGGTTTACATCAAATCCGTCCTGCATTCATAGACGGCTGTTAAAAAACAAGCTCTATAACATATGCGAACTTTCAGATTTCGCAAATGGATCTTTCACGAAAGTCAGTTCATCATCACTCGTTTGGGCTGAGATATTCTAAAAAGTAATAAGAGCAACCCGCTTTCTCTGTTATTTCAGCTTAAAGCAGAGGTATTACCCGTGAGTTCAGTGGCATACACCCAGTGAGTGGAGCCGAAACCCTGCCTGAAATCTTCAATAGCTTTTTCCGCGGTCTGTTTATTGGGGAAAATGGCAAAAGTTGTAGAACCACTGCCAGACATCAAGGTGACCTCGGCACCCGAAGCTTTCAATGTCGTTTGAAATAATCGCAATATTGGAAATTTTTCAAGGACGGGTCTCTCCAGGCTATTAAAGAAAAGTATCGAAGCTTGGCTCAAGTCATTTCCACTGAGAGCAGATACAAGTTCCTTTGCTTTGCCTGCCTGACCATTCAAAAGATCAGGGGATTGCTGAAGGGCACTGTAAGCCCAGGGAGTTGAAACTCCAAAGTCAGGTTTTACTAAAAGGAGCGTTTTACCAGTCAGAGCGTTGAATGAGGGTAGTGAGGTCACTTGTTCTCCTCGCCCTTCTGCCATGGCGGGTTTGTGATGAAGGAAAAAGGGGACATCTGAACCAATTTTGGCAGCTATATCCTCAATTACCTGCTGAGATAATGGGTAGCCTGATATTTCGTTCAAAGCGTTCAGAGTAATGGCGGCATTCGAGCTTCCTCCTCCCAAGCCTGCTTCCATTGGGATGCGTTTCTTCAGATGAATACCTATATGACGGTTACCATGTGTGCATGAATAAAACGCTTCGGCAGCTCGGACGATCAAGTTGTCTGATCCTTCAGTCAAAGCAGCCCCTTCGACCGTCAGTTGAATATCACCCTCTGTTTTTTGTTCATAGCTTAATTCATCAAATAAGGGAACTGGCATAATGATGGTTTCCAGCTCATGAAAGCCGTCATCACGTTTCCCTAGAATATTGAGCAAGAGATTAATTTTGCAGGGGGAAAGTTTCTGGATCATGGGGGGTGGTCCAATAAAAAGGGCGCCAACGAAATTGCTGGCGCCCTTCGATGAAATAATTTTTTTAGTAGTCGAACACGCGGAAACGACTACCAAGAACTGGGATGACATCGCCACCGCTGAATCCTACGGCGCTGTCTGCAGCATAAGTAGAATCCGAAAGAAGATTTGGACTATAGTTCTCAGGGTAAATGACATCGTCGGTTACGCTGACAGGATCGTAGCCTGGAATAGGGAAAGTGACGACTTCATAAACGCCTACCGCTGTGCGTTTGACAGATTGGTTGAATCCCTTGATGAATCCAGTTGTGTAGGATCTTTCGGGGCTTTCCCAGATGGCCGTCTGCTCCATGGAATGGCGAATTTCGCCAAGCCGTGTGAATTCAGTCATGTTTCGAACACCACGGCCAAGTTTTTCACTAGGACCGGCACATCCGCTCACCAACACCATCGCAGTTACAGCTGCCAATAAAATGGACTTTGAAATACGCATCATAAATAAGACTTTGGTTGGTCAGAGACTAAGCATCAGACCTTCATTGTAAAGTTTTTTGTCAATGATTTTGACGTTCAAAGGAACGTCTCGTTAATTGAAGCATGTACTATGCCTTTTCCTAGGCCTTTTTGGCATCATTTCTGGCCCATACCCTCGAAATCAAAACGCTCATTTCATACAAAAGATGAAGAGGTAAAGCCATCAACAAAAGAGTAAAAGGGTCTCCTGTAGGAGTTAGAAAGGCACAAATGGTCAGGTTAATGACCACCCAGTAAGAGCGGAATTTGCTCAACTTAATGTAATCCAGTAAGCCGATCTTGACCATGGTAAGTAGAACGACTGGTAATTGGAAACTCAATCCCATGGCAAGCATGAACTTAATTACAAACGTCATGTAATCCCGTGCATTCCATTCATCTGCCGAAAAACCAAGCCAGTTCGAAAATTGCACCAAAGCTACGATCGCAATCTTCATCATCACAAAATAGCAAAACAAGACACCCAGCATGAACAATCCCGCCCCAAATCCGGTGGTTTGATACAAAAACTTCTTCTCGTTAATCTTAAGTGCGGGAAGCACAAACTGTCCTACAAAGAAAATGATAAAAGGGGCAGCGATCACCATCCCTCCGTATAACATTAGATGGAATGCCACCAGGAAACCGTCCACAGGCTTATAGTTCTTGAGGCGGTCTTGAAGCGTATCCAGTGGATCCTCAGTACTGGGTTGTAGCGTCATTACCCAATTAGTACCCATCTTTTCAGGGACCAAATGCAGGCTGTGTATTTCTTCCGTGTTCTCGAAAGCGATGTGGTTCGTCAGCGAACTCAGTGAAACATTTGCAAGGCGTTCATCTCCAATGAGAAAACCAACTTGTTTTTTACTGTTCAGGCGGAGGGCCTCTGCTTCTTTCAGCGGTGCTTTGAGGATAGAAATGATATTATCCAGTAGAGAAAAGCAAACCACCATGCTGATCACGACGGTCGACATACACTTGATAAGCGTCCACCGTAGGTCTTCAAGGTGTTCCAGGAAAGTCTTCACCGGGCCTCCACCCGATGTTTCATCCCACTCCTGATCTACGATGAGCTCATCTGTGGGACGAGGCACTTCTTCGCTCATATTTTCTTAATCATGAGCTCCACCATCAAGCTTTGGAAGCATCTGTCGCTTTGGTGGATTCTTCAGATGGAACCGGAACCTCCGAACCTTCGTTGCTCTCAGATTCCTGAGGAATAGGAGCAGGCTCAGCAGCTTTACGGGGCGGAGCTGCTACAGCGGTATCTTCCTCCATGGCTTGATGGAGGTCTTGCTGAACGTCTTTGGTAGCTTTTTTGAACTCTTTGATACCCTGTCCAAGTCCTTTGGCCAGCTCGGGAAGCTTTTTGGCACCAAAAAAAATAAGGATTAAAACCAATATAAGCATGAGCTCGGGACCTTGAAGGCCACCCATCAGTGCAAGTTGTTTTTGAAGGTACAACATAATTATTTACTTTTACATCTTCCGGTTGGAGTGTCTCAAGGCTCCTAAAATCGCCATCCCCGAACCGGTATTCAACTGGGAAAGCTTAGGTAGTTTACTGAGTAAGTAAGACAAACTCTCCACGACGATTCTCAGTGAAAGCAGATTCTGTTTCTCCCTCAGTCGCAGGGCGATCTTCACCCCAGCTTTCGGTAGTGATGCGTGTCGGAGATATTCCTTGCTGGACCAAAACATCCCGTATGGACAACGCTCTTCGTTCACCCAGAGCGCGGTTGTACTCCTCGGTGCCGCGTTCGTCGCAATGGCCCTCAACGCGCATGAGAGACCCGTCTGTTTCGGTCATCCTCTCAGCGACCGTGACAATTTTGGATAACTCACTCGGCTTGACCGAATAGCTGTCGAAATCAAAATAAATGACGGAAGACTCCAAACGTGTTTCTGTTTTGCCAACAAACTTGTCAGGATTGTCCGGAAGACCACTCCCATTTAAATTTCCCGCGCCGTTGCCTATATCGTCTCCAGTCTGGAAGNTTTCTGTTTTGCCAACAAACTTGTCAGGATTGTCCGGAAGACCACTCCCATTTAAATTTCCCGCGCCGTTGCCTATATCGTCTCCAGTCTGGAAGTCATTGTTATTGAACTGGTTGCCGCCTCCTAGGTTATCATTGTCGCCCGACATCATGCTGCCAGCTGGGTTATCGTTCCCGCCTCCCACAAAATTGCCGGAGCCCCCAGGGATAGGTGTGAGGTTTTTATCGCCTTTGCGGCAACCTACTGCAGCTATGGCCAAAACGGCCGCCAAACTGATTCGGACAAATGTCGATGGCAAAATCATAGGTGATGAGTTTTTGTTTAGTTAAATCTTTCGCCCTACTTGGCCCAACTTGGCTGAGACTGGTCTCTGGCGGTTTGACGAATATCCTTGACCTGTTTGGTGGGAACGTCAAGCACAGACAATGTTTTCCTGCCGTTTTTCTTTCGCATAAACACGAGGTTTCTCGAATTGGGGGCCCAGCTAGGGTCTTCGCCCTGGGTCAGGACGATGGCTTCACCTCCAGAGGTTCCCATAACACAGATGCGCCCCACACCTCCCGTCATGGATGTGAATGCTATCCATTTCCCATCAGGTGACCAATCAGGCTCTGTTATTTCCCCTCCCACGGCACCTGTCTTCAGTCTGCGCGCGCGGCCTCCACTTGCCGGCATGGTAAAGAGTCTTGCGCCTCCTTGCGCTCCCGAAGTGAAGCAAAGTGTTTTTCCATCGGGAGACCAGCAAGGGCATGCTTCCACCTCGCGTGTGCGCGTGAGGCGAATTTCCGCGGATCCGTCCTTGTTGGCGACGTAAAGGTCTGGGCTGCCAGATTTGCTCAATATCATCGCGAGTCGGTTGCTTTTTGATGATAGAGCGGCACTTGTGTTAAGTCCTGAATTACGTGTGATGCGCTGACGATTACCAGAACGGAGATCGTGTGAGATAATGTTGGGGCCACCTACTTTGTAGGTTGTGTAATAGAGGGCGAGCTGGTCAGGGACCCAAGTGGGAGCTGCCACGTTTGAACTGTCACGCGTGACTTGTCGGGCGTTGTATCCATCGAAGTCTGATACGAAAATTTCCCAGTAACCATTCACCTTGCCCCGAAAGCTGACAAGTGTGTGGGCAATGCCCTTATAACCAAAGACCGCTTCCACCACATCATTTGAAAGCGCATGGACTTTTCGACGCTGGTTGCCGTTTGGGTAGGCCTTACGAAAAATAATGTCTCCTCCTCGAGTGTGGGCCAGATGAGCTTCAAGACGGCCACCTTGAATGCCCAGGAGTGAATAGCTTGCTTGATCTTTTTCCACGATTTCAAATCCTTGGATCTCCAAGTCAAATCGAAGAATCGCCAGGCTTTCGCTTGGGAAACCACTCAAACTTATGGGAATTTCTTCACCTTCATTCCAGCGATCGATGTTAAGTTCTTGTTGCGCGGACAAGGTCAGTATTCCTGAACACATGATCAACAGAGTCAATATGATAGTGAGTCCCTGGTGGGAGCTTTCTCTCTCAGACCGCGATGACAATGTGACGTCAATGGCATTGTGTAAGAATGTCGGAAGAAGCATGTGGTGGTCGATGTTAGTATTTGAGGTTAAAATTTAAAATAAAGGTTCTGTTACTCAAGGATGCTCCCTTGGGTGGAGCTTCTGTTATGCGCTGAACCATTTGAATGGCACGCTCAATGGACTGATCCATAGCGCTGATTCCTGAGGATTGGCTGATTTTGGCCGATTGTATACTGCCATCCTTTGCAACGATGACCTTGACCTTAACGGTCAAATCACGACTTGAGATGCCGTTAGGCTGCCGCCACTGCCGATCGTAAGCCGATTGAACCAGCAGGCCATATTTTCCGAGTGAGCTGCCTGAAATGGTGGTTACACCTTTGAGTCTGCTGCCGCCGCCCACCTTATTCAAATTTTGGTTTAATGTTACTTGCGGCACCGATGGTCGGGGCACTCTGGGTTGCTGATTTTTAGCCGATGGTTTGCGTCTGGTCGTATTCGATTTATATATCCTGCTGACTTTAATGACGGGCTTAGCCGGTTTGGGCTTCGGTTTCTCAATGCGCTTTGAAATGGCAGGCACTTTGGTCGGTTCCGGTTTGGGCCTCGGTTTTACAACAGGTTCCGGCCTTGGTGCAGGTTCGGCCTTGGGCGTTTCCGGTTCCTTGATTTCTTCAGGTGGAGGCTCAGCGACTGGAGTTTTGATAACCGGTTCTGGTTCTTGTTTGCCTGCCGCGTCTGCAGGATCGTCGAGCAGCGATTCCATTACCGAAGAGGACATCATGTGAAATGACTTGATGTCAGGCCGCTCAGGTTGCTTGGAGCGAAACCCGGATCCAAATAATAGTGCTACCAGCAAAAGCAGATGAAGTCCTGTGGATACCAAAACACAATGTTTCTGAAGGCGGTTCATGATCAATTGGCCAATTCGTTTTTGAAATAGATGTTCTGCATGCCAAGTTGCTTCGCTTTATCCAGGACGGCGTAAATATTACCCCAAGCAGCCTTCAGGTCTCCTCGGATGACAAGTACCAAATTTGGGTTTTCTTCGAAGGCAGTTGCCAGTTCACTTTGGATTGCCTCAATGGTAAATGGTTGTTTGTCTATAAAATATTCCCCGCTGGTATCTACCTCGATTAATTTTAGATCCCTTTTCTCTGGAGCGTTGTCAGCGACCTTGCCCTTCGGTAAGTCCAGACGTAATCCCTGCTCCATGAGTGGAGTTGTTATCATGAAAATAATCAACAGCACAAACGCCAGATCCAACAAAGGAGTGATGTTGATATCGCTCAGCGTGACGAGAGCTGTCTTTTGTGTGTATCGGCGCATGATTTGAATCGATCAATGACAACGAATAATTCACTGAAATAGACCAAGGAAATAAAATAGCACCAAAAGGAGGATCAGGGCAAAAATGATTTTTGAATATTTAAATTTGATTTCAGTGAGGGATCGTAATTCTCCCTCTCCGTCGGAATGCAGGGGGGATTGACAGGTCGTACAGGCATTGAGGAATCTAGCCATCTTGTGCTTACATCTCTTGCATACGACGAAAAGGTGTGATCCACATGCACGGCATCTAGTTCGGTTGGGGTCATTGCCAGCCCTGCATTTGTTACAGGGAATCTTTATCGGTTTTGATGTTTGAACTGTTGGCATTTACAGACGGGGCAATAACCTATTGATCGGGTATGCATTCAGTTTCAACTTTGGAGGCGAGTTCTTGAGCGAAATTGTCCATCTCTACGCTTAACACGCGGATATTGTGTACAAGCCAATTGTATCCAAACATGGAGGGGATGGCTACCAACAGACCTGCCACTGTCGTTGCAAGTGCCCCCGCAACGCCTGGTGCAATAGTTGTCAATTGAGCGTTCTGTTGGCTTGCAACACTGGCGAAGACACTCATGACACCCCAAACTGTTCCAAGCAGACCTATAAATGGGGCTCCGCTGACTGCGATGGCCAGCAGGATTAGTCCTGATTCAAGTTTGAGGGATTCTTGTGCAACCCCCCGCTCCAAAGCTCGTTTGACATGCTCCATGGATTTCAGGGATATCATCCCCTCATCTGTGTTTCCCTTTTCTTGATGACGCTTTTGGCATGAGGAAAGTTCCGTGTTGCCTGCATCATAAATCGTGTAAAGAGGGCAACCATCGACATGGATGTTGCGTTTGAAGATGTCCGTGAGCTTTTTTTGCTGGCGAAACTCTACATCGAAAAGACGGTTCAGCTTCTTTGCACGACGGATTTGCATGGTTTTGGCAGCCATGACTGACCATGCAAAAATAGAAAATACGACCAGAACGATAATAATCGCCTTGCCTTCAGGGCGAGCTTCGCTCCACACATATAAAAATTCTATTTGGTCGGCTGCTAAAATTATTGGAATCATTTGATCTGGACTTAAGGGTTAAAGACGATTGAAGCCGTGATCCTTAACATATCTTATCGGCATATTCAAAAAATACTGTAGACAAATTTTCAATAAATGAATCATTTTCAGAAAAATAGAAGATTTCCATTGAATATCTCGACTGTTCTGAGCGAGATTTTAATAAATCCTAACCGCTAAAAAAATATGACTGGACAATGTTTCACATCAATCTGCCTGCACAACTCGTTGGTTCTACTCATGACCTGCGCGAGCTTGAATGCAGCCAGTCCTCATCTTGTTGCTCATCGTGGGGCTTCCTATGATGCACCCGAGAACACTGTTCCCTCGGTGATGCTTGCCTGGGAAAAGGAGGCGGACGCAACCGAGGTAGATATTCACATGACGCGCGACCATCGAATAGTGGTTATTCATGATTCATCGACTGAACGCACCACCGGCTCCGATTTCAAGGTTGCGGAGACCGACTATCAGCAGCTTGTGCCACTCGATGCAGGAAAGTGGAAAGGAGATGCTTATGATGGAACGCGCATTCCTTTGCTCAGCGAAGTCTTGAGCAAGGTGCCTGAAGGTAAACGGATTTTTGTGGAGATTAAATGCCCTTCTACGGTGCTTCCGTTTCTCCAAAAAGTTGTCGCCAACTCTGGTCTTTTGAGCCATCAGACAGTTTTTATTGCCTTCGACTGGGAAACGATTCGTGAAGCCAAAGCACGTTTTCCGGAAAGTGACTGTTTTTGGCTTTCAGGCTTTAAAAAAGACAAAATCACGGGGAAATGGAATCCAAGCCCCAGTTTTGTGATCGAGCGAGCTTTGAATGCGGGTGTCGACGGAGTGGATGTTTATCATGGAGGACCTGTAGACAAGGGTTTTGTGGATTCCGCGCATGGCAAAGGGCTTGAGGTGCATGTTTATACCGTCAATGACAGGGAGGATGCACTTCGGATGTTGGATGCGGGCGTTGATGGCATCACTACTGATAGACCGGCCTATCTACGAGCCATCTTAAAAAAATAGTCCCAGTACGGCGTCTAGTGTTTTATGCAAGTGCGGCCATCGTGCGGATGGGTATTCCCTTTGAGCTCAGGTAATCCTTTACGTCAGAGACGGTGTATTCACCAAAGTGAAAGATACTTGCCGCCAGCACTGCATCTGCTTTTCCTGTTTCAAGCACCTGCGCCATGTGCTCGAGATTGCCAGCCCCTCCGCTCGCGACAACTGGTACGGAAATAGATTCACTGATGCGTTTTGTAATGACCAAATCATATCCAGCTTTTGTGCCATCTGCATCAATACTATTGAGCACAATTTCACCCGCTCCGTGGCCTACCACCTTGCGAGCCCATTCAACTGTGTCCATTCCGGTACTTTTTCGTCCGCCATGTGAGAAAACTTCCCACCGATCATCGTTTACTCTTTTGGCATCTATCGAAACAACAATACATTGACTTCCAAATTTTTTCGCCCCCTCTTGGATTAATTCGGGATGAGATATTGCTGCGGAATTGATGCTTATCTTGTCCGCACCAGCTTTCAGCATGATGGACATATCGTCCAAAGTGCGAATTCCACCCCCAACGGTCAAGGGCATGAAGCAACAGTCGGCAGCCCGCTCAATAACGTCTACCATTGATGATCTGTCATGAGCGCTGGCGGTGATATCAAAAAATACCATTTCGTCCGCGCCCTGATCGTTGTACCTCAGGGCGAGTTCAACTGGATCACCCACATTCCTGAGCTCCCCCGCTTCAGCTCTGCCAAACTGAACTCCTCGGGTGACTTTTCCATCATGCACATCCAGGCATGGAATGACTCGTCGTGCCAACATGTAATAGAAATATACGAAGCGGATGAGGTTTCATAGTCGAAAACGGATTCTTGTTAGTCTGGGCGCTGGGAATTACCGCTTTGCAGGGCTGAAATATCCCTTTTTGTTGATGAATTGGCCTTTCGAATAAAGCGTAGCATTAAGGGAGTTTATGGGGGTCGCGGATGAAAAAACGTAGCCAATATCATTAAGAGCGCTCATGATTTCAATTTTGGTCCTCGGTTTTTGGGTAGTAATTTTGATGACCGCATTCTTCAAGGATATCTTATTGCGTTTTGTCCGAGGTTGTTTGAGAGACTCTATATTGGGCTGTTTTTTTGCCTCGTTCATTGTCGATGCCAAGGCATCATCAATGCGTTTAATTTGTTCAACAAGTTCCATTCTTTCTTGCTTTAGATTCTTGCGCAATTCAAGGAATTGCTGGACGGGATCTTTCTTTTTATTTTTTGATTCCATAAACTTTACCCATATCACCTTTTTGTTTTGAACCTGCTATTTACTCCTCAAAAAGTATTGGTCATGAACTATAAGTCATCAACGATCATCATTATGAAGATTGAACTTCTCGCTTTTTTGCATACTATAAGTTGGAAATTTTTTATTACACGAAAAAGTTATTCACTCAAGAATTTTTTAAAAAGATGAAATGAAAATGTGTAAATAATTAGCTGAACGAAATTCACTTTTTATATGAAAGTAAATGCAGCAATATTTGGTCAAGAGAGAATAAAGCTAATTTCTTTCCTCAAAATACGAATAATAAGGGTGTTTCTCTGAATTGTTTTAATTTGATCCGGACTTCAGTCCTCCTCCTGAATTTATATTCGATCCAATATGATATGAATAATAGGAGATACAGCGACGTCCGTTTTCTTAATTAAGCAATACTAACCAACACTTTTGAAATATGTGGGCAGCTAGCAGCTTGCTGGATTTTTGATCCCATGTTAGAAAAATATAATGAATCAATTGACGACTCAAAACGCCCTCAAAGCATCCACATTTCTTGTCTTGTTGGTTTACATAACCGGATGCGCCAGTGGGGTAAGCAATCCTTCTGGAGTTCCTGTGACCGAAATGCAATCTGATGAAAGAGGCTTTGTCACGGGCACGGGTATTGAGTCGCAGGATCTTGTGTCCGTCACTGACAAAATGGCACGCAGTTTGGTAAACACACCTGAGATCAATGATTTCCCGGGCATGCCTCGTATCGTGTTGGACCCAGTGATCAACAACACTCGCTTCCCAATCCAGCAGGGTATTTTTCTGACACGTATTCGGTCCCTGCTTAATTCTCGCACGCGGGGTAAAATGCGATTCCTTGCTCGTGAACGTATGGATGCTCTGCGCGCAGAAAGAGAAATGAAGCGAACTGGCGAACTGACAAGTTCCTCTGATCCTAATGTTCAGGAGTTCAAGGGGGCCGATTTCTTTTTAACGGGTAAACTGGACGGGCAAACAACCCGGACATCCGCTGGAACTAGCGATTATGTGCTTTATTCCTTTCAATTAATTGATGCCCGAACTGCAGAAATTATCTGGGAGGATTTCTCTGAACTGAAAAAGCAGGGTCTGGAAGACGCGTCTTATCGCTAGTAGATTTCAGTCTGCGATTGAGCTCCATTGTTTATGCTTCTCCATATTCTCACTCTAAGGTGGTTGTTGCTTGCTTTGGTGGCAGGAAGTTTGAGCGGGTGTGCCACTCCGTCAGCACCTTACCGACCGCCGTGGACTGGAGATCCCTTGGTCGATGGCCAGCACGCTGTGACCAATGCTCCTCCGAAGGACAAGGTTATGTGGCAGATGATTACCGCTAGATCGGCGCTTTTTCAAAAGAAGTATGACCTTGCCGAAGATCTGCTGGACGATGTGTTACGATCTATTGAGAACCGTTATGGAAAAGACAAGGAAGCTCGTAAATCACGAAAACTTTTTCAGGATGAGGCCGGGAAACTCTTTATCGGGGAACCCTATGAAAGAGTAATGGCATACTATTATCGGGGTATCCTCTATTGGATGGCCGGCCAACCCGATAATGCGCGTGCGTGTTTTCGAAGCGCCCAACTTCAGGATAGTGATTCTGAAAAGAATGAATTTCGAAATGACTACGTGTTGATGGATTATCTGGAGGGTTTGACTTCCTTGAAACTCAGGGCTTCCGCGGATTCCAACTACATGCGAGCCACCAATTCGGCAAGATTGGCCATTCCTCCCCCTTACCGGTCATCAGACAATGTGTTGATATTTACCGATTATGGCGCGGGACCGACCAAATACGCATCGGGTGCTTACGGCGAACAGCTCAAGTTCAAAGAAGGCCGTTCCAGTGCCCGTGAAATCAAGATTGCTTCAGGTCATGACGAAATTCATCTGGGGCCTTACGACGATTTGACTTACCAGGCGTCTACACGTGGAGGCAGGTTGATGGATCACATATTGGCTAATCAAGCCGTTTTCAAATCGGCTACGGATGCCGCGGGAGATGCCGCACTCATGAGTGGGATCGCCTTGGCTCATGGCAGGAATACACAGGAAGTGGGTTTAGGGTTGGTTGCAGCTGGGCTGGTCAGTAAAATATTCTCAGCCGCAGCGACCCCTGATGCGGATACGCGTGACTGGGATAATTTACCTCAATACCTGACCTTTGGGACAATGAGTCTACCTCCCGGGCTGCATACGCTGACTCTTCGATACCTCGATGCTGCCGGCAATGAAATTTCAAATCTTACGCGCACGGAATATATTCAAGTGAATGCCTCTCCCAAGGACACCGTCCTTTACTTCAGCGATACCAAAAAACAAATCCCATAGATCAAATGAAATTATCTGCAATCATCATGGCCCTCATGGCTGCTGTACTCACTCTTTCAACCATTGGGTGCAAGACTCGTGGTGCTTACGTGGCTGAAGTGCCGGACGGTTACGATCTCGAAAATCAGACTGAATTTGTGCTCATGAACAAGCGCGTTGCCAAATCGGTTACCGTGGCTGGCATTCAAGAACGCGTGCTGGCGGATGGGCGACTTGAAGTGACTGCCAATGTTTTGAGTAAAGATCGCAGACGCATTCAGGTTCAGGTCAGTTGCGTTTTCAAAGATCAAAACGGTTTTTCGACAGGTGATGAAACCTCATGGAACACACTTATTTTGACAGAGAACGCTCAAGAAGCTGTAAGATTCATGTCCATGAATGAAAAGGCTCGCAAATACACCATTCGAGTGCGTGAAGCCCGGTGATTCGAAGAAAGCCTCATTGGCAAAGATCCATCGTTTCGCATGCTTCATGATTCAGGCTAGATCATACTAAGATGCCTCATCGATATGGCTGTTGCCCTCCAGGTTTGGGCGGTGATATCCAGCGGTTGTCTGATATGAGCTTGGAAATGTTGGCGTAACATCAAATAAGCATTGTAGAACAAATTTCGGCTTTTCAATTGTGACCATTTAACGGTCCCACTTGTTCATGTGTTTACAACCATTGAGAGGGATTACATGCAGTCTTTATTTTCGAAATCAGGTGACGATGTCTTTGATCACCTTCGCTCCCTCCACCCCGGTCAATCGTTGATCCAGGCCAAGGAAAGGAAAAGTCAGTCTTTGGTGGTCGATTCCAAGTTGATTGAGAATGGTTGCATTGAAATCATTCACATGAACGGGGTTTTCTACCACGTTATAACTGAAATCGTCGGTCTGGCCATAGGTGATGCCTGATTTGACACCTCCGCCTGCCATCCATGTCGTGAAGCAGCGTGGGTGATGATCGCGGCCGTAATTATCCCGCGCAAGTTTTCCCTGGCCAAATGCAGTACGCCCGAATTCTCCACCAAAAACAATCAGTGTTTCGTCCAGTAAACCGCGATTCTTCAAATCCTCGATGAGGGCTGCCGCCGGTTGATCCACGTCATGACATTGGCCACGCATTTTTTTTGGAAGATTTACATGGTGATCCCATCCGCGGTGGAACAGCTGCACAAAGCGCACATCGCGCTCAACCATGCGACGAGCCAATAAACAATTGCGTGCAAAGGATCCGCTCTTTTCAACTTCAGGACCGTAAAGATCCAGGACATGTTTGGGCTCGCCCGCCAGTTCGGTTAATTCAGGTACGGATGCCTGCATGCGAAAGGCCATTTCCTGTTGGGCAATGGTTGTCTGAATTTCAGGATCACCCAAAGTATTCGCGTGTTCCTGATTCAGCTCCGTCACCAGGTCCAACATTTTTTTCCTGCTTTCCCGGTTGACTCCGGCTGGATTGGAAAGGAATAGGACTGGATCGCCTTCCGGTTGCAATGATACCCCTTGATGTCTGGATGGAAGGAAACCCGATCCCCAGAGGCGGCTGTAAAGCGCTTGCACATTCCCACTGCCACCGGTCCAGAAGGCGGAATTAAGCACCATGAAGTCGGGCAGGTTTTTATTCATGGAACCTAGTCCATAACTCAACCAGGAACCTAAACTGGCTTTACCTGGGATTTCTGAACCCGTGCAGAAAATGGTTTTTGCAGGATCGTGATTAATAGCGTCTGTATGCGTGGACTTAATGATGCAGAGGTCATCTGCTTTCCTGGACAGGTGTGGTAACAACTCACACATGTGAATCCCATTTTGACCTTGAGGACTAAACTTGAACATGGAAGGGGCCACCATCTGGTCTCTTCCCTTGGTCATGGCGGTGACGCGCTGTCCATTACTGACAGATTTCGGGAGTGGTTTGTTGAATTGCTTGTGGAGATCGGGTTTGTAATCGAACAAATCCAATTGACTTGGCGCACCCGCCATGAAGAGGAAGATGACTCTTTTGGCTTTGGGGGTAAAATGGGTGCCGCCAGGTGATTTCAGACCTGAGCCACGTGTCGGCATCGATCCAAACACGGTCGCCCCTAATCCCATCGCGGAGGCACGGAGGAAGCTGCGACGTGATTGCAGGTTCTGATATTCCTGGATCGGATCAAGGTCAATGAGCGAGTTCTTGAAATTCATGGGAAATAAAGCGAGTAAGCGGTTATTGTCGAGTCTTTACAATGTCAAGGTTGAGTAATGCATGTGTCAACATGGTCCACGACGCTAATTCGATGGAATCATCGTTCGATGTATTTCCACTGAGATAACCTGATGTCAACGCCTGAGCGGCATCCACGTTTTTGTTGTAGTGCTCACGGAATGATGCAAGAGCTTGCTTCAGAGCCCTGGCTTCCGTGTCTGTTGGTAATTGTGATGTGATGGTTTCGTACGCTTTCTCGATTCTTTGTGCATCCTTCCAATCCGTGTTTTCGAGGATCCCTTGAGCGCAATGAGCTGCTGCGCTGAAAAACTGAGGCTCGTTCATTAGCATCAACGCTTGCAGTGGGGTGTTGGTGCGCTCACGTCTGGCAATACATGCTTCACGCGTTGGCGCATCAAAAATGGTCATCTGTGGAGGTGGTAACCCACGTTTCCAAAAGGTGTAGACACTCCGGCGAAAGGCTTTTTTACCACCATCCGCTTTAAAGATTCTGGGATAGGAAGAAGGCATGGCGACAATTTGCCATAGTTTGGCCGGCTGGGGAGGTTTAACGCTTTTACCCAACATGTCGTGGTTCAAAAGCCCGCTTGCCATCAATACCTGATCCCTCACCATTTCTGAGTCCATGCGAAACCTTGATCCGCGAGCGAGGAGTCGATTTTCAGGATCATTGATTCTTGATTCTGAATTCATTTTTGATGATTGCTGGTAGCTTTCTGACATGACAATGGCACGCATCAACTGCTTGATGTCCCAGCCCGATTCCATGAATTGCAGTGACAGATAGTCCAGCAATTCAGGATGACTCGGTCGATCACCTTGAGCGCCGAAATCTGCCGATGTTTTCACCAGGCCGGTTCCAAAGCATTGTTGCCAAAAACGATTGACCGCAACCCTTGCCGTGAGGGGATTGGATGGAGCAACAACCCAATTCGCCAAATCCATGCGTGATTTGATCTCACCCGTAGACTGAAGCGGAGGGAGGAAGCCGGGTGTGTTTCTTTGCACGGGTTCGCCCGGTTGATCATAGACGCCCCGCTTCAAGATATGTGCCTGAAGAGGTTCCTGGCGTTCCTTCATGACGAGGGCAGCCGGTACAGCCATCTGTATTTCGTCACGAGCTTTTTTAAGTTGCTCTAAATCATTCTTGAGAGAGGCTTGAATGGCTTTGTCCTCTTCACTCAATGAATCCTCTTCCCCTTTTTCGGGGGATAGCACTTTGAGTCTCGGTTCAAGCTTCTTGATTTCTTTGTTCAATGCGTAGAGTTGGTCCTTCTGGTGAGGGCTTGGCATTTCGATGTAAGGCTTCTGCAAACCTCGCTTGAAATCGAGCCCGCTTCGGCCACCTGTCTCAGGTTTGCCATCAAAGTTGTTGAAAAAAGCAAAAAGCTGATAGAAATCCTTGGTGGTGATCGGGTCGTACTTGTGATCGTGGCAACTCGCGCACTGTAAGGTCAAACCCATGAAAGCAGTGCCAAATGCAGTGACTCGATCCACGACGTTGCGCGTGAAACTCTCCTCGGGCAACGCCGTACCGACATCAATGATCAAATGGAGGCGATTGAACCCGGAAGCGATTAATTGATCCTGAGTGGGTGAATCGTACAAGTCACCTGCAAGCTGGTAGCGGACAAAGTCGTCGTAGCTCAAATTGTTGTTGAAAGAGCGAATCACCCAATCTCGATACGGGGTGACTTCTCGATAATGATCGTGATGCAACCCATTCGTGTCTGCAAATCGAACCAGATCCAGCCAATACTTTGCCATATGCTCTCCATAACCAGGACTGCCCAGAAGTCGATCCACCAAGTCGGCGTATGCGGTATCTGACTGATCATTCAAGAAGGTATGGATGTCTTCCGGGGTGGGGGGAAGCCCGGTGAGGTCCAAAGTGACACGACGAATCAAGGTTCGCTTGGAGGCTCTGTTGCTGGGCTCCAAGCCGCCTTCTTCCAATCTTTTGATAATGAAACGGTCAATAGCATTGCGGCCCCAGTTGGCAGATCGGATGGTCGGGGCTTCTTTTGTTTTGGGACTATCGAATGCCCAGAAAGTCTCGTATTTTGCACCATCAAGAATCCATTGCTTGAGAGCGTTTTTTTCTTTTTCAGTGATTGCCTCCAGATTCGAATCAGGCGGAGGCATGATGTCGTCTTCATCATCTGTCGTGATGCGGTACCATAATTCACTATTTTCCAAATCTCCCGGCACGAGGGACTGATATCCGTCATGTTCGGCAAAAGGCCCGTCGCTTGCATCCGGCTGATCCAATCGAAGATCGCCCTTGCGATGCTCCTGATCAGGACCGTGACATTGAAAACATTTCTTGGAAAGAACAGGAGAGATGTCACGGCTGAAAGTAGCCTGTTGATCTGCAGCCCAACTTATTTGAAGTGAGCCCAAAAGCAACAGAGACACCATGGCTAAAGAGGGGGAATGCACTTTTCTGGTCATTTGATCGTTTGGGTTCAATAAATTGAGATGACGCTCTTGTTTATGGGAATTCGCCGAGCGACCAAAATCTAAATAAAGAAGATGCACGAAGCAAGTACACAACCCCGACTCTTACATTCGGGCTTGTTTCATCTGCTGCCGGTTCGTATCGGGGAGGGAACCCTGGCATGGATGGAAAACGGATCGTTCATGTTCTGATTTGCTGAATTTTTTTCCGGAAGAATCGATGTTTGGAGATCGTCCCAGTCGAAAGAGACTTTAACAGAGTCGCTGGATGCTAAGCTAAAGTTTTGGTCAGCCAAGCCCTCGTGAGCCTTCTGCCGAAAAATTAGCTATAATGGACTACTTAAGTTATTTCCCTTCTCGAGTGATCAGTTGCCAGGGTTTCATGCACAAAATGGATCAAGTGTTTATAGGCCCAATAAAACAATGAAAGCAGCCCAATTAAATGTCACTGAAAAGAAAAATTCCAACCGCCGACTTGATCCTCGCCTGGAATATGGAAGCGGGATCCTTTTTCAGTCAAAGGGAGATAAGCCCATCAAGCTCCCTTGGATCATTCAGGGTGGAATGGGAACGGGTGTTTCAAACTGGCAGCAGGTTCGATAAGTTTTTACTTATCGAGTATTCGAGGTTGTTTATGGAACTGCTCTGAACGAGTTGATAGATAATTTAAAAGATTCATTAGAAGTCTGAAAACAATAATGTGCTTCTGCTGGTGCATGCGCTTCACTGCAATTTTCACACGAAAATTCCATTATTGCTGCCAGTGGTTGCGATCCAAAATATTTTGGATGATATAATGGTAAGAATAACTCAGGAGAACCAAGCAAGTAATGAAACCTAACCTCTATTTTGAGTCGTAGAGAAAGATAATTCCTGCCTTGCTTGATTGAGGGATATTTGAGGTTTGGGGCTCCATTTAACGTTAGGTTCCTGGAACCTCGTTTACTTTATTTACAAGAAACTGATGATTAAGAAGATTTTTTTGGGGGCTGTTCAGGTTAAGTCATTTCCGCTGTCAGATCGAATTCGATGATAAAAGAAGAACCCTTACCCTCTTCGCTTTCTACTAAAATCTTGCCCCCCATAGCCTCTACCAGACTTTTACTCATGGGTAAACCTAGACCCGTGCCCGAGATTTCGGATTGTTCGCATTCCATATCCAGACGATCGAAGGGCGAAAATAGCCGGTGCATCTTGCTCTTTGGGATGCCCAAGCCAGTATCGATGACCGAGATTCGAAGCCACTTCTCATCTCTTGTTTCGGCTCTGAAAGTCAGATCCCCGCCAACGCGATTGTATTTGATACCATTGGAAGCCAGATTCCAAAAAATCTGACGAAGGCGCTTGTGGTCAGCTTTCCACTCCAGTTTTTCTTCCACTTTATTATCGAGGGATACTGAGATTTTTCTCTCATCAGACATGGGGCCAACCAGACCGATGATTTCGTTCAGCAATTCGTTGATATTTATCAAAGTAAAAGAAAAATCGACAGAGCCGCTCTCGATTCTAGAAATGTCGAGCATGTCATTAATCAGGTCCAGCAAATGTTTTCCTGATTTATGGATCAAGTTAACATTCTTCTCAGCGCGTTCGGCTAGATTTGACATCTGCAGCAGTTTGGAAAATCCAATGATGCCGTTAAGAGGGGTACGCAATTCGTGGCTGACACGTGAGAGAAATTCACTTTTTGCATGGTTAGCTGCCATGGCGGAATCACGCGCCTCCTCCAGATCTCGGGTGCGCTCCTTAACGCGGAGCTCCAAGTCCTCGTTTAGTTTGCGTAGCTCCACGTCGGCAAGCCTTCGATCGGTAATATCACGGCAAATTCCCTGAATCCCGATCAATTTGTCTTCAAAATAAACTGTATCGAAACTACCGTCGATGAACCTGGTCTCTCCGTCTTTGCGGATCCAGCGGAATTCGTAATTATGATTGACCTTCTCGCCTGCAAGGCGTTTTGCATTGTTTTTAATCAGGCGTGCGTGATCCTCGGGGTGAACTAGCTTTTCAAGCAGGTTGGTACCTTCCATTTCCTTGCGAGTGTATCCGGTTAACCTTTCAAATTCTTTATTGCACAGCGAGAGTCGCATCGAGGGATCGCATAAGGCTAATCCGTCACGCATGCCCTCAAACAAAATGCGGAACCTTTGCTCGCTCATTTGCAGGAACTGATTGGCGGTTTCTAGTTTCAGGGTTCGCTCTCTGACCCGTCCTTCCAGCTCGCTATTGATTCGTTCGAGTTTTATGCGTGCATCATTCAATCCCAGCGTACGCGCTTCTACCAGCGTTTCGAGTTTTTCATTCAGCTGCTGAAGCTCTTGCCTAGCTGCCTCCCGTTCCGTGATGTCCTGCACGGTCCCAAGTGTTCTTAGCGGACTGCCTTCCGAATCGTAAACCGTATGACCATGCTCTTCGACATACTTAATGCGTCCATCTGGCATGAGGAGTCTGTGATTAATCGCGTAAAGATTGTGATTTTTGACAGAATTCAGATAAGTTTTCCTGACGGCATCGCGATCCTCCGGATGAACAACTGTAAAAAAGGTTTCAGAAGAAGCATTAAACTCCTGTGGATCAATTTCAAAAATGGAGAATATTCGAGGTGACCAGTGGAGTTTGTTTGTTACTAGATCGAGCTCCCAATTCCCTGCATTGACAAGGCTTTCGGCTTCATTCAGGCGACTTTCACGGAGCTGTATTGTTTCTGCTTCCAGTTTACGTTCATGGATATCGCTCAAGTGCCCTGCAAAATGCACTGGCTTTTCTTCATTATCCCAAGTTGCCTGCCCGCGAGCTTCAAGCCAGCGGTATTTGCCATCCTTGCCGAGAAACCGAAAATCGAGCTTAAAGGGGGTGCGATGTTTCCAGTGTCTGAGTACCGCGGCTTTGACTTTACGGGCATCTTTGGGGTGAACTTGTGACAAAAACCATTGATGCGAATTATCCTCATTGTCAATGCTGTTAGAAGGGTGCCCCAACAGGGAACAAGTGTTACGGGAGACAGTGGTTTTCCCAGAGGTCAAGTCAGTCTGCCAAACGGCATCCAGAGCTATCTTATCTGCTAATTCAAAGAGATCCTCTTTTTCAGAAGCTGATCCTTTAATTTTCGACTTACCTTCTTCTGACATCGTATATTCGTAATTCAGGTCAGATTTCAATCGTTAAAATTGAAAATCACACAACCATTTTCTTCAATAGGAAGTCGAAATGTCAATTATATAAAAATAACTTATGATGTTGTCTCTTGACATGTTCAGGCGCTGCGCTTGGCCATTCTGTAGACTATCCAGAAAAAGCCGCAGATGCCGTGCTAAGATGGTGAGTCGATGAAAGGAGCAGTCTGGGTAGTGCAATTTCGCTGATAAACCGGCTTGCAATCATTATAGAAAGTGAAATCAAAAAAGTACCATAAGTAATGCGGCCTTATTGCAAAATCTGAAATGTCCAATCTGCCTAATGATTCTATTTTGAACTTCCGACTAATCGTCTTGCCTTTTTCGCTTTCAATGTTCTCCAAGAGAGGTTGATAAGAGACAATCCGTATCTTTGTAATACCCTGCGCTCGGAGAATAAAAACTTCAGTAATCTTTAAATTCAAAATTAGGTGTGACAACCTTGTATGAAGTGAAGATGATCGGACGTTATGAATCTTATCTGGTTATATCGGTCATACTTACCCAGGAGGTTATTTATCATATGTTTGATTCATCTCATTTTTGCAGGTGTTTTTATGATTCAAGGCGGTGTCAGTGCTCCCAATTTTATTATCCTGATGACAGATGATCAAAGCTGGGTCGGCACATCGCTGAAAATGAATCCTGATGACGCGCGAACACGGAGTGATTTTTTTCTGACACCGAATGTCGAGCGTTTGGCTGAAACAGGCATGCGCTTCAGCAGGGGATACGCTCCCGCGCCTTATTGCTGTCCCACTCGACGAAGTGTGCTCATTGGTCAAACTCCGGCTCGTCACATCTATCAAAAGGATCAAAGGAATTGGACTACGCGCTATCGAGAACAACTCAGCCTGCCGCAAATGTTGAAACAAGCGGAGCCTGATTACCGCACTGCTCATTTTGGAAAGTGGGATATGCGCTTTGACCATGTAAGTCCGGAAGCCATGGGGTATGACTTGAGTGACGGTGATACCAGTAATGAAACCGGGGGAGGCAAGGGGTCCGGTGGTCCAGCTGCGCAGAGGGATCCAAAGCAGATATTCGGGATCACCCAAAGAACATGTGAATTCATGGAGCAACAGCAAAGGTCAGGGAATCCTTTTTTCGTGCAGGTATCCCATTATGCCGTGCATCTGGATATTTACTATCGTGATCAAACGCTGGCAAAAGTTGAAAAATTGAAATCTGGTCAGAAACATTCGATGCCGACTTTCGCTGCAATGACTCATGATGTAGATCAAGGGATTGGTATCCTGATGGAAAAAATCCATTCATTGGGTCTAGAGAATTCTACTTATATTTTCTTTCTCTCGGACAATGGCGGACGCAACACCTTGCCTGGAGAGCCCCTTAGAAACCTGCCCCGCAATTTCCCGCTTCGAGATGGAAAGGGGTCTGTGTATGAGGGAGGGATTCGAGTTCCCTTCATCATCAACGGACCTGGTGTTCAAGGTGGGGTCGTGAGTCATGTGCCAGTGACCGGATTGGATATTTTTCCGACCATGGCTGCCTTGGTTGGCAATAAATTCGAACTACCGGAAGCCCTGGATGGGGGTGATTTGACCTCGATCATGATGCATCGTGGAAAGGGGATCGTTTCTCGAGGTCAACCCTTTTTGTTCTTCCATCAAGCCGTAGCCCGTTCGCCTGAAACAGCACTGATAATGGGGGATTACAAACTGGTCAAAACCTGGAACAAAAATCGATTGGAACTTTTTAACATTTCCACAGATCTGGAGGAAGCAAAGGATCTCTCTGTTCGTCACGTCGGCAAGGTTGAGAAAATGCACCATTTGATGGTGAACTTTCTCGCCAACATCGATGCAGAGACTCGAAAAACCGGAACCAAAAGCGAAGTTTATGAAAATGCAAAGCCGAAGTTCTAAGGTTAGAGAGATTCAAGTGTTGGCGGTTGCATCTTGAGTGGTAGCTTTTTGTCAGGGCTATGGTGCTGCTCAGAGGCCTGCGATAGCAGTTCCCTGGCTTATCGTGTAATTCAGCTTGTCTGAATTGCGGCTTGAGGATTGCTTGATTTCTATGAAATTTGGCGAATGAGGCCCCTGAGGACTTTACCCGGGCCCATTTCCTCAAAGGCCGGGTCAGATTGCTTTTTGAGGTATTGAATCGTTTCTACCCAGCGCACAGGCGATGTGATCTGCTGAGCGAGCAGCTCGGCAACGCCATCCCTTGGGTAAGGAGTGGCTTCGACATTGGAAATAACCGGGATCGTCGGCGAACCAAAGGTGAACGATTTCAGGAATGTTTTAAATTCTTTGCGAGCGGGTTCCATGAAAGGAGAATGAAAAGCACCGCTCACATTCAGCGGGATATAACGTTTTGCTCCAGCTGATTCAAAGGCTGATTTGATCTCCAGAATGCCTTCTTTGCTGCCGGTCAAAACCGTTTGTTGCGGGGCGTTCAGGTTGGCAACGCTTACTTCTTTGCTACCGCTGTTTTGAATCACTTCCCGGATTTGTTGGATATCCATCCCTAAAACTGCCGCCATGCCGCCCCCCTTGGCTTCTGCCATGAGAGCCCCACGCTTTTGAACCAGTGTGAGACCGGTCTCAAAATCAAATACTCCCGCCGCCAACAAAGCGTTATACTCACCCAAGCTATGTCCAGCCATAAAATCAGGCTGGCGCTTGGTATCTTGTTTGTTTTTCAGGTAAGTCAATGCATTGACGGTGTAAAGCGCGGGTTGCGTGAATTGCGTCAGATTCAATTGTTCATCACTATCTTCAAGGCAAAGTGACTGGACAGAATACCCCAACACCTTATTCGCTGCAGCCGTGATCTCTGGAAATTGCTCAAACAAACCTTCTCCCATGCCTTTCTTTTGGGAACCTTGGCCAGGGAAAACGTGCATTAAAGTCGAAGTCTCGCTCATGCTTTTACCCTATAATTTCCTGAATCACCTGTCCACCAAACTGACTCAGTTGTTTGAATCTTCCTGCGTGGTAGTAAGTTAATTTATTGTCATCCAAACCTAGAAGATGAAGCAAGGTCACATGTATGTCCCTGATATGATGGACATTCTCGACGGCTTCTGCGCCGATTTCATCGGTGGCCCCTATGGTGTGACCTCCCTTGGTTCCACCTCCGGCAAACCACATGGCCATGGCCTTTGCATTGTGATCACGGCCATAGGATTTTCCGCCGCCTCGAATGCCGTTATCGGGCGTCCGTCCAAATTCACCACAGAAAAAGACAAGCGTTTCGTCCAGTAGACCTCGATTTTTCAGATCCTTCAGCAGGGCTGCAATGGGGCGATCCACCGAATGAATGAGGTTGCCATGTGCTCTTTCAATATAATCGTGGCTATCCCAGTTACCTGCATAGGCCTGAACGAACCGAACACCTTTTTCAACAAGCCTTCGAGCCAGAAGGCATTTTCGGCCGAAGGAATCTGTGTTGGCCTGTCCGATTCCATACATTTCCAATGTGCGCTGGTTTTCGCCCTTCAGGTCCAGGACCTCAGGTACCTCTGACTGCATGCGGAATGCCAGTTCATATGATTCCATGCGAGCTTCGAGTTCACTTCGAGCGGATCTTTGCTCAAGATGCTTTTGGTTGAGTTTGCCCAATAAATCAAGATTGGTTCTTTGACGTTGTTGGGATATCCCTGCCGGTGGATTTAAATCAAGAATAGGGCTTCCTTTTGCTCTGAAAGGGGTGCCTTGGAATTGTGCCGGAAGGAATCCATTCGACCAATTGGCAGGTCCGCCTTGTGGGTAACTGGCTCTGGGAAGCACAACAAATCCGGGTAAGTTCTGGTTTAACGATCCTAGCCCGTATGTCATCCATGCACCAATGGCCGGATCTCCGCCGAATCGGTTCCCTGTGTTGACATGAAAGCATGCCGTTGGATGGTTGACCGATTCCACTTGTGCACCACGAAAAAAGCACATGTCATCCACACAATCTTTCAGGTGTGTCCACTGACAACAAATATCAGATCCATTTTGTCCTGCTTTTATGAACTCGAACGGGCTTTTTACAAAGTAACGTTTACCCGATGACATGGCGCTTTCCATCTCGCCCGAACGAGAGAACTCCTGCAGGTGTCGTTTGTTTAATTCGGGTTTTGGATCAAAGGTATCTATATGAGAAGGCCCCCCTTCCATCATTAAAAAAATGCATCGTTTGGCTCGAGCCCTATGATGAGGTGTCCCTGTTGGCGAGTCCAAGCCTTTCAGCATGGATGTGAAAGCTACCGATCCAAGTCCGGCACCCAATCCGTAAAGGAATTCTCGACGGTTTGGTTGAGTGATGATGCGAGTATCTTTCATGGAAGGGGTAATGTGTAAGTTTTCACATGAATGTGACTAATCAAGATAGGCAAACTCATTGAGGTTGAAAAGCACCAGACAGACTTGTGCGAGCCCCCGGGTGCGTGCGTTTGTTTGGGCGGGTTGAAGATCAGGTATGTAGTTTTTGTAGGCTGGCATGATTTCAATGAAGTCATAGGGTTGCCCTGTTTTTTCTGCCATGACCGTCCGCTTGATTTCAGTTGGGAAATCGGGTTTTGCGTATAGCTTTTCTTTTTCTTCGCTCGTTGCATCTTTCCAGTGTGTGAGGCAGATGTCGACTTCATCTGGTAAAGGTGAGCGACCTAGAGCCAGTGAAAATGCACGTCCGATAATCGTTTCAGGATTCTTTCTTTCCCGGAGTAATCTAGCGGCAAATGCCAAGGCGCGGTCATGTATTTCCGCTGCATTGAATAAAGTCAATGCCTGGGGAGCGACTGTCGAGGTCGCGCGTAACTCACAGGATTTATCTGGACCGGGTTGGTTGAAGGTTTCCAAAAATGGATCGCGCAGGCCCCGTAATTTTTCTGCATAGACGCTGCGACGGTTCCGAAGCGAGGGAAGGGGGTCTGGTTCATATACCGATGCCGTCCCTCCCATGATCTGGCGAGGCTGGACGGCGACTTCCTGATTGAGGTCTGGACGACAGGGGATACCTCCAACTCGACGGTTGAGCTCCCCGCTTGTACTCAACATGGAGTCACGTAGTTCTTCGGCAGTGAGCCTTCTGGGCGTGAATGCCGCGTAAAGTTGCCCTTTAGGATCTTTTGAAACCATTCGTTCCGGTGATGGGTGGCGGGTGCTTCGTCGATAAGCAGATGAGCCAAGAATGAGTTCGTTGAGTTTTTTTACTGACCGATCATGCTTCAAGAACCAGTCTGCGAGGAAATCAAGCAGAGCAGGGTGGGTTGGTAAACTGCCTGTGGCTCCAAAGTTATTTGGATTGCCAGCAATGCCCCTGCCAAAATGCCAGGACCATACGCGGTTGACCATGACTCTTGCGGTTAAAGGGTTTTGCGGATTGGTGATCCAGTCTGCAAGTGCTTTTCTTCTTTTTCCGCGGGGCTCCGGGAAGTTCACTGGTTTCATTTTCCCGAGGAATGCTGCAACACTCAAGGCGCCTGGATCAACAGGCTCACCATCCGCAAATACGTTGCCTCCTGTCAGAATGGTGTCCTTTTTGATGTAACCCTTGGCCCAGGGATCTCTGGGTGGACGAATGCGGCTGTTGACATTGTTGCGTTCAATCGTCTTTCCCGTATGCACTGAGAATGCGATGGGAAGGACTTTTTCCAGTTCCCACTGATGTCTGGAAATATTTTTATTCATACGAGCCAAGGAGGCCTCATCACCTGGGTCCAGACCATTGTTCCCGACTTTGGCATCCCCCGTTTCTTGTTGTCGGTTCTGGTTGACCCGGCCCTGGAGTTCTTTGTGCTGTTGCTGGTAGGCTTGTATCTTTGCCTTTGTCCACTCCTGTGAAGTGTTAAAACCCTCACGATTTTCAGTTTCCAGGAAAGGAGCATCCCTATCCGCAAATTGAGTAGTGGAGAACACCGCCATCATGCGGTAATAATCACGTGTTGGTATCGGGTCAAACTTGTGGTCGTGGCATTTGGCACATTGAAGCGGTTGGCCAAGGAACGTTTGGCCGACGGAATCTGTTACATCATCCAACCACTGTTGGCGTGTGATTTTAAAGACGCTCATGCCCGTCTGTTCCCAAGGTCCCATACGTAAAAATCCCGTGGCAATGAGCTTTTCTGGATCTTTGGCATCGATTTCATCCCCGGCAATCTGCTCACGCACAAAATGGTCATAAGGTTTGTCGTCATTGAAAGCTCGAATCACATAATCCCGGTAACGCCAGGCGTTGGGGCGGGAATAATCGTTTGCAAAACCAGCTGAATCCGCGTAGCGCACGACATCCAGCCATTGCCTCCCGAAATGCTCGCCATAGTGATCCGATTGCATTAATTGGCGGGCATATTCAAGGACAGCCTGAGTCGTCCCCTGCTTCTGATTGTGCGAAAAATGTTGAACAGATTTGGGTTCAGGGGGGAGTCCGGTAAGCCCATAGCTCAGGCGACGTGCCAGCTCTTTTGACCTTGCTTCCGGGGCAGGGGAGAGTCCGGCAGTTTTCAGTTTCCGGTTGATAAACCAATCGATCGGATGGACTCCTTCAGGAGGTGATTTTACTTTGAGGGGACGATACGCCCACAGATGTTCCGTGTCGTACCTGCGATTGGACCATTCATCGTCGAGTCCTCCGGAGGTTGGGGCTTTGACGCCTTCGGCAAATTGGTTCTGAATCACCTTGATCCTGGCTTTATCTGGCCAAGGTGCTCCCGCGTTGATCCAATCTCGTATCCACAGGCTCTGTTGTTGTGAAAGTTTGTCGGCTTCTTTGGGGGGCATTTCATAGTCCTCGACAACACGCGTGGTTAACTGAAAGAGAATGCTTTCCTCACCTTTTTGCGGAATCAAAACGTCCTCACCATAGTTCTCTCCACCTTTCAGGGTGGATGCCCTGGAGAGCATGTTGAAATCCCCTTTTATTTTTTCTGGGTCTGAGCCATGGCAAGCCATGCATTTTTCAGCAAAGAGTGGCTTTACTTTGAGCGCAAAGAGTCTTTCTCCTTCGCTATGTTCGGCTGAAAAAAGAGCAAAAGAACTGAAAAAAAACATCATCCGGAAAACGACGCCAAGGGATGCAAAATGAAGAACTGAAAGCGTAGGAATTATCTTGTGGATTGTGATATGTCTACTTGGGTTCAAGTGCGAAACTATGACAGTTTGTCTGCCGTTTGTCAGTATGTTTTCATTATCTGATACAAGAATCATGCAGGAACAAAGTTAGATCGGATCGCTTACCATCAGGGGCATGCGGTTAGGAAAGATACTTGGCTGTTGAGTGTTCCCATTGGATTCCTTAGTGAGAATAGCAAGTGGCATGCAAGTCGTGTGTGCATCATTACCGATTATCAAATCCCCCGCCTTTGTGATGGAAGCATGTTTTCCATATCCTCTGAGGCAAAATGAATCGACTTCGGTCAGCAGTCGTCCGAGACCAAAGGGTGGGTAAAGCCAGGCGTCGGCGGCTTTACCCACCCTTACCACTTAGCCTTCGGCCTCAATCAATGACGTGAGAAGCAGAATGGAGTTATTGAACGAAACAAAGTCAACATGAGACCCTCTATGATTGAAATCCCCTTTATCAAACATACGTGTAGTGGGTTCCATTCCGAAAAGGGGTGTTTTTAATTTCAAAGCCGGAAACGCCCCTGTCGCCCTCATAGGATACAGGGAGCATAGAGCCATTTGTTAACTTCCATCGTGCAGAGACTTGTGAGTGTGAAGCTTTTCAGGCTTTCGTATCTTCCTTCATTCAAAGGTCATCCTTGGAGTAATGGCATGATGTTTAACCAAGCTTGTATCGAGGAGGTAACCCTGATTCAATAAGAGGCATGCAAAACACTCCTTTTTCCATGCATCGTATGCAGGTCAGTCTGTCACTCAGCCTTGCGGTTCTTTTTCTTCAGTTACCTTTCATGCACGCCGAGGAAGGCTGGATTCAGTTATTCAACGGGAAAGACCTTGAGGGTTGGGTTCCCAAGATTCGCTATCACAAAATCGGTGAAAATTATGGGAATACATTCCGCGTCGAAGATGGGGTATTGAAAGTGGGATATGATCCGCAAGCGTATCCCGAGTTCAAAGAGACTTTTGGGCACTTGTTTTATAACACACCTTACAGTCATTATGTCCTTCGTGCTGAGTATCGATTTGTGGGGCAACAGGTGAAAGGTGGTCCAGGCTGGGCGATCCGGAACAGCGGATTGATGTTGCATGGTGAACTGCCCGAAACGATGGATGTAGATCAGGATTTTCCAGCTTCGATCGAAGTGCAGCTTCTCGGAGGCGATGGGGAAAATAAGCGTACGACTGCCAACATCTGCACTCCAGGCACTCACATCGCTTTGGATGGTCGATTGACTAAAAGGCATTGCACCAACTCCAGCTCAAAGACCTATCATGGGGAGCAATGGGTGAGTGTTGAGGTGGAAGTGCGTGGGCATGAATCTTTGAAATGCATCATGGAAGGAGAAACGGTTTTTGAACTGACTCATCCCGTACTGGATGATGGAGATGCTCACTCCAAAACCCTGATTGATGCCAATGGCGGTGATATCCGTATTTCGGGCGGAAGCATATCCCTGCAGTCGGAGAGTCATCCGGTGGAATATCGCAAGCTGGAAATCAAACTTCTGAAGGATTGAAGACACATGAAGTGATTCTTTGCGGACGAACTCCATGAGCTTTGAGATCAAACAAAGAACCACACTCTCGAAATGATGTGGTTTACCGGTTAATACGTTGCGCAATCTCGACCAAACAAAAAGTTAATGAAATCCACTGAATCGAATCCACAACCGTCCTCCGTTTTACCTTTTCAAATTCTTCTGGGTACGATGGTGGTGACTACATGTACCCTGTTCCTCGGTTTTCATTTTATGAAAAAAGCTAATGCCGAGGCAGCTGCCCCGGAAAACCCCATGAATCATACCAACCGATTGGCCAACGAAAAATCACCTTATTTGTTGCAGCATGCTCACAATCCTGTGGACTGGTATTCCTGGGGGGAGGAAGCTTTTGAGAAAGCCAGGTCCGAGAATAAAATGATCTTTCTTTCCATCGGTTATTCCACCTGCCACTGGTGCCATGTAATGGCGCATGAGTCCTTTGAGGATGAGGAGATTGCCAAGGTCATGAACGAGTATTTTGTCTGTGTGAAACTTGATCGTGAAGAGCGTCCGGATGTCGATAAGATATACATGACTTTTGTTCAGGCAACGACTGGAAGCGGTGGTTGGCCCATGAGTGTTTGGTTGACTCCGGACCTTAAACCGGTGGTGGGGGGAACGTATTTTCCGCCGGAAAGTAAGTTTGGTCGGCCCGGATTTCCAGATATTTGCAAACAAATTGGGGATGCCTGGAAGAATGACCGTCAACGTCTGATCGATAGTGGAAACGACGTGGTTAAAAAATTGCGTGAAGTATTCGCAAGCAAACCAAGTTCAGGGCAGAAACTCGATCATTCAGTGCTCGAAAAAGCTTATGCCCGTATTGCTTCTCAGTATGATGAAGAAAATAAAGGTTTTGGAGCCGCGCCCAAATTTCCGAGACCCGTTATTTTTAATTTTCTGCTTCGTCACATGTATCGAAAGGGGAAAACCTCTCCCGAAGGAGCCGAAGCATTGTCGATGACCTTGGAGACTTTGGATGTCATGGCCAAAGGAGGAATTCGAGACCACCTTGGGGGTGGTTTTCACCGCTATGCAGTCGATCAGCATTGGCATGTGCCTCACTTTGAAAAAATGCTTTATGACCAGGCTCAACTGGCAATCAGCTACCTGGAAGCATTTCAGATTACCAGAAAGGAACGTTATGCTGACGTAGCGAGTGCTATCCTGGATTACGTCCTGTCTGACATGACTTCGCCTGACGGAGGTTTTTATTCAGCAGAAGATGCGGACAGTGTGATCGAAGAGGGTAAACCTGATCATGCAGAAGGCGCTTTTTATGTTTGGGAATATGATGAAGTCAACAGCCTCCTCGGTGAAGAGAAGGCTGCATGGTTCAATGCCATGTACGGCGTGGTAAAGGGTGGCAATGCGCCAGTGGGAAGCGATCCTCACGAAGAGTTCAAAAATAAAAATATTTTGATACAGCGCATGGATGCCGCTGGTGTTGCGGACAAATTCAAGGTAAGTACGCAAGCAGTTGAAAAGGCCATGAACGATGCCCGGCAAAGGCTGAAAACGGCGCGCGACAAGCGGCCTCGCCCTCATCTCGATGACAAAATCATCACTGCATGGAATGGGCTCATGATTTCTGCGTTCGCCAAGGCAGGTCAGATTCTTCCCGATGGAGACAAATACCGTCAAGCCGCCATGAAAGCGACATCCTTCATACGCGATCACATGTATGACAGCTCCAACCAAACTTTATACCGAATCTTTCGCGGTGAGCGTTCAGGCATTGAGGGTTTTCTGGATGATCACGCCTTTTTGATCAACGGTCTCCTCGACTTGTATGAAACGACATTTGACATTCGATGGATTGAATGGGCAGCAGAACTTCAAGAGCGACAGGATGCACTTTTCTGGGATAGCGATCACGGCGGTTATTTTGCAACGGAAGCTGGAAGTAAGAATATCCTGTTGAGGATGAAAGATGATTATGACGGCGCGGAGCCCTCAGCCAATTCGATCGCTATCATGAATCTTTTGAGGCTGAATCACATGCTTGGAAATGCGCAGACTTTGGAAAAAGCCCAATCCTCTCTGGATTCTTTTTCAGTCAACTTGAGCAATCAACCATCGGGGATGCCTCAAATGTTGGTGGCTGTGGATCACTTTCTCCATCCAACGCGTCAGATTGTTTTTGCGGCGGATCCCGCATCGTCACTGTTGATCGAAATGAAACGTGAACTCAATGAGATCTTTATTCCCGGCAAAGTGGTGTTACTTGCAGACGGGAAGGAGGGACAGCAATTTCTTTCCACCCATTTAGCATTCATTCAATCGGTATCCAGATTGGACAACAAAGCGACTGCATATATCTGCGAGGATTATGTATGCCAGCGTCCCGTCAACACGCTGGATGCTTTCGTTAGCCGTTTGCGACCCTGATTATGCCACGACGACAGTCATCTCAATGGGAGTTTGAGAATCTCTTTGCCTCCGAGGGGAAAGAGATTCCTGTGAAGTCGAAAAAGGCCTCCCAGCCTGTTCAACCTGAAAAGCCAACGGTATTGACAGTAGGGGATTTGACTCAAAAGATTCGCAATCTCCTCGAGGGGGGATTTCGATCCATACATGTATCGGGTGAAATCAGTAATTTCAGGGCTCAAAGCTCCGGCCATTGTTATTTTACCCTCAAGGATGGAGATGCTCAATTGTCCTGTGTGCTTTTTCGGGGAGAACGTGTTTCACACCGAGAGCGGTTACAACAGGGAGTCAAGTTGGTGCTGAAAGGCGACATTTCGGTGTACATGCCACGTGGCCAGTATCAACTTATCGTCAGGGGGATTGAGCTGGATGGCGTGGGTGCTCTGCAATTGGCTTTTGAAAAATTAAAGAAGAAGCTCAAGGATGAAGGGCTTTTTGATGCGGAACGAAAACGTCCACTCCCGAAATATCCTAGTCGAATCGGTGTTGTCACGTCTTCAAGTGGGGCGGCGGTACGCGATGTTGCGCACGTTCTTGGTCGGCGCCATCCCGGGCTCAAATTGGTAATAGCCAGCTGTCGAGTGCAAGGCCAGGGGGCAGCTGAGGAAATTGCTTCTGCAATGGGTCTACTCAACGAATGGCATGTGGAAAATCATGAATCATCTCATTTGGACCTGATCCTTGTCACGCGTGGTGGGGGCAGTTTGGAGGATCTGTGGGCTTTCAACGAAGAGGTTGTGGCACGTGCCCTCGCAGCATCAGCCTTACCTGTGATATCTGCTGTTGGTCATGAAATTGATTTTACTATCAGTGATTTTGTGGCAGATGCCAGAGCAGCCACTCCTAGTGCGGCTGCCGAATTGATTTCCGAAGGGGCAATGGCAGTAAGCCACTTTCTCGTTGAAGTGCACGACCATATGACAAGTGTTCTGCAGTCCTTTTGTGCGCAGGCCATGATACATCTTGAGCAAGTCGGACGCCGCCTTGATTATCTCCATCCGCGGCGAGTCACGGAACGGCATGCGCAGCATTTGGATGACTTACAGGATAGACTGAACCGTGCAGCCAGGCATCAGTTGTATCTTTTGAAGGAACGTTTTCAGCAAAACAAAGGTTTGATGAGGACACTGCATCCGGATCGCCAACTTGCAGAACAAACCGGGCAATTCGCTCGCATTCAGAGGCAGTTCCTGGTCGCTGTCGCGACTGGTCTGGCGCAGAATCAACATCACCTAAAACAAGTATCGGCTGAGCTCAAGTTATTGGGCCCTGTTCAAGTCCTTTCGCGTGGGTATTCGATTTCACAAGTAGTTGAAACAGGTGAAATTATCAAATCAGACGCGGATTTGAAAACGAATGATCTAGTCAAAACGCATGTTTTCAAGGGTGATTTCTTGAGTCGAGTTGAACGCCGGCCCTCTTCTTGAAATCTCCAGGATGCTCTGCCATGCATTGCGAATGCATGGCAGAGCATTGATATGCATTTTTTTCCTGATATTTCAGGTATTTTTTGTGATATGTCATAATTATATGCTGTACAAAGTATAATGTGTTTTGCTGTCGATGCGAAAATACCGCAAAGGGCTTAGCAAATTCTTAAGTTCTAGAAAAAGATCCTCTGATGTCGGTTTTAAGTAACATTTGGCATTTTTGGCATTCTGAGTGCTGACCCTATTATTTGTAAAACTAATGTCTGCAGATAAACCATCATCTCCCCACTCCGACCAGTCATTTGTAAATGTGACTGAAGTTTTTGGGAGTTTGGAGACTTTGACACGGGGTGAGCAGCAAGCTCTATCTGCAGCTGAGGATCATCAGGAGCGAAATAATGGAACACTCATCTTACTGACCTGTGGTGTTTTCACCATGGTTGGTGCAGCCCTTCTCGCTTTAATCTCTCTTTTTGTGGTGAAATCCTTGTTTTTGCCTCAAGTGAGCCAAACGGAGGCATTAGGTGGGTATCCTGGAGAATACCAGAATCTTGCGTTTGAAGATGAGCTTGAAATTTCTGCAACAGAATTCGCGAACGTTAAGAGTAAGTTGCATCGTTTTTTTTCTCTCGCTCTAAGTGGCAAAGCTCAGAAGCCGATCAAATTGGGAGAAAAGGAAGTGAATGCAATTTTAAAGTATGATTCCCGACTAGGAGGCTCGCGCAATACGACATTAGTCAAAATCAAAAAAAACAGGATCCAAGCTTTTTTCAATATCAACTTAATGGATGCAAATTTTCTCTCAAGGGAATCTATAATATCCAGAGGAAACGCCTCATTCCGCGGAGGTATGCTGGATGGGCAGTTGCAACTGAATTTGGATTCCTTGAACGTCAATAATAAAAACATGCTCCGCTGGTTGCATCGAATTCACAACTCAAGTTTGCGCCAAACAGCGTCGAATGGGCTCAAAAGAATTGCTAAGATTCCCATGGGCTGGATAGGTAAAGATGTCAAAATTCGAACAGGTACCAAACCTGTTAAAATACATCTCACCTTTTCTGATGACCCGACAGGTGAGATGTTCGAATCGATCAGCTACCAGGGAAATAGTGTCATGAATTCCATTTTTGGGCCCCTTCAAAAGCATACTTTCAATCGCATATTCAAAGTCCATTCACGTTTGCATGATTTAGCTCTCGCTCTGAATCGTGTGGAAGTTAATGACGGGCATATCATCCTCTATCCCAAAATGGGTAGCACGAAGTGAAAACACATTCTGGCTGAATTCGTTCATTTCCTGTTTGACCTGCCATTTTAAGTTCGCTAATCTTTCCAAATTAAATGGACAGTAAAACACGACAGGTAAACGCCCGTTACAACGGCCTTCCAGACTGGAGACGATATAGGCAACGGCGCGGGAAATTTAAATGGGAGTGGTCTTCCGGACAATCCTGACAAGTTTGTTGGCAAAACAGAAA
>KB911972.1 GCA_000383715.1 Verrucomicrobia bacterium SCGC AAA164-E04
ATTCTTGTTGAGCTGGCTGACCTTGAGTCCATTTATTTTGCCCCTCCTGACGACTGCAGCGACTGTGGATGCGACTCATGCAGGCAAACACGAAACAATCCCTCTGGAAATAACGCATCGTTCGTCACGTACGGTTGGATTTACACAACTTCATTCGCATGAAACGGAAATTCGATTTGTGAATGAACTCAAAGGTGATGCCTTCCTTACCGATGCCGTGGCACATAATGGTTCGGGCGTTGCACTGGGGGACGTTAATGACGATGGTTGGGTGGATGCCTATTTTTGCAACCTTCAAGGCCCTAACAAACTTTATATTAACAAAGGTAATTGGACATTCTCTGAGATCAATCTAGGCCTTGCCTCCTGCGCAGATCAGCGATCAACGGCAGCCGCCTTGGTTGATGTCGATGGCGATCGAGATCTGGATTTATTAGTGAATGGAATCGCGGTTGGGACCCGCCTTTTCTTGAACGAGGGCAATGGGAAATTCCGCGAGTCAAAAGAATCAGGATTATCAAAAGTATCTTCCCCATTCTCGATGGCGTTGGCTGATATTGACGCAGATGGCGACCTTGATCTCTACTGCGCTCATTATATCGACGAAATGCATACGGCAGACCCCACCACCGACTACAAACTGACCAATCAAAATGGTCAGTATATCGTTACACATGTCAATGGAAGGCCAACCACTAATCCACGTTTAAGGAACCGCTTCATCGTTTCAAAAAAAGGTCGACTCCGCGAACTGCCGGAGGCGGATGGTGTTTATTTGAACAACGGTGAAGGACAATTCCAGGCAGTACAATACAGAAAAGGAACTTTTAACACGGCGGATGGAAAACCAGTGCAACCCCCGAGGGATTGGAGTCTGGCAGTCATGTTGCGTGATTTGAATCAGGATGGATCTCCCGATATTTACGTCTGTACGGATAACGCCACACCGGACAGGATATGGATCAATAACGGAGATGGAACATTCAATGCTTTGGATCGTGATAAAATACGCCACACCAGTCGCTCGTCGATGGGGGTCGATATGGCGGATATTAATCGAGATGGTGTGGATGATTTTTATGTTGTGGACATGTTCGCCCGAGAAGGCACAAAGCGAATGACGCAATTGGCAAAGCAGCATTCATCTCCAGCTGTTATTCAACAAGTAAATGGCATTCCAAGATACAACCGAAACACGCTATTCAAAGGGCGAGCAGATGGATCATTCTCTGAAATTGCATTAATGGCAGGAATCGCAGCCACGGATTGGTCATGGTGCCCCGTTTTCCTGGATGTTGACTTGGATGGATATGAGGATCTTTTAGTCACTAACGGCTTCAGTTTTGATGTCATGGATCAGGACAGCCAGGATCAATTACGCACCATGCAGCTCTCCAAATTTGACAGGAAAAGGTCCCGTCAATTCCATCCCTCCTTCATTACAAAGAACGCCTCATTCCGCAATGCAGGGAACGGCTATTTCGAACCTGCTGATAATCAATGGGGATTCAATATTTCAGGCATCTCGTATGGCATGGCAGTCGGAGATCTCGACAATGACGGAGATCTCGATGCTGTGATCAATCAACTTAATGCTTCCGCCGTCATATTGCGAAACGATGCAACTGCTCCTAGGGTAAAAGTAACTCTGAAAGGCCCAGCGCATAACAGAAGCGGTATCGGAGCGCGCATTCGACTGCTCAATCAAACACTGATCCAAAGCCAGACTATCCATGCAGGTGGACGCTACCTATCGTCTGATGAACCTACCCGAACATTTGCCATCTCAAGCAAGGGATCCGAGCCTGTCACATTGGAAATCATCTGGCCCAACAAACGTGTGACGAGGATTCCTGATATAGTTTCTAATCAACATTACGTGGTGAGATATTCGGAGGAGCAGTCAAGCAAGGAGCAGAGTGTCATAAGAAATGTAAAACCGCTTTTTACAGATGTCAGTCATTTATTGAATTTCAGACATCGAACTAGGCCGGGCATACCCTCTTCTACAAATCCATCAAAATCACTGGTAGAACCCAATGCCCCTAGTTTGAGCTGGCAGGATATCAATGATGATGGCTGGGAAGACCTTTGGATTTCCGGAGGGGCCAATCAATCTCCAGGTATTTTTATCAACCGGGAGGGGAAGCGTTTTGAAGCCTTGAAATCTGAACCTGCGCAAAGAGACGCACTGGGGATATCCGTGCCTTGGAACAATGGACAAGGAAAAAAATATTGGGTAGCGGCTGCTTCCCACCGATTGACTCATCCCGAGCGAAACAGTGCTTTATATTTCTTCAGTGGCACATCGACTCAACCTGAACTCCAAATAGATATTGGACCTGATGGCATTGGTGCTTTGTGCGTCGCAGATATCGATATGGATGGCGACCAAGACTTATTTGTCGGTTCTACATCACCCTACAATAGGTATCCAGAACCCGCGGATTCTCAAATCTGGCTGAATCAAAACGGAACACTCAAAAAAAGCAGTCAATGGAGTGAGGTTTTCAAAGAAATTGGCTATGTCAATGCGGCCGTATTTTTTGACCTTGAGGGAGATGATCTCCCGGATTTGGCGATTGCTGCAGAATGGGGCCCTGTTAAGGTGTTTCGAAACTCGCCAACAGGGTTTATCGACCGAAGCAGCTCGTTGGGGCTCAACACACAAACAGGGCGATGGACGTTTGTTGCTGCTGGGGATTTTGATAATGATGGCAGAATGGATCTTGTCGCTGGCAACAAAGGATTGAATACCTCAAGTGCGCTGCATCATCATTCCAAAGAGAGAATTTGGTTTGGAGATAATAGCGAGAATAGCACAGTGCAATCAATTGAATCTGTTTTGATTGATGAGAGTTGGCTACCCATGGAAGATCGCAATGTCCTATCCATGCTGTTTCCCGACATACCCCTTGTCATCAAGAGTCACCATCATTTTAGCAGGAGCTCGATAAATTCCATTCTGGAAACTCGGTTTGAACAATTCAATTACCTGGAAAACCAAATTCACGAGTCAAGTGTGTTCCTGAACCAAAAAGATGGTTTTAAACGTCTACCGCTGCTGCAAGAAGCCCAGGAATCACCTGTTTTTTCCATAAGTTTAAGTGATATAAACAAAGACCATTTCTTGGATATCTTTTTGGGTCAAAACAAGTTTCCAGATAATCTCGAAGTTACACGCAATGATAATGGCCAAGGAATTTGGTTATTGGGAGATGGAAAGGGGTCATTCAGGTATGCGGGATCAGTAAAAACAGGCATTGAAGTTTTCGGGCAAGCGCGTGGTTCATCAATCAATGATTTCAATAAGGATGGAAAGCCAGATTTGGTGTTAGTGCAAAAAAATGGAGAATCACGCCTTTTCAGAGGGTTTTGACCCAAAATAGGCTTGGCTTTTTTATTACCCACAAGCAAGAGCTGTGAATGGGCATGCGGATGAACAATCTTGATTGAATACCAGCTAACCATAAATATAGCACATATCCATCATTAAATCTCACTTATTGCACTTTACTTTAAAAAACACCCACCATAGTGTGCATTCAAACCCAAATAATGAAGGACGCTAGAGCGTCTGGAAATTGAAAGTTAAATAACTAAACCAAGTTATGTTTAAATACAAAAACCTCCTGCTCACAGTAGCAGCAACCTTGACGCTTCAATGCACGGTTTCGGCCAATGACATTGAACCCGGCAAGGAATTCTACACAGCGATCAAGGCGCCTGCGCCGATCGTTTTGGATGGTGATCTCTCTGAATGGAGAGGCGCTTCACTTCTGGCAGACCCAAGATTCTCGATACCGAAAGGTTCCGGGGATGATGGTGAATTAGTATTCTTTGAACCCTACAACGGTGGTTCATGGGATGGCCCTGATGATCAGACCTCTGCGGTTCAAGTCGTTTACGATGATGAGAACGTTTATTTCGGATTCACCGTGACGGACGAATATCACGAAAATGCAGCCAATAGCGCATGGAACGGTGATTCAATCCAGCTCATGATCGCAAACGAAGCACGTGACCAACAGGTTGCTCTTTATAACTATGCCTTGGGCGGAACCGATGAGGAAATTGGTGATATCATCGTCAATCACGAGTCACCAGCCGCAGATATGGGCGATGTATTGACTGAAGCAGTTGTCATCAGAAATACTGAAAATGGTCGTACTGTCTATGAGATTAAATTACCGAAAGCCACCTTGGGACTCGCTGAGCTCAAGGGCGGTGTAAGGTTTGGTCTTGGTATGGCCATCAATGATGGTGACAAAGATACCCCTGGACAAAAAGGTTGGGGTGGACTCGGTGCTCACGCGATCGTTTTTGGAAAGACTCCCTCCGAAACCGCTTTGGTGACTTTGGCAACTTCCAATGACATCGAGCCAGGCAAGGAATATTACACAGCAAATCCTACTCCGGGAGATATTACTCTGGATGGTGAATTGGACGACTGGACTGGTGTTCCCGTCTTGTCAGACCCCAGGTTTTCAATTCCTAAGGGAAGCAAGCGTACAGGCGAACTCGTCCTTTTCGAGCCTTACGGTGGTGGCTCATGGAGTGGTCCTGACGATCAAACTTCAGCAGTTCAAATTGCTTACGATGCTGACAATGTTTACTTCGGCTTTGTGGTGACCGATGAATACCATGAGAACGCAGCCAACAGCGCATGGAACGGTGATTCAATCCAGCTGATGATCGCAAGCAAAAACCAGGATGAGCAAATTGCGCTTTACAATTATGCCTTGGGCGGCACCGAAATGGAGATAGGCGATATCATCGTCAATCACGAATCGGGTCCTGCAGCAGGTGCAGACGCAGAAGCCGTCACAGAAGCGGTTGTCAAACGCAATACCGAAACAAAAAGAACGACTTACGAGATTAAACTTCCAAAAGAGACACTTGGATTGGACAGTCTTGCTTTGGGAACTCAATTCGGTCTCGGTATGGCCATTAACGACGGTGACGAAGATACCCCTGGTCAAAGAGGCTGGGGTGGTTTGGGTGCTCATTCGATTGTCTTTGGAAAAACTCCTTCCGAAACAGCACTCGTCACATTGGGTATCGGTGGCGGCAGCAGCGATTCAATGTTCCTCTCTGCTATCAATGTCAGCATCAATTCATTCACTTTCCGCGCTTCCGATAAGGGAGAGTCGATTGTTGACCCGGATTCAGCAAAGTTGACGATCAACGGAAATACCGTTGCTTTGAGCGCTGGATCAAAAAACGTTGATGCAACTGACTTTGCATACACCATCGACGGAAATTTCGAGCCAAGCACAGTCATTGAGTATTTGATTGAAATTTCTGATACCAATGGAAATGCGGTTACTGACACTGGAACAATTACTTCGCCGACATTCGGGTTACTGAAAGCTGCCATGTTGGCAAGCGACGTGGACACTTCCAAAAAAGGCTTCACATATAAGGTGTGGCAAAGCGATTTGTTCAGTCACGGAAACACGATTGCAGAGGTTGAAAACGTTTTGGCAGAAGCCCCCAAAGACATCGATGGAAGCACATTGGATAATGATGCCTTCAAAGATGAAAAAGGACCTGCTACTGCCTCCGGATCTGAGGATGGTCATTTGATTGCATACGAAATCCCCAGTGTGATCAACATCAACGCATTCCTCAATGGTGTTGATCTGGGTAACTTTCAGCCAGACGATCAGATGCCCGGTGTCCCCGGAAATTACGACAGCTATGACGGAGTTGCGGTGGAAATTGTTACTTATGTCGATTTCCCTGCAGGATTACTCACCATGGGTGTCAACAGTGATGACGGCTTTGAGCTAGAAATCGGTCATATTGATGACCCTCGTGCCATGGTAGCAGGCAAATTCCAAGGCGGAAGAGGTTCAGCTGACACCACCTTCCTGATGGATGTTCGCGATGCCGGCATCTACCCACTACGACTGGTATATTTCAGTCAAGGCGGTGATGCCAGTCTGGAATTATTCACAGTGAATGATGCAGGTGAAAAAGTCTTGGTAAATGATACTGAGAACGGTGGGCTGGCAGCTTACCAGGTAGGAACAGCACCTGATTATGTGGAACCTGCGCAACCTGCGCAACCTGCAGCAATGGTGGCATCGTCCAGCGATGCGCTCACTGAGCCTACAGTCGTCGATTTCGGCGCACTCGAAGGCGATTCAAGTTACTCATTCCACTTCACTGCAGTGAAAGCCGGTGCTTCAACAGCGATTGCAGGCAACGACGCCTTCGCCATCAAGTTGGACCAGTGGAACGAGCAGGGTGTTTTCGGCACGACTGAGTTTGGTGTGGCTGACAACCTTTTCACCGCCGTTGAAGGTGGCAGTGTAAACTCGGTGTTCGATGCCCCTGTGCATGTGGTGATCGTCAGTGACTCGGCTGCAGGGGAAAGTCATCTCTACATTGACGGTGCGCTTTCAGGAACCTGGGCAGGCAACATTCCCTTCTCTGGTGACACCAAGGTCATGGGAGCCCGCCTCGAGCAGGCTACCGATCACATGGGTGAAGGCAGCGTGATGCATTCATGGGCCACCTACTCTGGACTGCTCACCGCAGCAGAGATCGCAAGCATGTTCGAAGCCCTTCCCGATGTCTCCACCGGTGGTGGTGGCGGTGAAGTTGACTTACTCAACGGACTAGTCGCTCTATGGAACTTCGACAATGGCACTTTCAATGACGCCGTTGGCGGATTTAACGGTGAAGAGCGTGGTGCAGCCCCCATCGGTTTCACCGAGGGTCCTAACGGATATGGCAGTGCCTTGGCCCTGGACGGTGTAGATCAGTTTGTTGAAATCACCGGCGGAGCCGCTGAAGACCTGACATTTGAAGGTGGAAGCATGACACTTTCAGCATGGTTCAGAGTCGGTGCATTCGACAAAGGTTGGCAGGCACTTATCGCCAAGGGTGAAGGGGATCGCTGGCGCGTCCATCGCCGTGGTGGTGATGGCAGCGGGCTGGCCCATGCAGGCGGGATCGGTGAAGGCCCAGCCGGCGCCGACATCAGCCTAGGCGAATGGCACCATCTGGTAGCCGTCACCGATGGAGATGCAGTTGAGTTTGGAACACGTCTTTATGTTGACGGAGAAATTTACTCCGAAAACGCTGCAACACCAAGCCTTGGTGAAAACGGCAAACGTGTGATGATCGGTGGGAACCCGGATACGGGCAACCGTACGTGGAACGGGGATATCGATGATATCGCACTCTGGGACCGTGCGCTCTCGGGTGCTGAAGTGGCATCCCTCCTTGCCGATGGCCCGATTACTCTTAAACCAGCGATACTTCCGCTTGACGGTGTAGCTGATGCAGGTAGCGGTCTTGACGGACGTTACTGGCAGGCCGCGCCCAAGGCTGTTTCAAATCTGCAAGACAAAGGCGAAGCAACTGACATCGGTTTGCACATCATCAACAACTATTACCCAACCGGAACATTCACAGCCACTGGCCTGGATTTCCAAGGTGGCAATGACTTGACTCCTATTCGGGAATGGTTGCAAAGCGACGGAGAATCCTATGTTGGCGCTGACGGTAACATGGATGATGGTATCCTGAGCTTCACTGGCTATATTCGTATCGATAACCCAGGTGAAATTGCCATTCGATCCGCATCCGATGATGGATCAATCGTTTGGATCGCTGGAGAGAAGGTTGTTGACAATGACGGAGGTCATGGAGCACCTGGCCCAAGTCCAGACGGCAGCTACAACTTCGAAGAAGCTGGCTTGTATCCAATTGAGATTGCCTACTATAACGGCGACTGGACCAATGATGCAGGAGATCACGGTGGTGCGAACCTGGGAATCACTGCAAACGGTGACCCAATCCCCAGTGCGATCCTCTACAGCGCATCCGATATAGGTGCCACTGCCATTGCTGCCTCCTCAATCGCTAGTGAAGCGGGTGATGCCGGTCTCCATGGAGCGTATTGGACCACGGAACCCAAAGGAGCACAATTCGGAGAGGACTCACAAGGTCCCATCTTCCAGAATGTTCCAGGCGATGACCATGGTTTGGTCTTGTTCGGCACAGAACCACAAGGTCGGTTTGTTGCAACAACCATGACCTACACGGGTAATGACCTGACACCTATCCTTGAGTGGCTAGGAGATGATTCCGGTTCATTCATAGGTGCAGAAGGCAATCTGGATGATGGAATATTCCAATTCTCAGGTTTCCTCAACGTGGCAGAAGCAGGTCAACATTCCTTCAGAAGTTCTTCTGATGATGGATCTGTGGTTCGTATTGGTAATCAGGTCGTTGTCAACAATGACGGCGGACATGGTTCACCTGGCCCTGCCCCGGATGGCAATGCCTTCTTCCCTATCGCAGGTCTATACCCCATTGAAGTTGCTTACTTCAATGGCGATTGGACAAATGATGGCGGAGATCACGGCGGAGCGAACATTGAGTTGACGATGAATGGTGAAAGCATTGCTGGCCATCTTCTTCAACCTGCCGGTGGATTACCACCTATCGGGGCATCCGGTGGAGTCTCATCCATCTCACTTGCAGATGATGGACATGTTGTGATTGAGTTCACAGGGTCTCTAATGAGTTCGGACAATGTGGGAGGGCCATATACAGCAGTCGAAGGTGCTACTTCGCCTGTGACTATCAACCCCGCCAACACAGCAGCTAAGTTCTACAAAGCTGAGTAATAACTCAACCCTTTCATAACGTGTAGTTATGTTCAGCCGAACCCCATAACGGGGTTCGGCTTTTTCTTTGGTATCGTCTCCTTTTGGCTACATTCCGGGATTTCTCTGATCTAGAGTTGGGGTGGATAATTTAAATTGCCTTGTGACATGAGGGTGGATAGATTCCTCTTCATTCACTATGACCAAATAAAGCAATTCCAGTGAACCGCAATTTCGTCTTTAAAAATGTCCTTACGGATGACTGTTTATTCCATACAAACAGTTCACGAAGCAATTCTGATAATCTTTTTGACCCCCTTCCCTACCCTAGCCACTTTCGTGTTACACCTGAACATCCCTTGAAGCAAAAACCAAACGCAACTCACTGTATTTTTGGATTACTCTGTTTAATACTTTTCATCGGGACTGGATGTGGCAATCAGTCAAGTGAACCTTCTGTAAAAACAAAACAAAAATCACAAGCTCTGTTCATCGATAACACAGTCAAAACAAACATAGAATTTCGTCATCAGGCCGGAAACCCGCACGATTACTTCATGCCGCGCGACATGGGGTCTGGTGTCGGACTCATTGATTATAACCTGGATGGGTTGCTTGATATTTACCTACTCCAGAACGCCGGGCCAGACTCGGGATTTAAAAACCAGTTATACAGACAAAATCATGATGGGGCCTTTGAGAATGTATCCAATCAATCAGGACTTGATATCGATGGGTACAACATGGGGGTTGCAATAGGAGATATATCCAATGACGGCTACCCTGATGTTCTTGTGACCGGTTATCAATCCACACGTCTTTTTTTGAATCAGCAAGGCAAGCGATTCGTTGAAGTTTCCCAATCATCCAACATTAATAATAAGGGATGGTCAACATCAGCGAGTTTTCTGGATTTTGACAGAGATGGATGGCTGGACATCGTTATCGCAAATTATGTTGAATATGCTCCCACTGAGTTATGCCACGGAAGTGATGGTAAACCCGAATTTTGTGGCCCAGATGGATTCCCCTCGGCAACCTCAAAATTATATCGCAACACAGGCAAGAATGCTGTCTTTGAGGACGTCTCAATAGATTCGGGATTGGCCATGCATCCGGGACCGGGCTTGGGAGTTGTTTGTCTGGATTTCGACGGGGATCACTGGCCTGACATATTTTTTGCAGATGACGCCAGACCAAACAGATTATTTATCAATCAACAAAATGGTAAATATAAGGAGGAAGCCCTGAAACGTGGACTGGCGCTGGATGCCATGGGACAAACAAAAGCAAATATGGGCGTGGCTGTTGGCGATATAGATAACAATGGGATGGTGGACCTGTTCGTGACTCATCTAGCCACCGAAAGACACAATTTATGGCATCAGGAACCGCCCGGATTCTTTACAGACCGTACGGCTTCTTTTGGTTTGAATCAATCAGCGTGGAGGGGAACTGGCTTCGGTGCTGTGATGGCAGATTTCGACAACGATACGGATCTGGACATCGCCTTTGTAAATGGGGACATCAGGGCTTCTTCAGGAAACCCAGTGACAGGGCAATCCAAAATAGATCCTTTTTGGATGAATTACGCGCAAAGAAACCAACTTTTCTCAAACAATGGGGGGGGGGCAATTCAATGATATCTCAAATCATAACCCAGATTTTTGTGAAGAGCCAAATGTCGGCCGCGGGCTCGCTGTAGGTGATTTGAATAATGACGGCAAGCTGGACATGGTCATTTCCAGCATCGGTGCACCCACAAAAATCCTTTACGGAAATGATGGGGAAACAAACAACTGGATAATCATTTCGGCTACTGACCCTCAAAAGGGAAATCGCATTGATATTGGTGCGGAAGTTACTGTTATAGCTGGCAACAAACGATGGAAAAAATGGCTGAATCCGGGTGGAAGCTATTTGTCTTCCAATGATCACAGACTTCATTTTGGCTTGGACGATTTATCAAAGTTTGATGGTATCGAGGTTCGCTGGGCAAACGGAAGCAAAGAAAAATTCCCAGGCAGTAATTCAGGCTCCATACTCAGAATTGAGAAAGGCACAGGGCTGAGTAATTGATGTAATCAAAAAAAACATCCTGAAGGAATGAGAAAAAAAACAAACTCAACGGCAAAAAAATCCGATAAAAGCAACCAGGAGAAGCGGTCATCCTTACCATACATTGCTTTGCTGACGTTGCTTTTTGTAGCTGTGATTTCGCTGAAAACCCTGACAAAAGACAAAACGGGCAACCAGAGTCCGACACTGCCTGCGCCAGATTTATCCGAAGTTGATTCAATCATTATCAAAGCCATCAAGGTGGCCGAGCAGCGGGTCAAGGGCTCACCATCAAATGCCCGTTTCTGGGGAGAATTAGGAATCACCTACTGGGCGAACGAACTGGACGAACCAGGAAGGAAATGTATCCAAAAAGCCCAAGAACTTGATCCGGGAAATGGGAAATGGATTTATTACAGAGCGTTGACATTTTTACCGGAAAACGCTGTGACGGCTATACCACTCGTTGAAAAAGCCGCTGACATTCTGGACGAGCAATCATATGCTCCCCGGCTTCGCCTCGCCAATATATTGAGCGAAGAAAGCCTTCTTGATCGTGCAAAACCACATTACGAAAAGATCCTCCAGTCCTACCCTGATAATCCAATGGCCAAACTGGGGCTAGGGCGTCTGGCGATGGCTAAAGGCAATACAGAAGAGGCGATAAAACATTTTAAGGAATGTAAAGATCATGAAAACACCAAAAAAACAGCCAATAGCGCCCTGGCTACCCTGTATTTACGAGCAGATAAACCGGTATTAGCCGATACCGCTCAACAAGCCGCTGAAGCCATAGAGGGTGATGTTCAGTGGCAGGATCCATACCTTCGTGAGGCGAGCCGCTTCAAATTTGGTCTTACCGCATGGTTGGACAGTGCCGGGAAATTAGTGCGCAGAGGACAATATACCTCGGCTTTACCCATCATCGATAAAATCATCACCAACTATCCTGATGAAGGAAAGGCCTATATTTATCTTGCTAAGATAAAACTTGCTGCGCACCAGTACAAAGAAGCAGAACAAGCCTTGGTGAGCGCGCTGAGCTATGAGCCCGATTCAGTAGAGGCGCGCGTTCAACTTGGGGTCGCATTGATGTGGCAAAAACGATTTGAAGAATCCATCACCACATTGAACAAAGCCATCGAACAATCTCCAAACTTAGCAGAAGCGCACTATAACCTGGGACTCAGCCTGGCATCGGACAACAACCTTCAAAAGGCAGCCGATGCGTTTTCGACGGCGATCAAACTAAAGCCAGCTTTGCCTGATTCATATATAGGATTAGCCACTGTTTTTCTGCGTGCAGGCCAACAAAGGGAAGCTAAAGCCACACTGGAAAAGGCGCTGAATATTGCTCCCAGTCATCCAAGAATCACCTCGATGCTGAAGCAGTTACAGTAAGTCATGGGACGGTCTGCCTTGCGATCGAAATAACTACCCTAAAGGCTCTGGTTTGTCATGATGGTTCTCAAACTATGGGGGAAGGCTCGGTGTAAACTCATTCCAGCGCCTTGAAACCCTTTGATCACGATTGAATGCTCGGTAATATGGTAAGACAGTTGTTCGTCTGTCAGAATCAAGGAATAAGAGCAGATGTATTCCTCGCATTCCACTCTTATCAGGTTAAGTGGATCTATTAAAAGTATATGGCGATACTCATTTTGTTGCTTGGCGCATCAGCAATAAAAAACATCCTTAGGAGTGACAAGCACCGCACCTTGAGCCTAAATTCTCAAATTGCATGAAGGTGCTACGTGAATACTTATTTTTCTGGGATTTTTTATGATTGGAAATGAAGATATCACCAGTCAGCAAGCGAAAATTGACGAGAAATCTCCTTTACTAATGATGGATCAGGATCCGCAAACAGCTGCGAACAATATCATACAATTAGCCAACGCCACTCCATTTGGTGTGGGTGGACGGAGAGCTTGCTATGTCCATCCTGACGATGCCTCGAAATGCATCAAAGTTTTGCGTCAGGACGCACAGCGCACTGTTCGAATCCAGAAAAAAGGAAATCTGTTTCCAAGAAGCTGGCGCCGCGAATATGACAATAATGCGCATGAAGAGAAGTTACTGAGCCGGATTCATGCTCAAATCGGCAGCAAGATGCTTTCTCACCTTCCCATGTGTTATGGCTTTGTTTCTACAGATTTGGGAAAAGGCCTGGTCCTGGACTTGATCCGAGATCACGATGGTAAAATCTCTCGGAGTCTGCGCGAATGGATTACGCTGGGAATTGACTTGGAATCTATCAAGCCTGCTTTCATGGATTTAGGCAATTTCCTTATTGAACACTCTATTTTGACACGCCATATATTAGACCACAATTTGGCTTTAAGCCTCGGTAGATCTGGTGGGCGAACTTTTTACCTTATCGATGGAATTGGCGATGCGGCTTGGTTACCTTTGGCTCAATGGTTTCGGCCCTTGGGGCGTTTAAAAATCAAACGTAAACTGGATGCAGCTTGGCCACGTTTTAAGGCATTTGCCATCAATGGCGGCGTCACTGATCAACTGAAAGAAAACAGCAGCTGGGGGCAAGGTATACTCCAACATCGGGACTGAAGGTTAGATTCCCAGCAGGCAATCATACAAACATGAGACAATCTTGGTCAGAAAAGCTTAAACAATCGATACGTCCGTCTTTTTACGCTTTCTTCGCTCGAAATAAAGAAAGATTCAAGTGCCCTATTTGCGGTTATCAGGGAGCTTTTAAGGACAAAAGGGTAAGTACGAATCCAAACATCATCCGCAAATCTTCCAAGTGTCTTGGATGCGGCAGCACTGAGAGACACCGCATGATTCACCTCGTGCTAAAGGATGTCTTCGATCAATGGAATCCGTCTAAAAAATCAATACTCCATATTGCACCCGAGGAATGCTTGAAAATTGAACTTCTATCCAAATTTGAAACCTATCATACGGCAGACTTGGAGCGCGAGGATGTCGACTTTAAGGAGGACCTGCAGAAATTAAGTTTCCCTGAATCTTCCTATGACGCAATCATGGTGTCACGTGTCCTGACTATTCCCCCAGATTTAAAGAGTTGTTTATTGGAAATACACAGAGTGCTCAAAAAGGGGGGTATTGCAGTCATCGCTGAAACATATATCCATGAAAAAACACTGACCTTCGAGGGAATGAGGCAGGGAAGATCCAGAGAAATTGGTGCTGATTTCATGCATCAGATGAAGTCGACTTTTGATCAGGTCGACTTTTATAAATCTGAACGCTATGACAAAGCTTATCAACTCATCAATTGCATGATGTTGGATCATCAGCCACAAGATGCCTATCCCAATGAAGTGAGAATGCCTGGTGTCGGTTTTAAAGAAGTGGTAGCCATTTGCCACAAACATTCCTAACACATGAGTTCGCCTCTCAAATGGCTGCGCAGGAAAGTTGAACTCCACCGACTTTCTGCACGGCGCGTTACATTAGAAGAAGAGTTGACATGCTATTTTAAAGCCCCCATACGATTGCGCCCCGCATCAGCTAAAGGTGGTTACGACGAAATTTACTTAGCTTACACAAACGCTCAAAAGCACGCAGTGGTGCGACTCAACAACCCATACAAAACCGTCAATGATCCGATAGGACCTTGGGATCCCGGGGTTCCTCTGGAAGCAACTGGACGCTTGGATAGAGAATGGGAAGCTTATCAATGCCTTGTGCAATCAAGCTACTCCCCTAAACCACTCTGGCGCGGAGAAGACGTGCTTGTGTGCGAATGGCTTGATTGGACACGTGCGTCCGTTCATTTAAGTCGCACTCGAAACGATATTCTCAAGACATCAGCACTCATTTTCCCAATACTCACATATATGCATGGGCAAGACTTAACACATCTTGACCTGAACCTTGGGAATTTTCTTCTTTCACCAGATTTAACAAAAGCCGTGGTCATTGATTTTGAATTTGGCCCTCAAGCGTGGGTTTCACTGGAACAGCAAATGGCATTTGATTATCTTAGATTGCTCAATGACTGTTTGCGAGCCAGACGTGGAGGCAAATACCTGTTGGAGCAGTTGAGTAGCTGGTTAGATTTATTGGGAGCTCACATGGATGAACGCGCAAAGGATGCCAATCTTGATTTTGCCCCCCACGTGTTGAAGCGGCTGTACGAATATCCGGAGGTCATTCATTCGTTGAAAGCTCTGTTTCCAAAACTACCCATGCCTGAGGATAAATAAAACAGGCCCAGCATCTTGCTCACTTCAAACTGAAATCGGGCTTTTCTAAAATATCATTCACAATACATTTCATACCATTCAATGATTCATCAAGCGTACCACCATTATAAAACAAGGTATAATCCGTAGGCTGCCGAGAGGAAAATTGTTCCATCATATCGCGGTCATAGGCCAAATGACCTTGCTCACTCATTTCCTGTTTCCGCGTCATCAAAGCAGCATGCTCAATGACACAATGGATAGTAGGAATTCGTGAGCCAAATACGCGACTTAATCCCAGAAAACGACTAAAGCCGGGTTGATCCGTTTTTCGATCCAAATATAGAAAATCGAGAATATTACGGTCAATGAGCATCAATCCAGACCTCACCCGCAGCTCGAAAAAGTAAAGCTTCAAACAAGCGCGCAGATACACAAACGGTGCCCATGTTTCATCAAATTTCTCTCTATCTTGAAACATCAGGGGACGCACGAAGATAACCATCAATTTATAAAAAATACTCTTACGATAGAGATGCTTGCCTGTGAGGGCTCTCACAGATTCCGGAGACATTCTCTCAAGACATTCAATCAGAGAGCTTTTACCGACTCCATCGCATCCCATGACACTGATCAGGTGTTTTCTACGAGGCGAATTAAGAAATATTTTTTTCCACAAAGTATCAACATAACGATAAGACTGAGAATTTTGCGGGCTCAATTCTTTCTGCAAAACCCGGAGCATTTGGAGTTCAAAAGCCTTTGAGATACTTTGTTGATTAAGAATCCGCAGAAGTTCGCTGGCAAGTTCTGTCTTACATTCATCTTCGCATAGCCGCTGGTATTGCCCTAATCGCTGCTGAACCCTGCTGGAACCCAAGCGCTTCTTTTTGCAGATCAAGTGATGAATATAGACAGCTAATTCAATTGCCATACTCCATCTGAGTATACTGCTGTCCGAATCTTTGGTGCCACCATTAGCCGTTTCAAATGAAATCCATTGACGGCCTCGATCCAATTGGGGCATGTGTATCCATAGATCCAAAAGAAGATTTTCCCGACCATCAATGGAGTATAGACATAGTTCCACTTTCCTTGCCCGCCGACACACGATTCGAAAATGACACCAACCTTTCAACACCCAGGTTTTTGCTTCGGCAATAAGAAGATCTACGGAATGTCTGGACCCCAGAAGGTCAACATCCTCTTCATTACGCCAAGACTCAAAGTCCCCTTCACCTCGTAATTGAATGAAGCGCCATGGGCCACTATGAATTGCTTCAAAGCATCGTTTTAGCGAATAAGGGGTAGTGCGGGATGAGACAGAGTCGATCATAGCGTACCGGACTTCACTTGTTCGCACCTCTCCAGCCGGTACGGATGCGCGTCTTGAAAGCAAGCATTCCCTCTTTACCACTGACCTTGATGCGCTTCATAAGATAAAAATTATCTTTGATAGGATCGAAAGCGCCTGATTCGGTAGTAACAGCACCTGAATAACCAGATTCCTTTACCAACCTTGGATCCTCCTCCTGCAATATACCAAAGGGATAGGCAAATGTTTTGACAGGTATTTCAAATCTTGTTTCCAGCATCTTCTTGCTTTTTTTAAGCTCCTCTCGCTTTTCAGCAGTCGTAAGTTTACCGAAGTTTGGGTGAGTCATTGTATGAGAACCAATTTCGATGCATCCGCTGTCGATCATTTCGGAAACCTGCTTATCACTCAATTTAGGTTCCCGCTTCAATTCCCCTGAATTATGTTTCTCGTTTTTTTGTGTCGACCACTCATTTTGATGCCTGTCAACCACCAGATACACTGTCCCCTTGGCATCATTTGCCTTAAGAACGGACAAAGCATTATGAGCATTATCGGCAAACCCATCATCAAAAGTGATCGCAACACTTTTACGAGGAAGCTGATCTTTGTTTTCGATTAATTCTGCCACCGTAAAAAATTGCCAGCCATTTTCTTTTAACCAGACAACCTGAGCTTCAAATAAAGCGGGAGCCACTCGCATTCCATTGAAACGAGCACCGGGAACAGGTTCTCGAACCATGTGATACATCAAGATCCGCGGGTAACTATAGTCAATGGTAAGGCGCCACCAGGCATAACGCCATGAAAACCACCCAGCCCATATCAAGGCAATGACTCCGAGCATGAGCGGAAGATTGTCCATGGAGAGGATGTTTTGGGAAATTATGGAGCAAGGAAATCGGAAGTATCCGAAAACCCATCGATATAACTTTGAAGAAGAATCGCTGCTGACATGGAATCCACTTTTTGTTTCCTTTTATCTCTACGAACGTCTGCCTCGATCATAACCCTATTTGCCTGCGCGCTAGTAAGGCGTTCATCCCAGGTTTTGATGGGTATTGAAATCTGCTGTTTTAGTTTTCCGATAAATACTTTTACTTTTTCAGCGGCAGGACCATAACTACCATCCATGTTTCTGGGCATTCCCACCAGGATCAATTCCAGTTTGCCTTCCCATTCATTTTGGAGGTAGCTTACGATTTTTTCCGGAGGTTCGGCAGCAACGTAATCGACCGGCTGTGCGATCATTTTCATCTCGTCACTAACCGCAACACCAATCCTCACTGTTCCATGGTCCAAAGCAAGTATGCGCATAATGTTAAATCCTAGAGGGGTACGTTATGTTGTTAATTCTTAATGCATTTCATGGACTGCTCAGCCGCTTCGATTGTGCGGTCAATGTCCTCTTCAGAATGCGCCACCGAAAGAAACCCTGTTTCAAATTGAGAAGGCGCCACATAAACAAATCTTTCCAGCATGCCATGGAAATAACGCGTGAATAAATCGCGATTACATTTCATGGCATCTGAGAGATTGATGACCGGGTGGTCTCCAAAATAACCGCAAAACATGGAACCACATCTTTGTAATGTCACATCCAGGTTGGCTCTTTCAGCGGCTTTTTTCATGCCATTCTCCAATCGATTCCCCAATTGATCCAATCTTTGATGAACTTCACCCGATTTCAAAGCCTCAAGAGCAACGATTCCAGCCGCCATGGCTAACGGGTTCCCGCTCAAGGTCCCGGCCTGATACACGGGCCCGAGAGGTGCCAGGCAGTCCATGACATCTGCTCGCCCACCAAAGGCGCCTACCGGCAAGCCTCCACCGATGATTTTCCCCAAACAAGTCAGGTCAGGCACGATATTGAAAAGCTGCTGAGCCCCACCTGGGGCAACCCTAAACCCAGTCATGACTTCATCAAAGATCAGCAATGAGTCATGCTGTTTCGTCACCTCACGAAGGCCCTCTAGAAACCCATCCTTCGGCAAAATCAATCCGGCATTCCCAACAAGGGGCTCAAGGATGATACCGGCAATTTGCCCTGGATTTGCCTCCATGGCTTGGCATACGGCATCGAGGTCATTGTAAGGGAGCACGATCGTGTGTTGCGTAAATTCTTTGGGAACACCGGCACTGTCAGGATTACCGAAAGTGAGAGCCCCTGAGCCAGCTTTGACCAGCAGGGAGTCTGAATGACCATGGTAGCAACCGTCAAACTTGATGATTTTGTCTCTGCCAGTAAAGCCTCGAGCCACTCGTATGGCACTCATACATGCCTCTGTTCCAGAGTTGCACATACGCACTTTGTCCACACTGGGAAACAATTCCTTGATCAACTCCGCCATTCGCGGTTCATAAGGATTTGGAATCCCAAAACTGGTTCCCCTTTCCGCAGCAGACTGGACCGCTTGAATAATTCCCGGATGGGCATGCCCAAGGATGGCTGGCCCCCAGGTACCGACGTAATCAATGTAATCGTTGCCATCCACATCCCAAATGTGGGCGCCTTTTGCACGATCCACAAAGAATGGTTCCCCCCCAACGGCTCGGAAAGCCCTGACGGGAGAATTGACTCCTCCCGGAATATGTTTCAGAGAAGCTGCAAAAAGTTCCTTAGACCGATCTGTCAATCGCATAAATTCTTTAGGATTGGATTGAGTTAAATTTCCAACACTTTTTCGAAAGAGGTCAGGACTCGAGCTTTACCTGATCGCACCACGATCACATCTTCCAGCCTGACTCCTCCCACATCATAATAATACAAACCGGGTTCCACCGTCATGACATTTCCTGATTTGAGAGTGTCCTTTGAAGTCTTACCCATTCTTGGCCATTCATGAATCTCCAGCCCAAGACCATGTCCGGTACCATGATAAAAACCGGACATTTGCCCATTGATTCGTTTGGTTGGGAAATCATGTTTTCTGAACACACCTTCAACTGCCTCGTGAACACCTAAGCCCGAAACGCCGTCTTTGGTGATATTGATGGCATGCTGCTGAGCTTCCTGAACGGCTGCATATTGCTTTTTCACACCATCACTCGCCTTACCTCTGACAACGGTTCGGGTCATGTCACCGAAAAACCCAGTACTCTCACTTCGGGGAAAAATATCCAGTATGATGGCTTGGTGCGCCATGAGAATACCTGATCCTCTGTTGTGTGGGTCGCAAGCCTGATTGCCACCCGCAACAATTGTATTGCTGGCGAGACCTCCTTCCTGACAAATCGCCGTATGAATGACTGCGCGCAATTTTTCTGAACTAAGAGGCTTGCCTTGGAAAGTAAGGATTTTCTTCTGATTGATTTTGGATTGCTTGAGTGTGCGGATTGCAACTTGCAATCCAATCTCAGTCATACGGAGTGCTTCTTGGAGGTATCGGATTTCCCTGGGAGTTTTGATCAATCGTTCAGGAAAAACTTCGCATGGATTTAATACCGTTTCAGGAGAATGTTCCCCTATTAGACGCGCCATTTGCAGAGGAAAGGCTTCAGGCACCTGTATGGATTTAATGCGATACTTCTTGAGCATCCAGGCGGCAACCTCACCCCAGCCCGGGTGTTTCACTCCCTGCCGTTGAAGGACTGATTGAATCTTTGAAAGTGACAAGATTTCGCAATGCGGTGCTTCCTTTTTCGCTCGATCGAATTCAAGGTCGCTCATGCACAAATACTCCCTGCCCTTTCGGCGCAGGTAAATGAATGGGTCCGGGGCAAACATGCCAGTCGCATAAAGCATGTCTGCATTGTGATCACTGTCCGCAATGATCAATACATCCGGGGAAACGTTTTTTTTGGGTTTGGATTTTTTGGCTGCCATGGAAGTCTGTTCTGAGTTATTGGATAAAGGTTGGAGAAAGTAAATACAAGCGCCCGGCCTCCAACCGGGGGATATCAAGACCTATGTCGACTTTCACCTTATTTTCTGCACTTGTTTTGCCCATAAACCGAAAGAATGAGGACAAAGAAAACGGTTTTTCATAGGTAATCAAATTTGCAGTTTCGATACCAGCAAGGGATTTGGCCCGATCAACAGCTACTTCAAAACTGCCTAGTTCATCCACAAACCCAAGCTCATAAGCTTGGGTTCCCGACAGTATACGACCGTCAGCAAAATCCTGCCAAGCTGGAGAAAGGGCGCGACCTTCATCCCCGTCTTGATCTTGAGACCAGTTTCTTCCCTTGAGGATAACTTCCTTGAACCGCTGAAAAGTTGAATCAACCATACCCTGCACCATCGCTTTTTCTTCATCGGAAACTTCTTGAGGCCGCTTTTCACCACTCAGCATATCCTTGAATCTCCCACTTTTGAAAACGTTGGGTTGAACCCCGACCTTGTCCATCAATGTGCGGTAGTTGTAACCGTGCATGATCACGCCGATACTTCCCGTAATGGTCAAAGGATGCGCCACAATCCAACGACATGGGGCCGAAATATAGTAACCACCTGAAGCAGCCAAACCTGCCATGGAGGCGATCACGGGTTTTCCGGTAGATTCCTGAAAGGATTGTATTCTCTCGTAAATTTGGTCAGACGCCAACACTTCGCCTCCAGGGGAATCTACTTTCAGGATGACCGCCTTGATCGCATAATCATCACGCGCCTGCTTGAGCTGTTCCTCGATCCATCTGACCATGCTCATACCACTGCGGTCCAGAGTCAGGTTGGATATAATTCCTGATACGTCAGCGATCAGGATTTTGTTTTCAGAATCGTTATTTTCAGTTACGGCTTCGTCCATTGCCCGCCGCACCCCAGAGCCCACTCCAGCTCCAGAGGATGATTCCAGATAGTAACCTAAATTGCTCAACATGCTGAGGAAGAGCAAACCAAACAAGAACAATACAACCAACCACAGGCCAAACCTGCGACGCGGCGGATAATATCCACTCGGAGGAATAGGGCCGCCCGGTGGTTTCCCCCCAATTGGAGAAGTATAAGAATTCATAAAGGAAAGCTAGACACGATTATCAATGGGAGCAAGCGGTATCGAGCGATGACCACGATCTGCAACAAGGTCAAAGAATACTATCAGATTGCTGATAGATATTTCTATTGAAGGGAAACGAACAGACCTTTCGATTGGACCATAAAACCCTGAAAAGAAATTGCTAGCCAATCAAGAGATTCAATCACCACTCCAAATTATTCTCATGGGGCCAAAACATTTGTTACTTTGCAGTGTCGTCGACGTTTGTGCCGAAGCTTGGGTCTTTTTATGTTTTGCGCCTGGCCTTGGAAGCCTTCTTGATGGATTTTTTCCGGGAAGTTTTTTTTGCTTTGGCAGGGCCACGGCCTTGAAATGTCAACTCGGCTACACCCGATTTATCCAGGTGCCCTAGACCAATGGATTCCAATTTCGAATATTGCCCCATGGTAGCCTCAGCAAGAGGAAGCTTTAATTTGGCTGATCTCCCAAGTTTCAAGGCAATCCCTGAATCCTTGGCTGCATGTGATGCCGAAAAATAGCAATCGTGATCACGCTTTTGCATGTCTTCACCATCCGTCTCAAGCACGCGGGAATTGGCTCCCGTTTGCGAGAAGATCTCGCGAAGCATATCCAAATCGTGCCCCAATGCTTCCCCAAGCCCTAATCCTTCAGCCAATCCAGCGGTGTTAATATTCATCACCATGTTGACCAGAGCTTTGACCTCTGCTGCTTTTCCAGCGGAGCCAACATAGCGCATGCTTGCGCTCAGTTTTTCCAGCAGAGGCTTAACGCGCTGATAGGTTCGCTTCTCGCCACCGCACATGAGGTAAAGTGTTCCCTCTCGTGCTTGCGTGATACTGGAGGCCATGCATGCTTCCAATGATTTGGCACCAGCTTTTTTCGCTCGCTCTTCCACCTTGATGTGCGTGGAGGGACTGACGGTTGCACAGTTGATGAATATTCGCCCTTTAGCATTTTTGAGCAAACTATTACCCGTCGCTTTAAATAACTGATTCATGGATGCATCATCAGAAACAACAGTAATGATGACATCGGAATTAGCAGTGACTTCATCAAGTCTTTTACAATGCAAAACATTAAGTGAACCAGCAGCAGCTGCTGCTACTTCCTCGTTGACATCAAAAACAGCTGATAAATTATAGCCACAATCTTTGAGTCGCAGGGCCATGTTTGCTCCCATGCGACCCACTCCGACAAATCCAATTCTCTTTGACATATTTTTCTGAGATACGTTGTTTGAACCGTTCTGCAAACTCCGAAAGCATAAGAGGGAGAAAGTTTGAAAATTAAACAATCAACCCTGTCTCCTCTTTATGATTTATGGAGGAAAGAACGTAGCAAGATAGTAAGGCCATGTTATCTCTAATGCCAAGAACGGAAATATGTGGTAACGACGCAAGTCGACCTTGTTACGATGGAGCGATCATCCAAGGTTCTTACGGTAAACTGGTCATGGCAATACAAGGCAACGGAAACTTTTTTACAGATATACAGATACAGTCCGGTGCCGAAAACAGTTCCATCAAGCCGTTGAAAACGACACATGGGGTATAAAATGATTGACAATCAAGGAACTGTAGTTATCAATGATTAATCCTCGGCTCAAGCAGGACACTTCCCCATGTACGTATCCAGCTTCAAAGGACCCTGAATTTTCATGTCACTTTTCAAATCAAGACGTTGAAATTAAAATAGAGTGAGCAGATGGTTTCTAACTTATTTAAACTCCTTTGCTGCTCCTGACGCTGCGGGCGGGTAAAGAACGGAGGGGTAGAAACAATCCAAAATGTCATGAATATGAGTAAACTAAACCTGATATGGACGGGACTGTCGGCACTGGTGGCTGCTTGCGCTGTTTCCTGCGCCACATGTCCATTTCAACCATCAACATCAAATCATCATCCAAACGTGGAAAAATCACAATTCGGAACCACCCCTGAAGGGGAACAGGTAGAACTCTACACCCTGCGCAACAAGAATGGCCTTGTTGCAAAAATATCAACTTTTGGTGCCTTGCTCACTGAAATGCACGTCCCAGACAAAAATGGAAAGCTGGGAAATATCACTCTGGGATTCGATAATCTGGAAGGTTACATCAAAGGTCACCCTTATTTTGGCTCCACCGCAGGTCGTTATGCAAACCGGATTGCCAAGGGCAAGTTCACTTTGGATGGGGCAGATTATCAATTGGCAACAAACAATGATCCGAATCATCTTCATGGAGGCGATAAAGGTTTTGATAAGCGTGTATGGGATGCTCGCCCCCTTGATACCGCAAATGGCGCGTCCGTCGAGTTCAGCTACATGAGCAAGGACGGTGAAGAGGGTTATCCGGGCAACCTCAAAAGCGTGGTAGTTTACACCTTGACCGACGGAAATGAGCTGATTGTTGACTACAAAGCCACCACAGACAAAGCCACTCCGATCAATTTAACCAACCATGCCTACTGGAATTTGGCAGGCGAAGGCCAGGGAGACATCCTTGGACATGAACTGGAAATCGTTGCTGATTTTTTTACTCCTGTGGACGAGACCATGATTACCACTGGCGAAATCGCAACCCTCAATGGTTCACCTTTGGATTTCAGGACATCAACCGCCATAGGCGCCCGAATCGCACAAATGACTGGGGATCCGGGTGGTTACGATCATAACTTCGTGTTGCGTAAATCCGCAGCTGGAAAATTGGAAACAGCAGCAAAAGTATATGAGCCCACAAGTGGGCGTGTTTTGGAAATATTAACCACAGAGCCTGGCATCCAATTCTATTCGGGAAATTTTCTGGACAGCACACTCACGGGTAAATCGGGAGGTGTTTACCACAAGCAAAACGGCTTTTGCCTGGAAACCCAGCACTTTCCAGATTCCCCTAACAAGCCACATTTCCCAAGTGCCATTTTAAGACCGGGAAATACCTACACACACCAGACCGTTCATCGATTTTCGGTCAGATAACTTAGCATCCTTTTTCTCAAACGCCGGGAGCCAATGGATGGGTCCCGGCGTTTTTTGACAGCAATCAGGCTGAACATAAATTGACTCGAGAAACAGATGCCTCCTTTCGGGTTGCTTCAAGAAATCTCTCGAGTGGAAACCCATTGCTCATAACAATCCAGTTCTTGATTTAAAGCTGTCTCTAATGGATAGGTGTTGGGTAAGGGAATGGGCGATTGAGGGTCTAAAAGCACTTGAATCGATTCCGCCCAAGACCGTGCATTCCCGTTCATGGAAAGACGCCCTTGCGGATATATTTCTCCCAGGATTTCTCCTACTCCACCATGATCCAAACCGGCACACCGCACTCCCATACTGAGAGCCTCCAACATAGTACGACCGAAAGATTCCGGCTTGCGCGACAAGGATAAAACAAGATCTGAGGCAGCATATACCTCCCTCATGTCGGATCGATGCCCGCCCCAAAGAATGGCATCCTTCAGCCCTTTACGATCTATTTTTGACTGAATCTCGTCAACATATGCATTTTGTTTAGTATCCCATCCACCAACAATTACCCCAACTACGTTTGGTATTTTCGATCGTAAACTTCCCATCAAATCAACAAATTCTAAATGCCCTTTTCGTCTGCTAATCCTACCTGGGAGCAATAGTGTTTTAGATTTTTTGAGCTCTGGAAAGTCTTTGTGCCATCGGGATGTCCATGCAAGATCTGGCTTGTAGTCACGTGGAAATGCCCCGTCATCGACGCCTCGATAGATAAGTTCCATTTGCTTTTTATCGACCCTTGGATAATTCTTCAACACGTATGCTTGCGCGGTTTTTGAAACGACAATCACTCGCTCCCCCCGAGTCATGATACGGCTGTAAGCGTTGACAGAATTCAAACCGTGCACGGTAGTCACGAAAACAGGGCGTGAAGTCACTGGCATCATCCGCCAGGCTAGGTATGCAACCCAAGCGGGCATCCTCGAACGAGCGTGAAGAATATCGATTCGATGTGCACGACAAAACTCCATGAGCCTTGGAAGCCACCGCAAGGTCCATGGATGTTTATCTCCTATACTCCAATCCAGATGCTGTCCCCCATCCTTTGTCAACTCATCGACCAATCTCCCCTTGCGAGAAATCACCCAGGAATTCCAGCCTCGCTCGACAGCTGATTTTGAAATTTCCAAGGTTCCCCGCTCAACGCCTCCAGAATTCAGCTCGGGAAGAATCTGAGCGATTGAAAGAGATCTATCTGACATCTTCTTTTGCATGCTGATTTCCCTCGTTAAAGATGAGGTTGCACCTGAAGCTTCGCAAACCATTGAGCTGTGATCCAGTCGGCCACTCTTTCTGCTTCAGCTAAAGGTACGGAGGGAGGAGGCAACGGTTCTTTGGAATTCCAATCGGAAAATGTGGTGACCATTTTTGTTTGAATGAGCTCATCCAATCCATTGCGCAGTTTTCCACTGGTTGTCCATGGAACATTCAAAACGCCTGTCGAAGCACCTGATGTAATCGATTCGTAGAGCATGGAGACACTGTCACTGGTTGCCCATACTTGTTTAGAGCAAGCCAACTTCTCAGCAACCCAGCCTGATTGAGTTTCTGTCACAGGTAGGACAGTCAGATTGGCAGCATGACATTTATCTGCGAGGTGCTTCAAGAATGAGGGTGGAGTACGCCTTGAAGTTGTTAGAATCCATTGCATCGAGGGGGATGATTTCAATATTCTGTCAATCTGCTCAACAACCAGCTCATCCGACCAATCCACATGTCGACATGGCCCTCCTATCAAAACCAAACCTTGACTAAGCTTCTGTTGTTCAGACGCCTTAATGGCATTGAGCACACCTCGAACCTGCATTACATTGGAGCGCAATTTCACTTGATCATGTTGTGGAACCACACACAGATCAAACCAGCTCAAGGGCAAGCTTGGCCTCATGAGTACGACGGACTTACCGCCGCACTGCCTTTGAGCCCTCAGAACCATGGGATGAGTGCGATGGCCTGCCCCAATGATCAAATGAGGCTGGGACAGTTTTTTCACCTCTGCCTTCCAGTCTTTTCGCCATTTCCATCGTTGAATCAAACTTGGGGGAATTTCCCATTCATGAATGAGGCAACTCACTCGCTTTTTTATGGCTTCAACCAAACCGAGGGATTGGTTTTGATGTCCGGGCTTGCCATCGGTAAACCGCCAGATGTGAAGTGGTGTTTCCTGTTTCATCTATGACGGCAAGCCTTAGCTTGAATGGGCGTTATGACTTGCAAAGGTTTTGGAGTTTGTCCCAAGCCTGACCGGATTTCAGTAAATCAGTAGCAAGATCCCATCCACTGACCATTGAATTGGCACGACCTGCGACAAAGAGTGCAGCAGCGGTGTTCAGTAAGACCGCATCCAATTTAGGCCCTTTCAGGTTGCCTTGAAGCAGCTTACGAATGATGCTCGCATTTTCACTCGCATCACCGCCAGCTAAATCATGAATAGATGCCTCTGCAATTGGAAACGATTCAGGCGATGTCGTCGATTCATGAAATCCACGGTCTTGATAAAATTCAGCAACATGGTTTAAACCGACCGTGGAAAACTCATCGAGAAAACCACCATCACCTACTTCTCCTGAGACAACCATTCCTCGGGTCACTCCAATTGACTGGAGCACTTTGCCAAGCTTGCCACAAATTTCAGGCTTGGGAACTCCAATCAACTGTGCGCTGGGTTTCAATGGATTCAATAGAGGACCAAGAAAGTTAAAAATGGTTCGTTGCCCTTCCGCAGCACAAAGTTTGCGTGCGGGTACGATGTGCTTGAATGCTGGATGATAATGGGGAGCAAACAGGAAGACAAAACCATGTTCCTTCAGTGAATCGACTGCTTCATCTGGCGGTAAATCAACAGGAATCCCAAGGGCCTCGAGCACGTCTGCACTGCCAGACTTCGAAGTGACTGCGCGATTTCCATGCTTGGCCACACAGACGCCTGCTGCTGCAGCCAGAAGTGCGACGGTGGTCGAAATATTGAAGGTATTCTGATGGTCACCACCCGTGCCACAAACATCCAAAATGGGAGATTCTCGCATGGAGCGATCCAGGATTGGCTTGACCGCTTTATCGCGCAATAAAGAGGCAAATCCTGCAATTTCTTCAACCGTTTCTCCCTTGCGGGCAAGAGACGCCAGAAAGGAAGCCTTCACTTCAACTGACTCCTCATCAGAAACCAATGCGTCAATCGCAAGTTTTATCTCACGTGGATCCAGGTCTTTTCCCGGTTCTAATGACTTTACGAGGTCGCTCAACATAAGGAAACTATAATGATTGAAGGTCAGGATCAAAGAAGGAAATCGTGTGTGGTGGTGTTAATGACTCAAGGACCAGACATTGCAGATCATCGACGTAAACATTATGGTACACATCATGACGACTGGATCTAGAAACCACAGAGCATGGCCATCTCTTTTGAGCTTGGTCATATCGATATGTGCACTCTGCTCAATCAAAGGGGCAAGCCCCGATGGGAAAGAGCGTCAATTCATTGAAAACCCCCGACAACTCATTCTAGCCGGAAGACGAAGCGGAGAAGGTTATTTTTCCAAGGATGGCACCAAGTTGGTTTTTCAGGCGGAGCGAGACGATTCCAACCCATTTTTTCAAATCTATTCCCTCGACTTGACAAATGGAGAGATGACACGAGTTTCTCCGGGGATTGGAAAAACAACCTGCTCCTATTTTCATCCAAACGGAAGTCAAATTCTATTTGCCTCCACGCATCACGATCCCCAAGCACTTCAAAAGCAAGAGGCAGAGCTTGAGTTGCGCCAATCGGGCAAGGAACGACGTTATGCGTGGGATTACGATGCAACCATGGACATCTTCTCGTCAGGACTGAACGGCGCTTCTTCCCCCGTCCAATTGACGAACAGCAAGGGTTACGATGCCGAAGGATCGTATTCCCCGAATGGAGACTGGATCGCTTTTTGTTCGGTCAGGCATGCTTTCCCCATCGAACAATTATCGCCAGAGCTGCGGAAGCGGTATGAGATTGATCCATCCTACTTTGGAGAAATCTATTTAATGCGATCAGATGGCACCCAGACAAAACGTTTGACCAACCACGATGGATATGATGGAGGCCCATTCTTTTCCCCCGATGGTAAACATATTGTTTGGAGAAGGTTCGATCAAGAGGGAACCAATGCGGATATCATGACAATGAATCTTGAAGGAAGTGATATCAGGCAAATCACACAAGACTTTGGAATGGCATGGGCGCCATTTTACCATCCATCCAATGAGTACATCATCTTCACATCCAATCGAGAGGGCTTTTCAAATTTCGAACTCTTCATTGTGGATCGGCTTGGCTATCGCAAACCAATTCAAGTTTCCTTTACGGATGGATTCGATGGTTTGCCTGTTTTTTCGCCGGATGGCACAAAATTAGTGTGGACCTCAAACAGGTATGCATCCCAACCAGGATCCAAGGACAAGGGGCATCTTTTCATTTCGGATTGGAATCACGAGGCAGCAAGACTTGCACTCAGAAAGTCTCCCATCCGCCAAAAAGTAAAGCCTAAGTCGGCGAAAAAAACCAACGGAGGACGATTCCCCGATACCCCTCCTGTTGAAATTGAGGCGATACCGGGCATCGCCCCCCAAAGAAACATCAGGGTAGAGATAAAAGAACCTGAACTTTCACCGTTGATTACCGAGGAAGATCTGAAAAAGCATGTTTACTTTTTGGCATCGGATACACTTGAAGGACGCATGACCGGGGAAAAAGGCTCTCGCTTGGCAGCCAAATATATTGCGAAATCGCTCAAACAAATCGGAATCCAGCCAATGACTTCGCTGAATGGTTATTACCAGCCATTTGATTTCAGTTCGGGGGTTGAGGTCAACAGTGATAACACTTCTCTTTCATGGGAAAACAAATCAAAAGAAAACGCGCAAGAGGCACGTAGTGATCTCGGACTAGGCGTTGATTTTCGCCCTCTAGCATTTTCCTCGAATGGTGATTTCAGTGGTGGGCTGGTTTTTGCCGGTTATGGCCTTAAAGTGCCGGGAGAAGGCGCAGAAAGCTACAACTCCTACGCTGGTTTGAATGTATCAAATAAAGTAGCTGTCGTGCTGAGGTATGTTCCAGAGGGAGTCAGCAGCGCGCGTCGTGCCGTGTTGAACAGATATGCTTCTCTGCGCTACAAAGCCATGATTGCCAGAGAACAAGGGGCCAAAGGCATTTTGATTGTGAGTGGTCCAAACTCACCCAACCCAGGCAAACTGATCCCGATGCGTTCCGACCAGAGCCTTGGTGATTCAGGAATACTGGCCGCAAGCATCAACAGCGATACCGCTGATGCCTGGCTTAGCTCGAGAGGACAAAATTTAAAAAAATTACAAACCGGCCTTGATCAGGAAAACCCCCACGCTGTGGGGGCCTTGGAAATACCTGAAACCAGGGTTCAGTTATCCATTCAATTGAACAGGCTCAGGAAGCAAGACAATAATGTGATTGGGGTTTTACACCCGCCCAGAACTGATTCTACTGCACATGAATACATTATGTTGGGGGCTCACTACGATCACCTTGGGTTTGGAGACGTGGGTGGATTTAACGCCAAAGGAGAGGAAAAAATGATTCACAATGGCGCTGATGATAACGCATCCGGTGTCGCTGCTGTGTTGGAAATGGCAGGCGCGGTTCGCCAGCAATTGATCAAAGCACCCAACTCAATGAAAAAAGGTGTGATATTCAGCTTTTGGTCAGGAGAGGAATTAGGCTTGATTGGGTCCACCCATTTCGCAGATCAACCTCCGATGCCTTTGGAGCGCATAAAGGCTTATTTAAATTTCGATATGGTGGGTAGGTTAAGGGAAAATCGCCTCACTCTTCAGGGAACAGGCAGCTCCAGTGAATGGAAGTCATTCATTGAAAAATGGAATATTATTAGTGGCTTTCAATTGATATTGCAGGACGATCCGTACCTTCCGACCGACACGACAGCGTTTTACCCAAAGGGAATCCCCGTGTTATCATTTTTCACCGGCAGTCATGAGGAATATCACCGCCCTGCAGATGATCCAGATACTCTGAATTGGAGAGGATTACTAAGAATAAGTCAATTTGCCTCCAAAGCAGTCAGAAACCTGATAGATGATGAATCAACAGAGCTAACTTATGCAGAAGTAGCTCCGATCCAAAATGGAGGGCAAAGGGATACACTGAGGGTGTATTTGGGGACGATTCCGGATTACACATCAGAGACCGAAGGCGTGAAGTTAACGGGAGTCAGAGCCGGAGGGCCAGCTGATAAAGCTGGGCTCAAGGCGGGTGATGTCATCACCTCACTGGCTGGTAACCCCATTAAAAATATTTACGACTACACTTATGCATTGGACGCTACAAAGATAGGTAAAACCACGGAAATAACCATTCTAAGGTCGAACGTATCGATTCAAAAAAACATTGTTCCGATAGCAAGGCCATAAACCTTTTCTTAGGCATGAATCCTGCATTTGGCCCCTAATGGCGCAGATAATTCCTATATAATCTATGCAATAAAATTGCATTCGCAATTTATTGAACTTGTTTTGCACTCTCCGATAACAGGAGAAAGGATTTATTTCCTTTAATATTTGAACCGATTCATTCAGAAACGGGTATGGAAAAGCTCATAGATGTCGATTCTCATGCGAACCGACCGTGGCGAAGCCGTGTCTGATAATTCGAAATCATATCCATGAGAATACTTGTAACTGGTGGAGCGGGCTTTATTGGATCAAATCTGATCAGGCATCTTCTTATACAACCTGAAGTCGAAAAAGTAGTCAATCTTGATGCCCTTACCTATGCGGGGAATTCAGTGAGCCTGAAACATTTGGAAACCAGCAACCGTTACCACTTCAAAAAGGGCCAAATTCAAGACCGCTTGATGGTGTCCAAATTATTGCGAGAGAAAAAAATCACGCATGTCATGAACTTAGCAGCAGAATCGCATGTAGATCGATCCATCGAGGGACCTGATGCTTTTGTTCAGACAAACATCGTAGGGACTTTTGAACTTTTGGAAGCATGCAGGAGTTATGAAAAAGAAATCTGTAACAAAATCAAGTTTCTGCATATCTCCACAGACGAAGTATTTGGCAGTTTGGGAAATGAAGGGAAATTTACTGAATCGACGCCATATGCACCCAATTCTCCCTATGCAGCAAGCAAAGCGGCTTCTGACATGCTGGTGAGATCTTACCATAAAACTTACGACCTGGATTGTGTCATCACGAACTGCTCAAACAACTACGGCCCCTACCAGTTCCCGGAGAAGCTGATACCGCTGGTTATCATGAAGGCCACGCGAGGGGAATCCATCCCTGTTTACGGAAAAGGAGATAATGTAAGGGACTGGCTCTATGTCACTGATCATGCTGAGGCACTTTTTAGAGCTGCAGCAAAGGGGCTTTCAGGTGAAACATACAACATCGGGGGAGATCAAGAGATTCAAAATATTGATCTGGTTAATGGCATTTGCACCGCCCTCGACCATAAATGCCCCAAAAATGGAGGAGGAAGCTATGCCGAGCAGATTCAATTTGTGCCGGACAGACCGGGGCATGATTTCCGTTATGCTATCGACGCTTCCAAGATCAAAAAAGATCTGGGCTGGTTACCGCAATATAATATCAAGAGCGGACTTGAGGCCACCATCGATTGGTATCTGAAAAACACAGACTGGTGCGAATCAGTATTGAGCAGAGGTTACGAATTGCAACGACTTGGTCTTTAAAGTTTTACCAGATCAAATTCATGAACTCACAAAAACGAAAAGGAATCATTCTTGCCGGAGGTGCTGGCACTCGTTTACACCCTGCGACGCTTTCTGTGTCCAAGCAGCTTTTGCCAATCTACGATAAGCCCATGATCTATTATCCGCTGAGCACACTGATGCTGGCAGACATACAAGAGATACTCATTATCTCAACTCCTCGGGATTTACCTCATTTCAAGGAACTTCTGGGCAATGGTAGTCAATGGGGATTACGCTTCGCTTATGAGGAACAACCTTCCCCTGAGGGAATTGCTCAAGCTTTTATTATCGGGGAATCTTTTCTTGAAGATGCTCCCTGCTCTCTGGTTTTGGGGGATAATATCTTTTACGGTCATCAAATGACTGAACTGCTTAAGGGAGCCTCAGCATATACGAAAGGGGCATCAGTATTTGCCTATCGAGTCACAGACCCAGAACGATATGGAGTCGTTGAATTCGATTCCAACATGAAGGCTGAAAAGCTCGTGGAGAAACCCAAATCACCGGGTTCCCCCTATGCAGTTACTGGACTTTATTTTTATGATTCGACAGTTGTTGAAAGAGCAAAAAACCTCCAACCCTCCGCGCGCGGTGAGCTGGAAATAACAGATTTGAATAACTCATATCTGGATGATGATTCCCTGAATGTGATTCCATTGGGGCGCGGCACGGCATGGCTCGATACCGGCACCCATGATTCCCTTCTGGAGGCAGGGCAATTTGTGGCCACTATTGAAAAAAGACAGGGCCTGAAAGTTGGAAGTCCCGAAGAAGTTGCCTGGAGAAAAGGATGGATCAGCGATAGGGCATTATCAAAGCTTGGAAGTCGTTACAGCAATAATGCCTACGGATCTTATCTCAAGCATTTAGCCCAGAGCAAATCCGATATTTAGTCGGATAAAAGCAATTTTACTGCCTTATGCCTTTTGAATTCAAACGCGCCCCGCTCGATGGTTTGTGGATCATTAAGCCCAAGAGGTATGGTGACAACCGTGGTTACTTTGAGGAATGCTATCAATCAGAAGTGTTTGCTGGTCAGGGGATCAGTGAACCGTTTGTTCAGGACAACCAATCTTATTCTCAAAAAGGAGCTATACGTGGATTACACTTTCAGAAACCTCCATATGCTCAAGCTAAACTCGTTCGCGCTGTGACAGGCAAAATTCTGGACGTGGTTATCGATATCAGATCCACTTCCAAGACATTCGGTAATCACTTTTCTATTGAATTAGACGAATCAGATGGAGAAATGCTTTACCTACCTGAGGGGTTTGCGCATGGTTTTGCCGTTCTTTCCAATGAAGCATTAGTGCATTATAAGACAAGCAGGTATTACAATCCAGAAGCTGAGGGCGGCATTATTTGGAATGATCCTGATCTTGAAATTGACTGGAAAACAAAGGATCCCTGCCTGTCAAATAAAGACACGCAGTTACCTTCCTTTAAAGTTTTGATGGAATCCTGCTCTCCCTCTTAATACTCAGAAGGCCCCAGGCTTTTCAAAAAATGAAAATCGCAATCTCAGGAGTGGACGGCCAACTTGGTTCATTCTTCAGCTCGCAACTGAAACATGCCGGTGAATTTTTTGATGGGTATTCACGAGAAGATTGGAATATCCTTTCAAGGAAGGATTCAGAAAATATTTTAGCATCCGGCAAATACGATATCCTGATCAATTGCGCGGCATACACGGATGTAGAAAAAGCCGAAACAGATCAGACGTCATGTATCGACATCAATGCCTGTGCATTGAAACACCTATCAGAGCAGTGCAGAAGGCATGGTATCCTTTTCGTGCATTTCAGCACAGATTATATTTTTGATGGCATGTCCCAAAAACCCTATCAGGAAACGGACAAACCCAACCCAATCAATATCTATGGTGCCAGCAAGCTCGAGGGTGAACAAATCATACAAGCATCAGGCTGCAGGTATTTAATTGGCAGATTAAGTTGGCTTTTTGGAGGAAAAGACTCTGGGTTCACTTCCAAACTGCAGAAGTGGCGCGATGAACATAAGGTTTTGAAAATAACCTCTGACGAAGTTTCGGCCCCAACTTTTGCAGGGCATGTTCCAAATGTCATTTTATCAGCCGTTGAAAAGAATCTTGAAGGAATTTTTCATATCAACAATAGTGGAAGTTGCAGTCGCTATGAGTGGGCCCGTTATTTTGCAGAACAAAACAATTGGAGTAATACCATAATCAAACCTGCCCTCATGAGTTCATTTAAAACTCAAGCCAGACGCCCAGGCTTTTCAGTCATGTGCAATAAAAAATTTCAGACTATTTGCAGAAAACCCATCCCTGAATGGAAGCTGGCCGTCAAAGAATCCATTCAAGAGAAGATTCAATGAGCGAAAAAAAAAACATCCTTATTACTGGTGGAGCAGGTTTTGTTGGAAGCTGGCTCGTTGATAAATTCATTACCAAAAATGATGTAAACATCGTCATTGTCGATGACTTATCAACAGGAAGCAGGAACAACCTACCTCAAGTTCACAGCGACCGATGGACATTTATTAAATGTGACATCAATAATTACAGGGAAATTTCAGCTGTCATGCTGGCTTTCCGCTTTGATTATGTTTTTCATTATGCTGCCGTTGTAGGCGTTCAACGCACTCTTGATAATCCCTCTGCTGTTTTAAAAGACATTGAAGGTCTAAAAAATATTTTGGATTTGAGTAAAAACACGGGCGTTAAACGTATTTTTTATTCTTCCTCATCAGAAGTATATGGTGAGCCCGTTGAAATGCCGCAAAATGAAAAAACGACACCCTTGAATTCTCGCCTGCCTTACGCAGTTGTCAAAAACCTGGGTGAAGTCATGCTCAGGACTTATCAATCCGAATATGGTTTAAATTATACAATCTTCCGCCTCTTCAACACGTATGGCCCCAGGCAAAGCCCGGATTTCGTTATTTCAAAATTCATAAGCAAGGCTTTAGCAGGAGAGGCCGTGACCATATACGGTGATGGCAACCAGACTCGAACCTTTTGTTTTATTGAAGATCACATCCTGGCGACTTTTTCAGCATATGAAGGTAATCAATTTATCAATGATGTTGTGAACATCGGGAACGATGTACAGATAAATGTAATAGAGTTAGCTGAAATAATTATCAGGCAAACCAATTCCAACTCTAAAATCAAATACCTGCCTGCCCTTCCTGATGGAGATATGCAAAGAAGGCAACCAGATGTTACCAATATGATTGGATTGATGAATCGTACTTTCACCCCCCTGGAAAAAGGACTTGAAAAAACGATACTTTCTTTGCCCTGCAACTAAACAAAGTTGATGTCAGCAGAGTCTTACAGCAAAAAAACTGAAAACAGCAACCCCTCACCAAGGGCTGATTGGGATGTGGCAATCATTATCGTCGCATACGAAGGAGACGCGTGGATTCCTGACTGCATAGAAAGCTTGAAAGCATCCACCCAGATCAATGCGCTCGTCCTGTTGATTGATAACAAGGATAATACAAACTTAATATCAGAAGAAATCGGATCATTGACCATCCGCTGCTTCAAGACCCCCCACCCCATGGGCTTTGCAGATGCAAACAACTTTGCATTAATGAAGGTTCCATCGTCCGTGCCAAACATTTGTTTTCTAAATCAAGACACGCTCAGTCAGAAAAAATGGTTAGAGGAGGGATTAAATTGTCTGCATCAAAACCCCCAACTCGGAGCTGTCAGCCCTATGTTAAAAAATTATCAAGGAACTGACTGGGACAAGGAATTTCAATTTTTACTGAAGAAACAACCAGAATTTAAGAGCGACTGGTTAAATTGCTCCGATCATCGCTCTGTAGCAAAAATCCACTTGGTTGACGATATCCCGGCTACTGCGATGATTGTCAAAACAGAGGTTATCAAGCGATCCGGCCCCTTTGATAATATTTTCGGCAGTTATTACGAAGATTTCGACCTTTGCATGCGAATTAGAAAATTGGGGTATCATATTGCTGTTTGCCCTCAATCAATTCTTTTTCATTATTCTGGATCCATTTCGCAAACGGAGGAAGCACGGAGGAAGAGGTCCCGTTGGGTAATCAGAAACAGGACTGTTCTCAAAATCAGAAGCAGCCACGGCCCCAGATGGCTTAAAGCATGGAGACATCTCATTATAAACGGATCCCTCCAAACAATAAGAGCGATCCTGAGAACTCCAAGTTCTTCGCCACTGCGTTCGGTAGCAATGGCACATATTGATTTGATCGGAATCTTACCGAGGCTGTGCTCTTGTAAAATTGACAAAAAAAAATGGGATCAATTTCTAGAAGAAATTAATTGGGAGTCTTTTGCCACTCAGCACCATTCCCTGAATGAAAATTTTACACATTAACGAACATTCACTCACAAAAGGGGGGGCAGAGGCCTACTTGTTCGATTTAATCAAGCGTTTAGAAATCCGAGGTCACGCATGTTATTTAGCATATGCAAAAGAGGAGCCTGATTTTGACATTTCTTCAATCAGATTACCGAGCATAGGTCAGGTATCAGCAATTAATCTTGAGAGAGACTTGGCATCATTAAAAAGTTTTATCAACAAAGTCTGCCCTGACCTTATTCATATTCACGGCATATGGAATATTGAAGTCATCGAGGCGTGCCTCAAGCTAAAACCTTGCCTGATGACAGGCCACGATTATCGATGGTTATGCCCCGATTCCAAATTTTACTGGAAACGAACACAGAGTCCTTGCAGCAGGACCCCCGGATGGTTGTGTGCGCCATCTAGTTTAAAACACAAGTGCGTCACTCTTCGGCCGCACCTTCTGAAGCGAAACATTCAAAGAATCCAAAGATTCAAACGACTGATTCCAGAGATTCGAGCGGTTGTTACAGCAAGTCGATATGTAGCCAACAGATTCAGAGCATCATCCTTTCCTAAAGCAAAAACCCACATCATTCCCTATTATTGCTCATTCAGCCCGCTTGACTCTCCCAGAAAACTCCCCAAGGAGAAATCCATCTCAATCATAGGTAGGACAGCTGATTATAAGGGAATTGATTACTTCCTTTCGGCGCTAGGAAAATTACCCGCAGATGTACGCGGCTTCATCATGGGAGATATCAACGAAAAAAAAGAAAGATCTATTCTAGAAATGGCGAGAAACGCCCATTGCGAGGGTAGAGTCACTCTTGAAAACTGGTCAGATCGTAAAGGAGTTGCAAGGTTATTGAAAAAGACCTCGATACTTATTTTCCCTTCCATCTGGCCTGAGCCTTTCGGAATCACTGGGATAGAAGCCATGGCCTTTGGAATTCCTGTCATTGGAAGTGATATTGGAGGAATCCCCGACTGGGTGGATCATGGAGTTACAGGTTATTTATGCCACCCCAAATCATCAGAAGAAATAGCCGCCTACGCCACCAAGCTTTTCAGCGATCAAGATTTGATGATCTCCATGGGTATTGCCGGCCAAGAAAACATTCGGGATAAATTCTTACCAGAAATACACCTTAAGAAACTTGACCAAGTCTATGCCTCCTGCCTCCAAGATTAAAGTCGCCTTTTATTGCTTTTTTCCCGGTGGAGGGATTGGTCAATACACGCATGAACTTCTGTCACAATTGATGTGTCTGGAGTCATTGTCCGTTTCACTTTACTGTCCACCCAATTTTGAATGGTTGGACAAAGCAAAATATGAAACTCACCCTGTTTTATTCCAGATTTCGTCGAGCCAGCCACTCATTCGCAAAATGAAATTCCTCATGGGGCAGTGGATAAATCCGAATCGATTCCTCCATCATGCGGTTAAATCAAAAGCTCATATCGTTCACTTTAGTAATTTTAACCATTTGACTTATCCCGCCTGGAAAATTTTGGCACTGCGCAATGGTCAGCTTAAACAAGTTTGCACCGCTCACGACGTCAAAAGAGCAGTCAAAATTTTAAACCGAAAATGGGAAACCAAACAGCTACGTCAATTCTATAAAGATTGCCGTTTGATATTTGTTCATAGTGAGAGCCAAAAAAAAGAATTGAAAGCATTTGCTGGAGAAGGAAATTATCAAACAGTCATTGTCCCCCATGGCCCTTACGACTTTTCAAAGGGCCATCATTCGATTCAAATCAAAAGAAAACAAGTGGACACAGTCGTCAGTAAAGGTCTATTTTTCGGGAACATTAGGGATGAAAAAAATCTGGATGGATTGCTCAAAGCTATCGCTTTGGGATCAGACAACATTCATCTTACCGTGGCAGGTGCGTCTGGTATAGCTGGCCATAAAAATATCGACTATTACAAAGACCAAGCAAAGTCCCTGGGGCTCACAAAAAACATAACATGGATCAATAGCCACGTTCCCGAGGATCAAGTCGCAAATCTGTTTCAATCTACTGACTGGGTTGCCCTTCCCTACAAGATCAAGTTCACCTCGCAAAGCGGTGTTTTCAGTATTGCAACTCACTATTCGACACCCATGTTGATCACTCCAGCGCCTACCTTCAAAGAGATTTTTGCATCATATTCATTGGGAGAAATGGCCTGCGACGAAACTCCCGAGAAAATACAAATTGCATTGAAAAAGTTGGCAAATGGAGTCAAGACATCAAAGTATGATGGGTTTGCAAATTACCAAAGCCATCACACATGGGAAAGCAATGCTTCCATAACTCAAGCAGCCTATCTTGAGGCCATATGATGCCTCGTTCAAGGATCATGAAGATTGCTGTGGTAACACCTATCCCTACCCCCTATCGCGATGCCTTTTGGAACGTGGTTGGAGAAGCGCCCGATACAAATTTGCATGTGCTTTATTGTGCCACGGGCAAACCAGACAGACCATGGAAGATCAAGTGGCATATGAACTTTCATCATAAGTTTTTAAAAGGTTGGAATTTATTGGGCTGGAAATCGCGTGAAGCATCTCTTTATTTCAATCCTGAAGTCATCAAACAGTTGAATCATATCCAGCCAGAAAAGGTAATCATCGGAGGATATAATCATCTCACGATGTTACTGGCCATGGCATGGTCTGTTATGAATGGTCGTGATTTCTACCTGATGTGCGAAACGAGCCATTTACGGAAAAGTAAGGGCATCCGAAGTCGTTTGAAGAGGCTGTTCATTGAAGCGATCGGAAGAAAATCTGCGGGGGGATTTCCAACCGGAAAAGCTGCTTCAAGATATCTACAATTTCATGGCTGGAAAAAAGATTCGCTGAGTTATCTTCCTAACGTTCCAGACATTAATGGCATCACAAAAAAGCTAGAATTACTAAAGGCAGAAGGGGCGCAAATACGGTCAAAATGGAAAATCAAAGACGAGAAAATAATCATCTATGTGGGTAGACTGATAAAAAAGAAAAATGTTGATCATTTAATAAAAGCAATTGCAAATATCAACCCGGAATCCAGGTTGGCTTTAGTTGTCATCGGAGATGGTGACCAAGCGCAAGATCTTAAATCTCTTAGTCAAAAACTGGGAACGGAAAAAGTAACGCGATTTTTGGGTTTTCTGGAGCCTGAATCGATATTGGAATGGTTTGCGCTCGCAAGCGTCTTTGTACTTCCTTCCAATGAGACGTGGGGCGTTTCGCCTATTGAGGCAGCTTCTGCCGGTCTGCACCTGATTTTGTCAGAAAATGTGGGTTCGGCTTTTGAAATATCTGATCGCTATTCGAAAATCCATATCGTTCAGGAAGGAAACATTCAGCAATGGCAAACGACAATCCTGAATGCCATTGATTCGAATCATGACTTTGGCGAGAGGCCGCATGCCTCATCTTTGTCCCAAAATTTGCTGCACGATTGGAGCTATTCTGCATTAGCATCAAGGATGCTCACTTTTTTGACATCCAAACGAAAGATATCTTTGGTTTAAATGACCAATGCTTCCAAAATATGGGCTATGGGCGCCGCGTTCATTGTCATGGCTCCACTGTCAACAAGTGGCGGTGCCATTGTGATTTTGAAATCGTTGAGATTGCTGACAACAGTGCTGGCCTTCTATTTTTCCATCTCTAACAACAAGCTTCCAGAGCGCCTGGGAGGAGCAAGGAACTTGTTTAATTTCGTTCTTTTATTCACGCTTGCCGCTTTGTGGAGCGATTACCCCGTCATGGGAATGGTAAACAAGGGGATGTTATTTTTTACGGTTATGACTGGTCTGGCAATGAGTTATTCTGCTGTATCGGCAAAGGATTTACTACAGAAGTTAAATATAATAGGTTATGTAGGAGGAGCCTCTTCGTTGACCCTTGCCTATGTGTTTATTACTAATAAAGAAGATAATCTTGTGGGTGATCGTCTGGCCGTGGCGGGTATGAACGCAAACACGATAGGTGCCGCTGGGGCTCTCCTATTGTTATTAGCCGTTTATTTGTTATTCAAACCTGGAAAAAACATTCATAAGGTCGTCCACCTTTCAAGTGCTGTCTTCTTATTGGCCATCGTTTTGGGAACCGGAAGCAGGGGTGCACTGCTGATGAGTGCAGTGGGTTTATTTTTTATTCTTAAGCCTATTTTAAGCAAAAATTCCATGTCGATATTTGTGGTGTGCCTGATACCATTTGTAGTTTTACAAATATATGGAGCCATATCTGCTAATGAAGACACGGTGACCCCGGGAATTGATAGGCTTACCAATATGAATATGGAAACCAAAAACACAAGGTCAGGCATGTGGAATTGGACCATAAGAAAGTTTAATGAATCTCCCGTGATTGGAAAGGGATGGCTGAGTTGGGGGGGAACCACTTCAGCGAACACCCACAACATCTATCTGCATGTATTGGCGGAATCCGGCGTCATCGGAGGCGTCGTATTTTTAATCATGCTATTCCGATTATTTTCTATCTATAGAGTGAACACCTCTTCCTTGAAGGCAGGAATGGATACTTATGAATTTACACCTCTGGGTGCAGGAATTTTAGCGTCCGTACTTGTACATGGAATGGTTGAGAGCTCAACAATACTAGGAACAACCACCAATGCACTTTTTTTGGGGCTCTCAGTCGGATTAATGGATCGGGCCAACGTCCTCGATAATGATGATCGATCACCATTGAAAGTTGAAAAAGATCAATACCACCCTTGGGCCTTTCAACGTGATCAGGAGTCCCCTAAGAACCCGCTCACTTCAAATTGAAAATACTTCATGTCATCCATAGTTTGGACCCACGCTCTGGAGGTCCCAGCCACGCGCTATATGAGCTTTCTCGTGCCCAAGTAAATCAGGGAAACTCCGTGAGCATCATCACTTCTGACAGACAATCAGGGGAGCAATGGTTTACCAGTTCCGATTATCTTAAGTGTATCAAAAACTCTCTTCCAGGCGGCTTAGCAAATTTATCAATAATACCAAGTTATGGTCGTTATAGACCTTGGGTGCGATATGCGTATTCGCCACAATGCACTTCCTTTATTTACAAAGCATTGGGTTGTCATTTGCGCTCGTCGCCGACAATTGATTTTGTACACGTGCACGGGCTGTTCAGTCAGATCACTCAAAAAGCCACAGATATTTGCGACCGATTAAAAATACCCTATGCGGTAAGACCCACGGGCGCACTGGACGCATTGCCTCTTAGACGAGGTTTCACATTGTTTAAAAGGATTTTTCTCCGATATCTTCTTAAAAATTCTTTGGAAAAAGCATCCTTTGTTCATGCAACCTCGGAATCAGAAGCTAGATCCTTGAAAAAACTAAACTTTGATTTGAGGATTAAGTCGGTTCCTCTTGGAGTCACAGTTCCAAACTGGGATCCCAAATATTACCAGTCGGTTTTTCACCGCAGATTCGCGGGACTAAAAGGCAAGCGTATCGTTTTGTGCCTTTCGAGAATACACCCAATAAAACGATTGGGATTGGCCTTGGAGGCATTTAAAATTTTAAGATTAAATTTGGAAGATTGCCAACTTGTTATTGCCGGCACTCCAACGAAACATCAACAATCCTTGGAAAAGTTGGCGAATGCATTGGGGGTCTCAGACCACGTTCACTTTACAGGTTTCTTAAGTAAGGATCTTAAAACTGGAGCATTCTTCAGCTCAAGCGTATTTTTGCAGACTTCAGAACATGAAAATTTCGGCCTTGGAGTGATGGAATCAATGGCCCATGGCTTGCGTGTTGTTTGCACCAAGGGAGTTGCAGCCGGCAAGCATGTCGTATCGAGTCAAGGGGGATTGTTCGTATCTGACACTCCGGAAGCTGTCGCTCACGGCCTCTGTGATGTGATTAATTATCATTCATCCCCCTGTGATTTGAATTTAGCTCGTCGAGTAAGCAACTCATTTTCATGGGATGCAATCGCAAAACAATTGGACGTTTACTATAGTCACTCGACTCAAAGGTAGAGCATGGGTATCTGTTCCATGAATAATTGAAAGCAACCAAATGACAGTAACGGTAATCATTGCCACAAAAAACGAAGAACAAAATCTTCGTAACTGTTTGGAGAGCGTAAGATGGGCTGATCAGGTCATTGTAGTTGATTCAGGAAGCACGGATCGAACCAGGGAGATTGCTGAAGAATCTGGCGCTCATTTCCATGTATTCAAATACGAGGGAGGTTGGCCAAAGAAGAGGAATTGGGCAATAAATTCAGGTTTGGCAAAACATCCTTGGATCCTGATTTTAGACGCCGATGAAAGAGTTTCTGCCTCACTTCGTGATGAAATCCAAGCAGCGATCAACACCGCACATTTTGATGGTTATTACATCAAGTGGAAATTTATTTTTCTAGGTAGATGGATGAAACATTCATGGAGCCATGGCTGGATGATGCGACTATTCAGAAATGGCAAGGGGGAATACGAAAATTTAAACATGACTGACGAAGGCGGATGGGACGCCGAAGTACATGAAAATGTTGCTGTCGAAGGTCGATGTGGAAGGCTATCCCATTGCCTTGATCATGAGTCTTCGCATGACTTACACCGGTGGATTCAAAAACAAAATGATTTCTCAACATGGAATGCCAAGCGACGCATCAAGCAACTGGACTCACCTCTTCCAGCGCTCCATCATTTTTTCTCGAACGATCCAGTAAAACGTCGTAAGTGGATGAAAGCCTTTTTCCTTCGATTACCGGGACAGCCATTGTTGATATTCTTTTATCTGTATTTTTTCAAAATGGGCTTTCTCGACGGGCTTGCTGGCTTTTATTTTTGCAGCCTGAGAGCGTGCCATGAATTAAATGTCAATGCAAAGGTTTTTGAGAGTCAATTGGAATCAAAAAATCAACAGAATGAAGATTCCTCGAATTAGTAATCTAAATAGATTATTTCATACCATTCGACCTTTGCGCTGGAAGCAGATCTTCTACCGTTTGAATTACAGACTGCGGTTTTGGGCCAGACCAAAGCAGTTGAAAGAAACCAATATTGAACCTAACTTGCTGAGTGATTACGCAGCGCTTCGTGCATTGAAGGTTCCACTGAAGGCACTATTCAAACGCGAAACAATTCTTGAAGGTCAATTCGAGTTCATAAATCTTAAGGAGCACATTGAATTCCCTCCCAATTGGGATTTCCCATCTCCCTGCAAGCTATGGCGCTACCAGCTACACTACTTCGAGTGGCTTTACTGCCTTGATTACATTGAAGCCAGAAAGTGTGTGTTAAGTTGGATTGAACACTACTCCTTTGAGCAAAATCGGGATGGATGGGAGGCCTACCCCACCTCACTGAGACTCATGTCTTGGAGCGTGTATTTCATAGCTGTTCACCAGAGGGAACTTTCCAACGACGAGGCCTTCTCAAACATATTAAGTCAGAGCATCCTGACTCAAGCTGTCTGGCTGGAAAAAAATCTCGAGTATCATTTAATGGCCAATCATCTTTTGGAAAATGCGGCTGCCCTTTTGATGGCAGGCTCTCTATTCAATGGCAACTTGACCGAAAGATGGAAAAAGACAGGATCCAAAATCCTCGACCAAGAGGTACGTGAACAAATCCTTCCCGACGGTATGCATTTCGAACGATCCCCCATGTATCATTTGAGGATATTCAATGTATTGAAGGAAACAAGGCTGTTGCTGAAATCGAACGAAGAAAATCATTTAAAACCAATTCTCCGCTCAATGGAGAAGGCTTTGGATCTAGTCAGGCACCCGGACGAAGACATTGCACTCTTGAATGATTCAAACCTGGGGGTTTATCCCCTCCCCCCCGAGTCTAACAATTCATTCAGCCCAATGCCTGGGCCATGGCAACTGCCTGATGCAGGTTATTATGGTTACCGTGGATCAAATGGAGAATATATCATCTTTGATGCGGGGCCTATCGGGCCCGACTACAATCCCGGGCATTCGCATGGTGACATGTTTTCATATGAAGTCACTTGGGATTACCATAGGATGATCGTTGATACAGGAAACTTCGATTACGAACCTGGTTTGATGCGTTTTCATTGCCGGTCAACAAAGGCTCACAATACGGTTCAGGTCAACGAAGAGGATCAATGTGATTTTTGGGGCACTTTCAGGGTTGGGAAAAGGTTTCAACCAGAAGACGTCAAATTCGCAGAGAAAGAAAATGGATTTCAGCTTGAAGCAACTCACAGCGGGTATCGCAGAATTCCTGAAAGAGCAGTGCATCGCAGGCTAGTAAATTTTCATGCTGGAAACCTTCTTTGCATACAGGATTTGATTCAAGCTGAAAAATCGGTCCATGCGGTTTCCAGAATTCACTTCCATCCCGATTGCAAATGTCTGGATATGACGGTTCGGCAACTCGTCATCCGCAACGCCAAGGTTGATTGCATCATCGAATGGGATCGAGAATCAAGTGCCAAGCTTGAAGACTCTTTTTATTGTCCTGAATTCAATACGAAGTTACCAAACAAGGTGCTGGCGCTGACTCAGGTTGGAACTGATTTGAGGATTCATTACTCGCTTAGATTTACGAGGGGATGAAGATTCTTTTCTTATCGCATTACTTTCCCCCGGAGGGAAATGCTCCTGCTACCAGGACCTTTGAACATACTCGCCGATGGGCAAACGCAGGTCACGATATCAAAGTGATTACCTGCGCCCCTAACGTCCCACATGGGAAAGTTTATCCAAATTTCAAAAACTCAATATACAGTCGATCAGTTTTAGGGGGAGTCCACGTGTTGCGAGTCTGGACATACCTCGCAGCCAACAAAGGAAAAGGTCGTCGGTCATTAAACTATGTCTCTTATTTATTCTCATCGGTAGTAGCGGGTTTATTCTCTGCGAAGCCAGATCTAATGATTGCAACCTCTCCTCAATTTTTTTGTGGATGCGCAGGAGCCATATTAGCGAAACTCAAAAATATACCTTTCATACTTGAGGTCAGAGACGTTTGGCCTGATTCCATCATTGCAGTGAATGCCATCAGCAATCAGAGAGTTTTGAAGTGGATGTTCATCCTGGAAAAATGGCTCTATCGGAGCGCGACGCATATTGTGACTGTAGGCAACGGCTATAAAAAGGTTCTGGTCGAAAAAGGAGTGCCTCCTGAAAAGATTTCGATCATTACGAACGGAGCAGACTTGAAACAGTTTTTGCCAGCAAAGGTTGCTAAAAAGGGGGACTCCAAATTTATTTGCTCTTTTATCGGGACTTTGGGGATGGCTGCTGGCTTGGAAATTGTCATCAGAGCGGCCCAATATCTGGATTCCATAGATGAATCAGATATAGTGTTCAACCTTGTTGGGGATGGGGCTGACTACGAGAACCTTTTGAAAAAGGTAAGCGATCTCAATATTAGAAGGATTCAATTCACCGGCTTGGTTAAAAAAGAAAATATCTCGGATTATCTAAGGGAAACAAATGTTTGCCTGATCCACCTCATCAAATCGGACTTATTCAAAACAGTGATACCCTCTAAATTGTTTGAAGCAATGGCATCAGAGGTTCCAGTTGTCATAGGTGTCCAAGGGGAAGCAGCTGCTATTGTGGAAGCCGCTCAGTGTGGGCTCTCATTTACTCCCGAAAACCATTTGGAACTTTGCGATCTTCTGATTCAACTCAATAATGATCCAATACTAAGGGCATCCATGGGCGAACAGGGAAGAGTTTATCTAGAATCCCATTTTTGCCGTGAACAGCTAGCAGATCAATATCTTGAAGTGCTGCATAAGGTATGCCCGGCATGAAGAAAATCATTACTTTCGTTTAGTCGACATATGCTCAAGACCATCTGCACGATTTCCCCAGTGAACATACAACCCATAACATATGAAAACCTGCCAGCAGAAAGGATTTTAGGATGAGATTCAGCTCAACCATGCTCTTTATCGAAGCGCTTACGATTTGTCTCTTCCTGACACCCTTGATGAGGTGGGCTGGCACCCGATTGGGCATAGTCGATCAACCGGATGCCTATCGAAAATTCCATGCGGGTGTTATTCCACGTTGCGGTGGTTTGGCAATTTACATCAGTTTTTTGGTGCCTGTTTTTATCTTTTTATTTTTCATTAAGAAAGAAAGTCTGCTTTCAACAAGTAATCACTATCAAGTATGGGTGATCGTGATTGGAGGTGGTATTGCCATGCTAATGGGACTAGCAGATGACATATGGAATATTCGGGTTCGTTGGAAAATCCTGTTTCAGATCATCGCAGCAACAGTCGCCTATTCAGGTAATTTACGCATTGATAACCTCTCTAATCCATTTGGATCACCGATTGAATTGGGGTTTTTCTCCTATCCTGCTACGCTTTTCTGGTTTTTTGTATGTATGAATGCCATCAATATTTTCGATGGACTGGATGGGCTTGCTGCTGGGGTTTCGCTCTTCGTCACATTAACCTTGTTTGGGGTCAGTTTGGCTTTTGGAAATGATACGGGTGTTTTTATCAGTGCCTGTTTATCCGGCGCGATTCTCGGTTTTCTGGTATACAATTTCAGCCCTGCCTCCATATTCATGGGCGATTCAGGAAGCATGTTCATTGGATTCGGAATTGCAGCGTTGAGTTTGGTTTCCAGTTACAAGGCGGAAACTGCAACTGCCCTTTTGATTCCTGTCATCGCACTTTTTCTTCCATTTTTTGATCTGATTTCTGCAGCACTCAGGCGGTGGTCTAAATTTTTACCTTTGACCATGCCGGATGGGAAACATCTCCATCATGTCATGATGTCCAAAGGATTAAGCGCAAGAAGGACAGTGCTTTATCTCTATATTGTTTGTATTATTTTGTGCGGTGCCGCTCTTGTCATCATGTTTTCCAGAGGTGGCGCAACTGCAGCAATCGTGTTTATCATCGGAAGTGTTTTTCTGATTGGTAATCATTTTTTAAAAGTGGTGGATATCCAAGAGTTACGCAAAAGAATTACTCATGACCGACTCAGGCACCAATGGAACAAGAAACATGTTGCAAAGCTCATAAAGGTCACTGATCAAGTAAAGACCTCTAAGAATCTGAAGGATGCGTGGGAATACTGTGCCGTTGCTTTCAAAAACCTTGAACTGAGCAGTGCGTCTTTAAATATATTTGAAAATACGGAATGGCACACCCTCCAAGAATGGAAGCAAGATGCCTCACATATATTTGGGAAACAAACAAGCTGCGGTGTCTCAATTCCATGGACCTGGACTTTAGAATACCCCATCCAGCTTAAGAGTGAGACACGACTTATCATATTGAAATTAAAGGGTATGAATGACAGTTCAGAGATGAGATCAATAATGCCGCTTTTGAATGATCTCGCGGTCGAAATAAGCAAAAAAAATGATTCCTTGAAGCATTCGTGACCCCAAACTTAATGATTCAATTGGAGTTACCGTAAGAATTTTGTAATGCAAATACGTTTTTTCAAATCACTGCTTTCAGCATGTTGTTTACTGTTTCTTCAGTTTCATTTTGGACTTCATTTAATGGTTGCTCAAAACGATACAAGAAATCTAGCTACTGCTGCGGGTGGTGGCGAAGGCGCTGGGCTTGCAATGGAAAGAGATTTACTTGGAAGAGTTTTCATGACCGCACCTGCAGCCGCAGGAGCAGGTCAAATTCTTCATCAGAACAAAATAATATCTGATTTCCCTACAAATCTAGGAGGACAAATTGATCAAGGTTTTTTGCGCAGTTACGAGTTGGAAAAACCGCTCACGGGTGATCGATTTGGCGGGATGTCAAAATACCTTACAACTTATTCCAAAAGTTTGTTTCCGCTGGATTTGGACACCCTGAAAATGGACATGAAGAGTGCAACCTGGTTCCAGTTCGAAGGTATTGATGCCTTGAAACCTACTGGTCAAACCGGTCTTAGTTATGACACGAACAGTAGCAATCAAAAGACAACGGAAGCAAGTGATTCAATCATTCAAACCTCAGGTTTGAATTTTATCTTTAATTATGGACAAAGGCCGGGGTCGTCAACTATGGCTAATCTTTCATATCGACCTAACTATTTAATGAATATAGCAGGCTCCGGGGTAAATGAGTTGGAGCAACAAATCATGTTTCAACTTGGACGCGAATTCCATCGCAATGCACTTGCCCTGAATAGTCTTACTACGATCACTGCAGCCCCATTACGTGAGCTTCCGGGACGAACTAAAACGATTTTTAACACGACAAATTTGAGAGGGATCTATGATATAAGCCCCTTGTCACTCATTAATTACGAAGTCTGGCACTCCATCCAAAAACGCTCGGAAACTGGAAACAATGAATTGCAGTCTCTTACTGAGGATGCATTTCGATTGAATTACGAATATGCGTTGAGCCCAAAGGTTATTGCATTAAGTTCTCTGATCGCCAGTGCCATACAAATGGGAAATCAAAAAACGCTTTCCGATGCATATTCGATTGGACTCAGTTACAACTCGAGTGCAAGAGTTACTCTGACGCTGAACGGTGGATACCAGTTTCGACACACCCCGGTGGTCGAGTTACTCAAACCGGGCCAGATTTTGCGTTAGTCTGGATGGGTTCAATACTTGTTTAATTTCATACAATAAGTCAATGCTGGGCCGGAGAGAGGGCGTAGCCCGATCGGAGTCCCTGCATTGACTCGATTCTACTTCTATTTCTT
>KB911973.1 GCA_000383715.1 Verrucomicrobia bacterium SCGC AAA164-E04
ATAGTGATGCACACTTTTGAAGAAATGGCCTATAAGGAAATTGCTGAATCGATGGACTGTTCCATTGGAACCGTGATGTCGCGATTATTTTATGCGAGAAGAAACTTAGCTTCCGTACTTAAGCGGATGTTGGAAGAGGACAGTCCATCATGAACGAAAAGCTGGTCATTCAAATTCAAGCGTATCTGGACGGAGAACTATCCGCAGAAGCCAGGCTGCAATTGCTGGCAAGGTTGGAAAAAGATTCGGAGGCTCGCGAACTATGTGATTCCCTGAAAGCTGAGCAAAGTCTTTTGAAAGATGTTGGGGAGAAAGACCATGAATTACCTGTGGCTCATTCATATTTCTGGAAAGCCATTTCCGATGAAATACTGCCTCATCCATCTCCCCGTAATCAGACAAGGCATAAACAGACTGCTGGTGCTTTCCAGCGATGGTCGGCATGGCTTGTCCCCGGTGGTGTTATTGCATGTATCGCATTGGTGGTGTTTCAGAAAGGTCTTCTTGACGATGTCTTGGATGGCATTAAGTCCACCGGCAAGAAAGCTGCACGGAGAGCGCCCAGTTTCCATGAAATTGACAGCCAGCAGCAGAATGCAGGATTTATCTCCTTCCGCTCTGAGTCCGAGGGTGTATCTGTAGTCTGGATTAGTAATTATTAGGCTTTTCCATTTGCTCAATCGTATTAGAAAGATTAGTACATATTCTCAATATAAAGACTATGAAAGCGACCAATTTATCAACGCCTAAATTTTGTTCAGCCCTTCAAATACTGGGGCTGGCGCTCATGGTTTTTTGGTTCGCTGCCCCTGTATTACAGGCAGCTGAAACGCTCAAATTATCCGCAAGACTTGTTTGGGGTACGAACCGTGATAAATCTGCTGACGATGAACTCAAGGCCATGACGCCAAAGCTCAAGTCAAAGTTTGTCAATATTTTCAAGTGGAAGGAATATTACGAAATATCCAAAAAAACTTTCCAATTTCCCAAACACGAGGGCAAGCAGATACGCATGAGCAAAAATTGCGAAATCATCATGAAACTTCTGGACAAAGATACATTGCAAGTTCAGGTCATTGGTGAGGATCAATTACAGCGCACGGTCAAGCACCCCTTGAAGCCTATCCTCACTGACGGGGATCTCTTCGTTGTTGGAGGTGATGACAAAGACAGTTATGGAGATGCATGGTTCCTAGTTATCACTCACCCAAATCTTGGTAAAGAGCACAAGAAAGAGGAGTAATCACTCTCGATCTCTGTTTTTTCGAACCCAATGCCTTCTGGAACTTTTTCCTCCGAGCAGACCTCCCTTGTTTCAATTCAAGCAAAACCCAAGTAACCTCTGGATGAGATTATATCCTTGGCATTCGGTCCTGAAATGTGGTTCATTTTCATTAAGTCATCCGGAACTGCATTTCTTATATTTTTTGGGAAATCTTAAAGTTTGATTTTGATTGGGAAATTATGATTTTGAATATTTGCAACAAACCTTCAATCTGGCATCTTCTTTTGCTCCTTCTCTTTTCACCCAGTCCTGCGCAAGCTTTGTCTATTGAGATGGCTACTCAGCCAGGGAAACTGAAATATGACGTAGAAGTATTCAGTGTTCGTCCCAGCGAGCAGGTGCGTTTGACTTTCGTGAATAACGACGAAATGCAGCACAATCTCCTCATACTCCAAGGCAAGGAGGGAATCACTTTAAAGGTCGCGCAGATGGCGTGGGCGCTTGGTCCTGGAGCTGTTGAGAAGGAATTTGTGCCTGATATGGATGAAACGGTGCTTGCTCACACCCGAGTGCTCAATCCAGGTGAGAAACAGACATTGAGTTTTCAAGCTCCTGAAAGTGAAGGTAAATATCCATATGTCTGTACCCTTCCCGGCCATGCTTTCTCTATGAAAGGGATAATGGTCGTGACTTCTGATCCTTCCTCCGTGACGGATGTTCAAGAAGAAGAAAAAAAGCTTTCCAACGATGCATTTGTCCTTAAACCGCATCACAAGCCACTGGTGAAGCGAGCGTTTGTTCGAGATGGTCCGCCGCGTGCCATCAGTGTTGGAATCCCAGGAGGGATCAATTTTTGTTTTGATGCTGAATCCTGCATGGTTACCTTTGGTTGGTTTGGCCCTTTCCTTGACATTGGGCCTGATTGGGGGCGAAACGCTGGACAGCGTGGTGGTGGTTCAGTAAATGTTCTGGGAGAGCGCTTCCAGTCTGGACAGACCATGTTTCCAATACGTGTAGGGGGTAAGTACATAACACCACAAGTGAGTTTCAAGGGGTATCAATTGCGTGGTAAGGAAACTCCTGTCTTTGAATTTACGGTCAACGGAGCCTGGGTGAAAGAAACCGTTTCGGCTTCTGAAAAAGGAATTGGCCTGACCTATTCGTTTGAAATGGACCCAGGTCTCGTAACCCCTATCTTTGTTTACCTTGATCGATCCAATGCTGAAGTTGAGGCATCACACGGTAAGTGGGATGGGAACTGGTTGAAGATTGAGCCTGAAAACATTGCTTCTTTTTCAATTTCCCATTATCGACAACCCTAAACCTCAACTGACTATGCGTTCCAAGATTTCCATGAATCTCAAATTAACTTTTTCCCGATTGAGTACGGTTCTGGCAATTGTATGCTCCAACTATTTCCTTGAAACTTCCAATGCAGCAGCTCATGCGCCAGCGGGCTACATCGTGGAAACATTGGAAATTCCAGAAGGGGTCACTTTGGGGGTCGGTGGTTTGGCCTTTGCCCCGGACGATGCACTTTTCGTGACCTCACGGGAAGGTCAGGTCTGGCGATTAAAAGACGATGAATGGAGTCTTTTTGCAGATGGACTGCATGAAGTGCTTGGTATCTACATTGACCCTGTCACAGCTGAGGTCTGGGTCATGCAGCGCCCTGAGTTAACCAAGTTAATCGATGAGGATGGCGACGGAAGCGCTGATGTATTCAGGACAGTCAATGCCGATTGGGGATTGACGGACAATTATCATGAATATGCATTTGGTATTGTGCGTGATTCCGGCGGGAATTTTTACGGAACACTCAACACCAGCTTGAGCTGGAAAGGCTGGGCGGGTAGTTCTAAATGGGACGTTGGACGCGTTCATGATGGTAAGATGGGGAGGGCTACTAAATACCGCGGCTGGTCTTTCCAAATTACACCTGACGGCCGCTTTGTCCCGTGGTCCTCCGGGATGCGGTCTCCTGCAGGTATCGGCATGAACAGGCATGAAGAAATTTTTTATACGGATAATCAAGGAGACTGGAACGGTTCTTCCACCTTGCAGCATGTGGTTAAAGGGCGCTTCCATGGTCACCCTTCCTCATTGATGGACCATCCTGATTTTCAAGGCAAGGATCTGAATGCCATTCCAGTTGAAACTTACGATGAGTTGAGAACCCCTCCCGCCGTATTCTTCATTCATGGAGATCTTGCGAATTCACCTGGAGAGCCTGTCTTCAATGAAACGGGTGGACAGTTCGGCCCTTTTGAGGATCAGGTCTTCGTAGGTGATCAATCACGCTCCAATCTAATGCGTATCTATCTGGAAAAAGTTCAGGGTGAATACCAAGGTGCTATTTTCAATTTCATTGATCCCATGCAAACTGGAATTGTTCGAAATCAATTTGATAAAAATGGAGTGCTTTATGTTGGTCAGACAGGGCGCGGATGGCGATCGGTCGGCAGTGAAATATTTGGCTTGCAAACTGTGCGTTGGGACAGAAGAACCACACCTGTTGAAATGCATTCGATCCGTTTAACAACAACAGGGTTTGAGATACGGTTTACACAACCCATGGACGAAACGTTGCTGAGAGATGTAAATCAATTTTCAATTCAACATTGGAAGTATCTCTATCGTCCCGAATACGGTTCCCCCAAGGCAGATAAAACGAAAGTTACACCTGCTAATGTGAAGGTATCCCACGATGGGATGAGGGTGCGCTTTGATGTGCCTTTGCTGACCGGTAGAGTATACGAATTCAAGGCTCTGGGTATGAAATCCAAATCAGGTGGTGATCTGACTAATCCGATTGGATGGTATACCTTGAACCACTTGCGATTGAATGATACCAGATAGAAGTCAGTCTACGTTTGCCATACGAGTAGGGCTTTTTTCCTTGCGCATCAACGGATTCCTTCAAGCATGCACCGAGCGTTTTTGATATCCTTCTTTATTTGTGATTTCAGTGAATCAACGTCTGGAAAACGACGTTCGCCCCTCAGTCTTCCCTTGATTTCCAGTCCAATGCGTTTGTCATAAAGGTTCATCTCAAAATCCCAGAAATGAGCCTCCACCTGAAGCTTGGGATCAGTATGGTTGAGAGTTGGTCGTTTCCCTATATTCAAAACTCCACCGCGTTCCTGACCTTCGATATTGCAAGTGATGGCGTATACGCCCAGGGGCGGAAGTGCGAGTCGCTGGCAGTCCAGGTTTGCAGTTGGGAAACCTAGTTTTCGGCCAAGTCCATCTCCCGAAATGACCTGCCCCATGAGGGAGTAAGGCCTTCCGAGTAATTTCGAGGTCATTTCGATGTCTCCTGATTGAATTAAATGCCTGATGCGCGTGCTGCTGACCAAGTCTTCCCCATAATGAAGAGGAAGTTTCCCTTCTACCTGAAATCCATGATATTTTCCGCAGTCTTTGAGAAAATCTACATTGCCCTGTCGGCGACAGCCGAAGGAGAAATTGGACCCAACACTTATCCCTGATAAATGACGCGTATAATGCCTGATCTTCTCCACAAAATCTTCTGCGGACATTTGACTCAAGCGCTTGTCAAAAGGAATCATCCACGCAATATTCACACCGATTGATTCGAGGAGTGCTTGTTTGTAATCAGTCGGATAAATAAGTTTAGGTGATCGGTCGGGAGTCAGTAGCTCTGCGGGGTGGGTCTGAAACGTAAGGACGACGGAGAGCCCTTTTGTAGATCTGGCCTGGTCGATGAGGTGTTTCAGGACCGACTGATGACCTAGATGTAAACCGTCAAACATTCCGATAGCACAAAATACAGGTTGCTCCCCTATAGGTAATGCCTCGAAGTGTTGAATAGTTTTCATGCGCATCGCTACACTTTCTGCCATCATGGCCTTGCTGCATCGGCGAGGGAGGGGGGTAGCAAAGATGCCATCAATGATCCCATATCGCACGCAAGAATGTCATCCAGAGGTATCGCTGCCTGTATCTTAAAATTTCCGGAAACAGTGCGACGGAGCGTTTTCAAGTGGGCGCCACAGCCGATGTTTTGTCCAAGATCCTGCGCCAGACTTCGAACGTAGGTGCCTTTTGTGCATGCAACCTCAAATTCGCATTCTGGTCGTTGATAGGTTTTGATTCGGAAGTAATAAATGTGGATGAGCCGAGGAGGTCTTTCCACTTCAATTCCCTTGCGTGCTAATTTGTAGAGAGGGACACCGTTTCTTTTGATGGCAGAAACCATGGGGGGTATTTGCATTTGATCCCCCTTGAAAGCCTGGGTAAATTCGTTGAGTCGCTCTGTTGATAGATCAGGTATGTCTTTTTCTGCGACGGTTTCTCCGTCGATATCATAACTGTTAGTTTCTCGCCCAAGCTCAATGATTCCCGTATAAACTTTATCTTCTCCCATGAGTTTTTCGGAGAGCTTGGTGGCTTTGCCCAACACTAGAATCAAAAGACCTGTCGCATTTGGATCCAGTGTCCCGCAGTGTCCAACCTTTTTGATTCTAAACCTTTTTCTTACCGCATCGACAACATCATGTGAAGTCATGCCCGAAGGTTTGTCTACCAATAGAATTCCATCCGGAGTGGCATTTTTAACCATCTGAAAATTTACTGTTTTTAAATTAGGGGTGATTATTCTTCTGGAGAGAGGGTCTTCAGAGCTTTTCGAATGGCCGAGATGACCTTTCGCTGAACAGAAAGTTGACTGCCTTCCATACGCGCTCCTGACGCCGCTTTGTGGCCTCCACCGCCAAATAGCTTAGCAATTTCGTTCACATTGACATCAGGATGTTTCGACCTAAGGCTTATTCGCGTTTCACCGGGTTCTACCTCTTCAAAGAGGCACGCTACCACTACAGGTTCTATGGCTCGAATGTGATCGATCAATCCCTCCGTATCTTCTCTGGTTGCTCCTGTCTTGGAGTAATCAGATTTCTTGAGCCAGAGGTATGCAATCTGGTTCTCGTCCGTTAATTTGAACTGATTGTAAACTCTTCTCAGGAGACGGACTCGAGACAGCGAGTAGGACTGATAAACCTCATCACAAATTCGGGCAATACTTGCTCCTCTTTTGACGAGTTCTCCTGCAGTTTGAAAGGTATCTGGGCTGGTCGATGGATATTGAAAAGATCCTGTGTCGGTAGAAATTGCAGTGAAAAGAACATCCGCAATTTCCGCGGTAACAGGCCATCTTGCGGCCTTCATTAACTGAAAGATCATCTCGCCGCTGGACGAAGCATTGGATGCAATCCAATTCAAATCACCGTATCTTGTGTTGCTTGGGTGATGATCAATATTGATCAGTAGCTTTCGTTCAGTAATAGAATCAACCACGCTGCCAATTCTTTCATACGAGGCAGGCTTATTTCCGCGGTAACAGGCCATCTTGCGGCCTTCATTAACTGAAAGATCATCTCGCCGCTGGACGAAGCATAAAATAATCGCGACATCACGGTTCCAATGGAACAGTCCATCGATTCAGCAATTTCCTTATAGGCCATTTCTTCAAAAGTGTGCATCACTATGACTGCCCGATGCCCTTCACTCAATTGAGCAAGCGCTCTATCAATTGTCTTCTTTAATTCTTCCCGCTCGAGCCCTTCCGTCGGGTTTGTTTCCACAATGGGTAACTTTCGCTCAACTCCACCCAAGTTTTCATCCATTTCTTCGATGGATTCGGCAAATTTCCATCGTTTGGCTTTACGAATGTGATCCAGGCAAACATTGATAGTCACTCGAGTCATCCAGGTTGCAAAGCTGCTGTCCCCATGAAACTGCGACAATCGATTCCATGCTTTGATCCACGCAAGCTGAGCCATGTCCAGAGCCGTGTTCTCATCGCGCATCATGCTCAAAGCTCGACGAAATATTTTGTCACCGTGCCTGCGAACCAATTCTTCGAAGGCGACCGCATCACCTGTTTTGGCAGCGGAGACGACTTCCGTTTCTTCACGGTCTTCGAATGAAAAATCTGCAGACATTGAAGTGACGTTCGAGACTGAACCAATATTCAGTAAAAATTAAAGCTTACCTTTGGTGCTTGGAATTTGATCACTGATGCGCGGGTCGTGCGAACAAGCAAAGTCGACGCCTTTGGCGAAGGCTTTGAAGAGACCCTCAACAACATGATGGGGTTCTTCTCCATAAAGAAGTTCCAAATGGAGATTACATTTCGCAGCGTTGGTAAAACCCTGAAAAAACTCTCTGGCCAGACCAAACCTGAAGCGAGATGACATGTCTTGGTTTTTCTCTTCTTGTGTGATGCACTTCATCCCCATGCCATCCATCCCTTTCCATACCATGTAAGGCCGCCCGCTGAAGTCAATCACACAGCGTGCCAAGCACTCATCCATGGGAACGTAAGATTCACCGGTGAAGGGGTTTTTAGGATCAAATCCAAAACCATAGCGCCGGATGCCTTTTTTATCTCCAAGGGCATTTAAAAAGGCTTCTCCAAGTGCAATACCGCAATCCTCCACGGTGTGATGCCCATCGACATCAATATCCCCATCGCATTCCAGCTCAAGATCCAGCACAGCATGCCGTGCAAATAAATCCAGCATGTGGCTGAAAAACGGAATACCGGTTTGAATGCGGTAATCACCTGTTCCATCGATATTCAATTTCAAACGGATATGCGTTTCACCCGTCTTCCGGTCAATTTTGGCCTGTCGCCCACTCATCGTGTCTTCGTTATCCCATGGAGTTGAATCTTACAAAAGGAAAATGTGTCAAGCAGCATTGCGCAAACCTGTTGAGGACTTCAGTTGTTCTTCAGATGTCACGTCCATTCCACCGATTTTCCATTGGCCATCTTCCGCAACGATTTGAATCAAAGCATCGTAGGCATGCTCCCGGGTATGAATGTGTCCCCAGTGCTCGACTGTGCCTGTGACCTCCCATCGAATGTTAAGCTCAAAAACAGCTTCCGATGAACCTGAGGTCACAGATGCAGCAGAGCCCCATCGCACCTCCCGCACATGAGAACGCGCACCGCCCTGCTCTTGAACAATCAGACCTTTTTTGATTTGAAGATACAAGTTTTCTAAAAAAGTTCCGCTGGCACTGCGAGCCAACGCGTCATATACCTGCTCATCCTGTTGATAATCAAAAGCTCGATATACATTTTTCATCATGGCTTCTGTAATCATCTTCTGCTGTTCAGTCGATGGAGGGTTTATTTTTTTCCAGGGATGACTGATCTCAACAACCGTCACTGGCCAGACTATTCCGGCAACGATAAAGGAAGGTAGTACGATCCATAGTAAGGCTCGCTTCCGCCCCACGTATCCAATCAGTAAAAAAAGCGCGGAGACCCCAGCCAGTGTCATTGAAACAGGAGAAATAGAAAGCACAGCCTGCCGTGGAGCTGCAGGCAGGGTGAGCCAGGCTGTTTCGCCAAGACCTTCTTCATTTGTTTGCCAATTCCACCGAGGTTCATTTTCCGTCAAAAAATGGCGCTCCCCCTGTCCATCCATCATGTAAACCATGGTATTGAGCATGGGAGTATAATCATTGAAACCACTCCACTCTATGGAAGCGGATTTGGGCTTCCCTTTTGTACTGAAGGTCATGATGATCCCTGCACGGCCATTCTGCATACCTATGGAACGAGGCTCAGATTGGCTCGCAAAATCTCGAATGTCCAAACTGAAAAAATCCAGATGAGAGAGAACGGGAACAACTTCGATACCATCTACCAGACCCTCACAATGGCTCCTGATGTATTGCTCCAGCGGCTTCCTTAAATCTTCCTGTTCTTCAACGCTGAGAAAATCTTTTTCATTTCTTTCTATCGGCATCCACGTCTCCAAGGTCAACAGTGGCACAAGAATTTCAAAGCGGATTTCAAAAGGTTCCACATAAATGTAAGCGTAGGTAGAACTGTAGCTCGTGATTCCAAGAAGCTCTTCGCGGCGTTTTTTCATCAAGTCACGACGCTCTCTCCAATACATGCGGTCATTTCTGGGAGGATTTTCCCAATCGATAGCTACTGAGTGTGGCGATCTAGGACCTATTTGAACAGGAAAGTCCAGACGAGCTCCGTTCTGAAGCATGATCAAATCCATCACGGCCGGCACAGGAGAATCTTCTCCCCCGAAATTCTGAGTGAAGGTCAGGTATTGCGGGATTTCCTCCAAAAGAATATGCAATTCGTAAAAAACACCGACTTCCATGACTTGATCCAGGCGGACACCCTCCTCGGGTATTTCCTGAGTATCGACCCGTGTGAAATTTCCTTCAATAGTCTGGCCACTCTTGTCGAGCACCCGAAAATACTTCTTCAAAAACGCGCGGTGTGCTTCAGCTGCTTCAAGCAGATCTTTTCTCGACAGCATCTGATCCCCACCCGCTTCAATGGAATGATAAAACATCAAATCTTCAGTGAGAATTCGCAACTCAACTTGGACGCGATCTTGGTAGATATCAGCCACTGCCGTGCTCATGGAAATAGGATGCGCCACGATTCTGAAAGAAGAGCAGAGCAAAAAGGCAATACCACAAAGCAATGTCAGTCCAAGAGACCGAAATTGCTGTTGCATGGGAGATGTGTAACAGCGCATCATTTAAGTAAACAATGCAGGCATTTTATGAAAAATGCAAAACTATCAAAAAAACAGCTCCTGCTGGTGCGATGATCTAGAGACTGCTCTGACAGATAAAGGTTGGTTGTATTTTAGAACCGTGACTCAAGCGCTGCGATGAAATTACGCCCGGGTGCATTGGTTCCAGAACCATGAACTCGGTGATTTTGATTGGTTATGTTGTCGATGGCTCCTGTGAGTGTGAGGTTTGTGTGAATGTTCCAACCAACTTTAAGATCGATACGTTCATACCCGGGCGTGCCCCCGGGAGGAATGCGCTCGGTGTCTCGTCGATCACGCGAGGAAAGATGATTCGCAGTCGCTGATAAAACCCCTCTGATTTGAGCCCAGAAGCGTCTTTGCTCGCTCATCCAGCGCAGACCAACCTGACCTGACAATGGCATGCCTCGACTCAGATACTCGGCGCTTGCAACAGGTCCAGGTCCAGTCATCACATCCATTTCGCCATCCATGTAGGTAGCGTTTCCAAACAAAGTCCATTCGGGATAAATCTCGTAGGCCATACCGTATTCAATCCCTGTGACAAAACCGTCTCCGACGTTGGCCTTACCCACTTCGGTTTTACCGTCCGCGGTGACAAGACCCGTGGGAAAGCGATTGATCATGTCATTGACGTCCGTGTAGAAACCTGCAATCTCAGCAGAAAATCTTTGATAATTCACACGGGTCCCAATTTCGTAGGTCAGGTATTTCTCGGGTTCCAGTGAAATGGCGGGAATTTCCTGTTCATTCGCTCCGGTGTCGATTTGAGAAGTCAAATCCGTCAGGTTGGGAGCACGAAAACCTTGAGCAATGCCACCAAATATATTCCATGTATCAGGTTTGACCTTGTAAACCAACCTTGCGTTACCCACCGCGTTGCCCCAATCACGATCCACTGAAACTTGATTACCCGATACAGGATCTTCCACTTTGTCGGCATTTGCACCCGCATAAGTAAAACGCCCTCCGAGACTGAAGTTCCATCGCTCGCTCAGATCGATGGTGTCCTGAACGAAGATTCCGGCAAGGTCATAAGACGCATCATCACCTACCGCGCCCTGAATAGGATTTCTGGATGAAAAACTATCCACTTCATCATGATAATAATCTACCCCATAGGAGAGATCACCGACGGGGGTCTCACTTTGGAGTTGGCTGAAGAAGCCAAACGTGTCGACATCAAAACCCTGATAATCCTGCCGCCCCCTGGAACGCAGTCGATCACGCAGCTCTTCCTGAACATGCCAGGATAAACTCGTTTGCATGCTGTCGACAAAGCCATCGAGGTCATGCGCGTGCCATTGAATATAAGTTAATCGACGAAGCTGGTCAGTATCGCGGTGAATTTCGCTTCCAACAGCAGATCCCTTGTAGCTGATACCATTGATGGTCTTGTGAGTCCTGGGCACATTGTTTTGCTCCACATTCTGATAAGCCAGAACAAACGTATGATGGGGATTCATGTGATGTTCGAATTTAAGATCGAAATCCCATTCTTCATATCCAGTTCCATCTTGTGTGCCCGTGCCACCACCTGCAACCACACTACCAAACTGTTTGTAAGATACCCCGGCAATCACCCCCGTCCTGTGGTCGAGCGCCACTTGTGATTCGACCCGAACCATATGGGAATTCTCAGCACTGCTCACACGGTAATAAACACGCCCCCCATATTCAAAACCGTCACCGTATACGTAGGGTGAAAGCGTATTCACACTGACGACACCTCCCACACCATCTGACCCATATTGCACGGAACCTGGACCTTTGAGAACTTCAACGGATTCCATGGACAGAGGGTCTACTGAATTCCAATATTGATTGGGCCCATCGCGAAATACGGAATTATTCAAACGCACCCCATCAATCAAGAAGATATTCCTGAAAGCGGTAAAACCACGAATAAAAGGTGAGCCCTGTCCCGGGGAGGTTTCCTGAACCATGATACCGGGCGTATCCCGTAAGATTTGAGGTGTGGTCCGATACATATTGCGTTCAAGCTCATCATTGGAAATGAGGGCCACTGAATTGGGAGCATCAAACAATGGACGCGCACTACGCGAAGGTGTCACGACTAAAGGCGGCAACTCCAAAAGATCATCAACCACCTGGGCCAAGACGGTCGAGCCAAGGCTGATTATTATTGCAAGCATAAGTAGTAGAATCTTCATTGTTTTCTATCTTTGAGTGAACATTGATGAAGCTGTGATCAAATACCAACTGCGGGTCTTCACCCTTTATCCACGTCTAGTCGAAAAATTGGATAAGCGTTGTTGATCAATTTCCGATCAGCTCGACTCCAGTGACAGCCAATCCTGCCTCTTGCCCGGTGGTAAAACAAAACCAACTTAACAAATCAAACCCCGCCGCGCCTTGGGTTGCAGAGCGGAATGCACGAACAGAAACCTCAATATCGAATTCACCCTCCACTTGTCTCTGGACCGAAAAGTGACCAGCACTTGACCGTTCCAGGTTGACTGCAGTCATACCGATTACGATTTCCGACGGTTAAATCGCAGTCCCCTGAATTCAGAATCGGGACTTCCCTCCATGCAGGATGGGATGCAACGCATTCCGTTTTGCCGAGAGGGAAGAAAAAAAGAACGTTTCTCTTTGCTTTCGAAACGTCTCTGCGAAAATTACCCAAGAGCCGACGGAGACATTTGACAAGCGTTCGACATACATTTTGCCTAACATCCCTCTCCTGAATGTGGCCCCTTCGATATCCCACTCAAGTTCGATTCGCAGGAGAATCTGTACCGACCCCCATCTACAATGATCCACATCAGGCTCCAAGCCCGCTGTCATTTAAAAGAATGAAAGCAAGGCCAAGTATGGGGAATATAGACATTCACTGTGTGAGAAAATAACTATATTCCGGATACTTCATGTGTCAGGAAACAAACGTGTCAAAATAATTCCAGAGGGATCATTGTCATTGATTGCCCTGAGACTGTTTGTATGCCTTGTAATAATTAATGGGTTCAGGAAAGCTCACTCCGACGCTTTTCGCCCATGACTCCCAGCCCCCGATCATGTTGCGTAAGCGCTCAGGCTCCTTTGATGAGAGATCATGCATCTCCGTACGATCAGCATCCATATCATACAACTCCCAGGGACCTTTAACCGACCAAACGAGTTTCCATTTCCCATCGCGCATGGCCCGATTGCCCTCATGTTCCCAGTAGACTGGTTCCTGATGCACTGGGGTTTGCTCCCCTTGAAGCAAAGGCAGCAGTGATTTACCAGCCAGAGGATGCACTCTCACACCAGCTCGTTCAACTGGGTATTGGGTTTGAGCTAATTCAATAAACGTAGGCATGAAATCTGGTAAAAACCCCATCTGCCGAACAAAGGATCCACGCAGATGCCATGGAATACCAGCAGGCCAATGGGCAATCAGTGGGGTAGACATCCCTCCTTCATGCACAAAATGTTTATAATACCTGAAAGGGGTGTTGGATGCGTTGGCCCAGGCCTGACCACAGCGTGGCCCCGCGGTTCCATGACTCAAAAGTGGATCTCGCACTTCCAATTCAGATCCACTCCCCAGGATTCCACCTTCCTGACAAGCACCGTTGTCGGATAAGAAGAACAGCAATGTATTTTCATACAACTGTTGATGCTTCAAGAACGCAACCAGACGACCGATATTCTGGTCCACGGAGTCAATGCAAGCAGCATAAGCCGCCATACGCAAATCCAAGAGATGTCGCGTTTTTTCATCCAATGTCCCCCATTCCGGACCTTCATGCGGTGCGGCTTGCCAGGATGGATCAATCAATCCCATCGCACGCTGTTTCTCTAGCCGCTCCTCCATCAAAGCATGCCATCCCCCTCGATATTTACCCTCGTATTTGGCAAGATCGTCTGATTTCGCGTGAAGGGGCCAATGAGGGGCATTATAAGCTAGATAGAGAAAAAAAGGTTGCTCATTGTCTTCGGTCGTCGATTCACGAATGAACTGCATTGCATGTTCCGTGAATGCATCCGTTGTGTAAAATCCGGGACCAGGTAAAACCGCTTCATTCATGTAGGTTAAGCCTCTTGGTGGTTGCGGATTCATAAAATGGGAAGCCCCTGAAATAATCCCGAAATACTTTTCAAACCCTCGCTGTAATGGCCAATTATTCTTGTCGTGATAACCCAAGTGCCACTTACCGGTCATCAAGGTGGAGTAACCCGCTTTTTTCAAAACCTCCGCCAGAGTCACACATTGTCCATTGAGATAACCCTGGTATGGATGATCACTCATGGGGCTGGGGCCTGCCGGGGTCTCGGTCATGTGACCAATACCCGTCTGGTGCGGATGCAATCCCGTCAGTAAACTCGCGCGAGTAGGACAACAGCGCCCGGTATTGTAAAATTGCGTGAACTGCAATCCACCGCGAGCAAGAGCGTCTATGTGAGGTGTTTGAATTTCTCCACCGTAGCAACCAATATCTGAGAAACCCATATCATCGACCATCATGACAATGATATTGGGGCGCCCGAGCCCGGAAACATGCTTTGCAGCTATCGCTGAATGGGATAGGATGCCCGCCATACAAAAGTAGCAGGCCATTTTTAAGACTGACGTGAATCTGTTCATGAGATAGGAAAAACCTGAAAGAAACTCGATCAGCCGTCAATAGTTGGTCTATTTCTTTTAATCATCGTGATGCGCTGAGGCAAATCGCGACAGGTTTTCAAAACGACTCACCTCTGGATAAATCTCCGGGAAATCTTTTACAATTTGTAATCTACTTGGAACCTCCCCCCACGCAGTGACAAGGAACGCCTCTGCTGCTCGGTCGCCATTCAAACCCAATTCCTTGTTTTGTCTGGTCAACCGTTGTTTTAATAACACTTTCCAAGCCTCAAATGATTCAGGAACCTCCAATTTATGCCGCCCTACCCATGGCAACCATTCCATGATTTGGCTTTGATGACACCAGGTCATCTTACAAATGGACTCAAATGCCTCCTCAACATCAACGACGAAGTCAGGATGGTTGGCTCCGGCCATGTAGGCATCGTAGGTATTCAAGATAACTGGCACTTTGCAAGATTTGGGTTCGGTTTCACTCGACGGATACTCCTCAAGAAAAGCATGGGGCACATTGATCATGTAAGCTACCTTTCTGACTGCCTCAGCAACGGAGACGTGATCAACATGCACACCTGCGAGAGGATCAGCAGGCAGAGGAGGACAGAAAAGATAATCCGGTTCAAAATCACGAATTGCTTTCCAGAGCGCAGCAAGTAAATCGCGTGTAACCAGCAGGCAGGCTTCGCGTGGAATAGTTCCGTTTGGAAGCCGCAGGCATTCGAACGCATACTTCCCCACCTGAGATGACGCTTCCTGCTCCGCAATACGCGCTCGCGTTGTTGCTTCCGTGGAAAGAATGTGGTGACCAGCGCGACCGTCCGTACACACAATAACTTTGGCTGAAAAGTCACTACCCAACCGCCTTCGCCACACTTCAAAGAGACCCGCTGCCGTAAACTCATAATCGTCAAAATGGGCATGGATGAAGAGTACTTTCATACCTCCAATCAAATCGAAATCTTAAATCATGTCCACATTTGATGATTGGAAAAACTCCTTTTCATTTTTCCGAGCTTCGGGGGTTTAATCTTTTGGAGATTGACTCCCGCGCGAGAAAAAATACGATTTATAGCAAATTGCAGCTACTATAGGTTAATTATGTCAAAAGTTTACGACAATATCGTTCAAACCATTGGAAAGACCCCTTTGGTACGACTCAATCGCGTGACCGAAGGAGTGGATGCAAACATCCTCCTCAAATGCGAGTTCTTCAATCCATTGGGAAGTGTGAAGGATCGCATTGGAATGGCCATGATCGAAGATGCAGAACGTCAGGGAGTGTTGACAAAAGACACGATCATCATTGAACCGACGAGTGGAAACACTGGCATTGCATTAGCCTTCGTGGCAGCCTCCAAAGGATACCAACTCATCCTGACCATGCCGGAAACGATGTCTGTTGAGCGACGCACTCTTTTGGCATTACTTGGCGCCAAGTTGGTATTAACACCAGGGCCCAAAGGCATGAAGGGAGCGATTGAAAAAGCCAAGGAACTTGCCGAAGAAACTCCCAATGCGTGGATTCCTCAGCAATTTGAAAATGCGGCAAATCCTGAAATCCACCGTAAAACGACAGCCGAAGAGCTATGGGAGGACACCGATGGAGGCATTGACATATTCGTAGCAGGTGTGGGAACTGGCGGAACCATCACAGGCTGTCTCGAGGTCATCAAGCCCAGAAAACCTGATTTTCAGGCAATCGCCGTGGAACCCGGTGATTCACCAGTCATCAGCCAAACTCTGGCAGGACAAGATCTGACACCTGGCCCACACAAGATCCAGGGTACGGGTGCTGGATTTATTCCCGGCAACCTACATTTGAAGGACGAAAATGGGAACCAGCAAATTGCCGAATGTATCAAAGTCAGCAATGACGATGCTTTTGCCATGGCTCGCCGAATCGCAAAAGAAGAAGGTATCCTGGGGGGGATCAGCACAGGAGCAAATGTCGTGGCTGCATTGGAAGTCGCAAGGCGTCCTGAAAACAAGGGCAAGACAATCGTCACCGTTGCATGTTCCACTGGAGAACGCTATTTGAGCACACCTCTCGCTGCTGAAGCTCGCGCTGAGGTTGGGGGTTGAAGTTTTTTTTTTCAATTCTTTCAAGAGAGAGCCCGGAATCATTCCGGGCTCTTTTTATTTCCAGTAAGGCAGTATTTTTTAGATGAGACAAAAAGAGCTAAGCCTTGATTGGTTGATCATACCATCAAGCTCAAGAACTGCAGAGGATCAGCTTCAACTAACTTTTACCAGAATACCGGTCAAGTCATCGGCTTGAGGTTGAGCTCCAGTGAACTCATCAACGGATTGGTAGAGTTCCTGAAGAATGTCCCGGGAAGGTAATGCTCGGAATTGATGGAGGATCTGCACGATTTTGTCTTTACCGAAAAATGATTCATCTTCAGCCATGGCTTCATCGAATCCATCGGTATAAAGGAATATCAAGTCTCCAGGATCCAGGGATAGTGAATCAGACGTTGAGTAGGTTGTTTTACTACGGATTCCAAGAGGAACCCCGTTGCGCTTCAAATGAGCTTTTACTCGCCCCTGATCATTGACCACCAGAGCAGCAGGATGTCCTGCATTACTGAATGTGAGCTGACGATTCTCTGGCTCGAGACAAATAAGCACCACTGTAATATAACGCTCAAAACTCAAATCATCGGATAGCACGGTATTGGCGCGCGTAAGGATTTCTCCAGTCTCCTCACGGTTCAGAGCAAGTATTCTTAGATACGCACGCGCCTCAGACATGAGCAATGCCGGACCAATCCCATGGCCTGCGACATCAGCCACTACCAAGCCTAATCGCCCCCGTGTCATGGGAAGATAATCAAAGTGATCGCCGCCAGCTGCTTCTGCAGGGAAGGAGACTCCTGCAATGTCATAACCTTCGATATTGGGTGGCACCTTGGGAAACATCCATTGTTGAATTTCCCTTGCCGTTTGCAACCTTTCTTCATGGACTTCCAACTCAAGCTGTGCCTGCTTGCGCTCGGTAATATCACGCAAAAAAGCCGCTATCATCAAACGGCCGTGCATTTCCAGACTGCTGCAACTGATTTCCAAAGGAAAACAGGAACCATCCTGTCGGTTGCCTACCACTTCCAACAATTGACCGTAAGCTGAATTTGAAAGGTAGTCATTGCCATCGAACCCCAAGTCTTTACCGCCAGATAATAACATCGATAAATCGTTCCCCAACAGAGCCTCAGCAGAATGCCCAAATAATTGAGAGACAGCAGGGTTAGCGAAAAGAATACTGCCTTCTTCGTTCATAAGAACAACACCATCCGTTGAATTTTCCCAAAGCAGACGATAACGAAGCTCGTTTTCCCTGAGATCACTCTCCGCTTTTTGGCGGGCTTTGCGTGTCGCAGCATCACCCAGCTCCCGTTCAACGGCTACCACCAAACGAGCAAGCTGACCTTTCATGAGATAATCATGCGCACCAGACTTCATCGCAGCTACTGCCACATCTTCACCAATCCCTCCGGATATGATAATGAACGGTAGATCCAATCCCGTTGATTTGACTATTTCAAGAGCAGCAGGAGCGCTGAAGTCTGGAAGGTTATAATCGGAAAGGATGAGATCCCATTCGCGCTGGGAGAGAGCTTCTTGAAGTTCATCCGCTGTTTCGACACGTTCATAATCTAACTCATACCCACCCTGCTCAAGAACCTCAGCCATGATGATAGCATCAAATTCAGAGTCTTCGATAATGATAACACACAGTTTACTATTCATTGGGATTCACCTGATCATTGGACAAGGCAACCCTGATCTGCCAAGTTCCTGTTCTCCACACAAGCATGATTAAAACCAAGAGAAGAATAATATTGAAGAGGAAAATGAGTTGAACGAGTTCTTTTCCATCAGAGGGAATCAATATCAAGCTACCCAGATACGCCAACACCACCATGAACGGAACAAAGAGCGTTCGATACCTTTTAAGTGCCAGCAAATTGGAAAGAAGCACATTACTGCACGAAAGAAAAAGCATGGCTGCAGAGAACCATGGTAATAAATCCAACACCATCGACAACCCAACCTCATTGCTGATGACACGTTGAGCAAAGCCATTGAGCAGGCCTGAACCCTTCATCCCTCGCATGTAATCTATCAAATAAGGCCATCCCCAAGAAAGACTGAGAAAGAAACAGAACACAACACCGCCTAGAAGCAGGGTGCCGGCCATGGTTGAAATCAATATGGAACTTGATTGCCCCTCGCGATGAGATTTCACAAGTTTTGGAAACATCACGCCTGCCAATGGGCCTAGCAACATGAACAAACCCCGTCCCAGTGTGCCTGCCATGGCATAATAGGAGGACTCTGTTTTGGACATCAGTGCTCTGAAAAATATGGTATCCGCACTCATCATCATTTGGAAAACAATGGGAGCCAAAGCAAGCGGCAGAATACCGCGCAACCACCTTCCCCAGTTGCAAGTAATACTCTTGTGTTTGACAAGATGGGGGCGAGCCGCCGAATAAACCATCAATAAAGCAATAAAGACACCAGCCAACACGCCCAACATGACAGATTGCGCAGAGGCTCCCAGAAGAATAATCAACAGAAATACAAATACCAACCTACCTGCCCCATTTGCCAGCAGTGACCAACCCAGCCATGAAAACCGCTGAGCCCCCTGCAACACCCCCATGAACACAGGTAGCCAAAACAGAAGCAAGCCTGCCAGCAAGGTAGTGATCAGCGGCAAGGCTTGATCCATTTTATAAAAGGAAAAAATAGGTTTGTGAAAAAAAGCGACCACACTGACGAATACTAACCATATAACAAAGGTAAGCTTAATGATACCGTGGGCGTGGTAGGTCATCCTGTGGCGTTCCGCTTCAGAGGTCGCCGAGGCAGTCTCATGAGTAAAGACTGTTTGAATGCCGGGCGTGGCACTCATCATCAAGGTCAAAACCCCCAGTAAAGCAGCAAACAATCCATACTCTCCATCTTTTGGGAGCATATCGAATGCTATGAAATGAACCGCAAACATGAGTACACCTGCAAGCGTGTTACAAAAAATCATCCATGAACTTTGACGGAAAAAACTCATTTTAATCAGGTCTCAAATTTACTGATTCGTCATGTGATGTTTTTCAATAACTACTTCCGAAGCATTGAATGTAGAGTCGGAATGATCGCTGTTTTTCACACATCCTACCCAAAAACCAGTTCCATAAGATAGATGACACAACAACATCAATGGCATAGCAAGCAGACTGTTTCGAAATCCAAACGATTTGATATTGACCATCATTTGCCCCAGCAATGCCAATCCATACAAAAGAAAAGGCAAGAGCATGAGCATCGCTAAGGAAGATCGAATCTGCACTGTCCCCGGGACAAACAAACCAATATTTATAAGGGTATAAACGAGAAATAAAGCGGGAGCCATGTTCAATAGTGAACTCGAACTGGGGTGACGTCTAAATTGCTGTGCCCGCCCGCATCCATAACGATACAACATGTAAAGAAAACTTCCAACGGTACTTCTGGGGTAACGTTTAACACTGAGTGTTGGGTCATAAAACAGACGGCCCCCTTCATGTGCAATGGATTCCATCAATGCATTTTCCTCGTTCGGATAAAGAGCCTCATCAAATCCACCCGCTTTCTCAAATGCACTTTTTCGTATCAATAGATTACAGAGGATCAACTCTTTTTCAGAGCTGGCCCTTTGTTTTCCAATGGGCATATACCTGGATCGACTGGGCCCAAAGGTTAATGCACTCCCTAGTAAAACTTCAAAAATTGTTTGAACAAAACTGGCATCCTCTGGACATAGATTAGGCCCCCCCACAACTTCTGCATCTGACTTTCCCAGCCAATCCATTACTCTTTCCCATGACTGAGGGGTGAGGATTGAATCGTCATCCAAGAAGTAAAGCCATTGCCCGGAGGCATGCTTTACGGCGACATTTCTCTGAATCGAAGGCATTCGACCTCGAGTAATGATCATCTCTGCAAAATCTTCTGGAACATCCAATACCCTGAAAGATTCAATCGATGGGAGGGTTTCCTGATCAGGGGGTGCCGCGACTATGATTGAAAGTATCGGGCAATTTGAAGTCATGGTAGTGATCTGAAAAATTGCACGTATTTTTCAACACAATTTTCGAGCGAGCGAATGGAGATCCATTCGTCGGCGGTGTGCGCTTGATCAATGCTCCCGGGTCCGAAAACGATACAAGGCGTGCCGTTTTGAGCAATGAAGGCAGCATCACAAAAGTAATCAACACCCAGGGGTTTTTTCTGCCGTGACAGGGCCATTAATTTTTGAATCCAGGGCAGATCAGATTGTGTTTCCATCGCTGGACATTCTGCATCCTTCCTGTAATCCAGGGATGCTTTGACACCTCTTTTTCTGAGGGCGTTTAGTATTTCCTTTGCGATGGCAGCGTTACTTTCGCCGGGAAGCGTCCTGCGATCTGCAGAGATGGAGCAAGCATCAGGCACAATGTTGGGTTGTTTGCCTCCACTTATGGTTCCCACATTAATGGTTGCGGGTCCCAGTAGAGGATGCCTGCGCCGGTTTAATTGTTCTCGATAATCCTGTTCCAGAAACTGAACAGCACTCGCCATCGAATGAATGGCATTGTTACCAAGTGACGGCCGGGCCCCATGAGCAGCCAATCCATGCGTTTGCAAATGAAACCACATGGCTCCTTTGTGAGCGGTCACGACCTTGTTGGAAGTTGGCTCTCCAACAATGGCCAGATCGTAAGGCTTATTCCGTTTGGAAAACGAACGTGAGCCCAGTTGGCCGTATTCTTCATCCACCAAACATGCTAGATGGATTTCCGTGTTTCTGGGGCGCTCAGGACTGGCTGAGACCTGGGCAAGGGCATTCATCATTGCCGCGATACTTCCTTTTGTATCACAGGCGCCTCGCCCATAAATCCTGCCTTGCTTGATGTGTGGGTTTAATTGCCCCTCATCCGCAACGACCGTATCCATGTGGGGTGCCAGCAGCAAGCGGTGACAGGGGCGTGAACAAGGTTTGTATTTCAACACAAGGTTGCTGCGTTTACCTTTCACCAACTGATATTTAAAATCCAATCCCAGTTTGGCACCCCGCTGAGCAAGCATGTCCGCAACACGCTCTTCCCCGTTTAACGCATCGTCCGAGCAAAAAGCAGGGTTGACACTTGGGATGGATATCAAGTCCATCAACAAGGAGCTCACAGCTGACTTGGTATCTGCTTTTTTCAAGCTTTTATACTAATCATGCTCAACTTAATGTCGAGCGACGAATCTCTGAACCGGGAAAACCGAAAATCATCCCTGTCTTTTGAACCATGTTCGGGATGAGGGTGATTGAGGTCCACGGATCAAGGCAAACCAAGGCCCGATTTCAAAGTTGCCAGCAGGTCCTGAATCGTGACGCGCGACTGATTGGTGGTATCACGTTCACGCAGCGTCACGGTATCCAACAGGTCCGGGTTCTCTCCGAGAGTATCGAAATCAATGGTCACGCAATAGGGTGTCCCTATTTCGTCCTGACGTGCATATCTTTTACCGATGGCCCCAGCCTCATCGTAGAAACAATTAAAATGAGGTTTAAGCAGGTCGTATACAGCTTTCGCTTTTTCAACAAGTTCTGGTTTATTTTTAAGCAAAGGGAACACGCCTACTTTGATGGGCGCAACGCTGGGATGGAATCGCATGACAATGCGCTTCTCAGGCACCCCTTTTGCATTGGGAATCATGGCCTCATGGTATGCGTTACAAATCAGCGCCAGAACCATTCGATCCACACCAGCACTAGGCTCAATGACGTGCGGTATGTAGCGGGTTTTGGCTTCTTCATCAAAATATTCCATCGACTTACCACTGTGTTCCTGATGTTGAGTCAAGTCGTAGTTTGAGCGTGCAGCAACACCTTCCAATTCCTGAACTCCGAAAGGAAATTTGAACATGATGTCCACCGTCGCACGGGCATAGTGTGCCAATTCATCATCCGTCTGCCAGTGTAACTCAAGGGAATCAGAAGGGAGTCCAATGCTCTCATACCAATTCAAACGCTGGTTTACCCAGTAGCCATGCCACTGTTTCCATCCCCAGTTGGATTCGGGTGAATCCGTGGGGGCTTCTTCTGCTGGAGCCCCTCCCTGACCATGCGCAATCTCGTCGGGTTTAATGAAAAATTCGAGTTCCATCTGCTCGAATTCGCGTGATCGAAAGGTATAGTTTCGGGGGTTAATTTCATTCCGAAATGCTTTACCGATTTGGCAGATTCCAAAAGGGATTTTTTGCCGCGAGACATCAGAAACGTTCTTGAATTGAGCAAAAATTGCTTGGGCAGTCTCGGGGCGAAGGTAAGCGACGTTATCCTCTGTTTCAACGGGGCCAACGTACGTTTTGAACATCAAATTGAATGCCCGTGGCTCCGTCTTGTCGGATCCACACTCTGTCACCATTTTACTTGGTTTCTTGAGGCAAGGGGTATTATCGAGCTGATCTGCCCTGAATCGCCCTTTGCAATCTTTACAATCGACCATGGGATCACTGAAGGTAGATGTATGTCCACTGGCTTCCCATACCTTCGGATGCATGATGATGGTTGCATCCAATCCTACAACATCCTCCCGATCGCGGGTCATGGATTGCCACCACAGATCCTTGACATTACGCTTCAATTCAGCGCCCAGCGGGCCGTAGTCCCAGAACCCGTTGATGCCTCCGTAGATTTCTGAAGATTGAAAGATGAAACCACGTCGTTTGGATAACGACACGATTTTTTCCATGAGTTCATTTACCTTGGGCTCTGCCATAATTCTTATAAGGTCAAAACCACAAGTGTCTCCTTGACCACAAGACGTTGTCAAGCAGCCAAAACGTCAGGAGCGTATGATTTATGCAATATCTTGCTCTTTTTAGTGCAAAAAGCCTCCAGCAGCCTCTTCAGGAATGGCAAATGATCTTCATGCACCTGAATCAAGCGTTTGGCCCAACTGCCTCTGCACTTGAAAAAAGATAGCATGTCCTGGGAAACAAACCAAAAAACACAATTTCATAACTCAATACAAAAGTGATGTGCTTGATGTTGGCAGGGAATGTGAGGACAATCAACCGGTGAAGCCCTATCAGACGTTTAAATTTTGCCCGTCGTGTGGAAAAGCGCAGCCTCCATTGGAACGACCATGCTTTGTTTGCAACACTTGCGCACACACCTACTTTTTCAATCCTACGATTGCCGCTGTTGGTATGGTCTTAAATAATGAGGGAAAACTATTGTTTATCGAACGCGCTCAAGAACCAGCCAAGGGCAAATTAGCTTTTGTTGGAGGATTCATTGATGCAGGTGAAATCGCCGAGCTGGCGCTTGAGCGTGAAATCAAGGAAGAGGTGGGCCTGAAGGTAGAGAACATTGAATACCTGGCCAGTTTCCCGAACACTTATCTATATAGGGGCATCAACTATCCTGTGCTTGATTTTTTCTTCTCGGCAACCTGCAGCAACCCAAACGCCTTATTGGATCCAAACGAAGTGGCAGGACTTCATTGGCTGAACCCAAAAGATGTCAGGACAGATGAATTGGCATTTGAATCCATGAAAAGAGCATTCGAGCGCTGGACCCAATTGAACCCAACTGATTGAGGATGGTGGCCCGAAAAGTTATGCCAATAAAGGTTGGATCACTTCTCCGTGGACATCGGTGAGGCGTCGGTCAATACCGTTATGTCGAAATGTCATTTTTTCATGATCGATCCCCAGCAGACGAAGAATGGTGGCGTGCAGGTCATAAACGGTTGTAGGATGATTTCGATCTGCAGGACGAAAGCCCCATTCGTCACTCTCTCCATGGGTAATTCCCCCATTGATACCTCCGCCGCATAACCAGTTTGTAAAGCAAAACGGATTGTGATCCCGACCCTTACCACCCTGTGCACAAGGCATGCGACCGAATTCGGTAGTCCAAAGAATCAATGTATCATCAAGCATCCCCCGCTGCTTCAAATCCTCAATGAGTGCCGCTGTTCCTCGGGCCATTCCCGTGGCTAAAGGCCCATGATCCCGGTGAATGTCTTCATGAGAATCCCAATTGCGGCGAGGAAAACCATTATCATTTCCAGACCATATTTGAACAAAGCGGACACCACGCTCCAGAAGCCTTCGAGCAACCAGGCACTTTCGCCCCCAGTAATCAGTCTCCTCAACGTCATTGATCTCTTTGGGAAACGAGCTCTGCCCATGTTCCAAGCCATACTTGCGTCGTATGTATTCGGGTTCTTTCGAAATATCCATCGATTCAGGAGCACTCAATTGCATGCGAGCAGCCAGTTCATAAGCGCGTATCCTTGCTTCCAATCGCTCATCCCCTTCGCGCTCTGATTGATGCTGCAGGTTGGATGCTCTCAGTAAATCGAGGCCCTCTTCTTCGCTCTCTGGAGTGATATAATCATTCTTGGCAGCAAAAAGGTCATTGATAGGGTTCGTTCGGTTTGGGAAGATGACCGTGCCTTGATGATGCGTAGGTAAGAAGGCCGCATCCCAGTTCTTCGGCCCGTTGGATGCATATCCTCGATGATCAGGCAAGACAACGAATGTGGGTAAATTTTCGTTTAAACTTCCCAGCCCATAAGAAATCCATGCTCCCATCCCGGGAAATCCAGGTCTTTGAAATCCAGTGGATTGCAAATAGGTCGCCTGACTATGCACCCCTGTCTTCCCTATCAGGTTATGAACAAAAGCCATGTCATCCACACATTTACCAAGCGGTGCCACGATCTCGCTGAGCCGTTTCCCCGATTGACCATGCGCGCGCCAATCCCAGGGTGAGGCAAAGGTATTTCCTGGTTGACTTTGAAATAACTCGACAGATTCTCCAGGATCCCAAGTTTGCCCATTCTTTTTGATGAGCATTGGTTTATAGTCAAATGTATCGACATGACTCGCTGCTCCTGCCATGAAAAGCTGGATCACGCGTTTCGCCTTGGGAAGATGACGCATGAACGTTTCATTGCCAGGGTTCACGGAGGGCGCTCCGAGTAGCCCTTGGCTTTTGAGCAAGCTGGCAAGAGCAATGCCACCCAAACCACCTCCGGATTGCCAGAGAAACTCCCTCCTTGATGTTTGAAGACCTGAATTCATACGGTAGTTCGTACCCTACACAAAACCTCCCTCTCTAACAATCCTAAGAAATTTAGAACATTTTCCTTTGGTTGCGTTTCAATGAATCGTGATGTATTGATTCACCATGAGCAGGAAGCCCCTATTAACTCACACACTTACCATAATATGCACATTGGCAGTGCACTTTCATGTTCTTGGAGATAATCATTCATCTCAGCCGGAAGACGCATCGGATATTCTGAATTGGGCACAACGTTTAAATACGGCCTTCATACAAGTAGCCGACAAAGTGTCACCATCCGTCGTCGTCATCGAAGTGGCGCATCCGGTCGACGAGCGAAATGCTCTGATGGATCTACAACACGAACCCTTTTTGGATCAGCTTCCAGAAGAGGAACGCCGAAAATTTGAGAAGTATTTCAATGATCAAAGAAAGAAACAGGAGGAGCAGATTCCCGAAAAAAATGGTGAATCTGAGCAGGTTCCGAAGGATCGCTACGACGGAAAAGGCTCAGGGATGATCCTGAGCAAGAAAGGATTTGTACTGACAAACTATCATGTCATCGAAGGAGCAAGCCGAATCCGTGTTCGCCTTCAGAGCGGAAGGGTCTTCAGGGCCCTGGTCAAAGGGTATGATTCTCAGTCTGATGTCGCGGTGATTGAACTTGTGGATGCCCCTGAGTCAATATTGCAGCCCATTGAATTAGGCGATTCAGACAGCGTGAAAGTAGGAGAATTTGCCATAGCGATTGGAGCTCCATTCGAGCTCGAATACAGTGTCACTTATGGGCATGTCAGCGCAAAAGGCAGGTCTTCCGTGACACGACAATACAATCTTGATCACGATTTCATTCAGACAGACGCCGACATTAACCCCGGTAATTCCGGAGGCCCACTCGTCAATATCCAGGGTGAGGCCGTGGGGGTCAACACCATGATCCGCGGGCTGAACACAGGTATAGGCTTCGCCATCCCAATCAACATGGCAATGGAAATTGCCGAGCAGGTAATAGAAACAGGTACATTCAGACGCGCCTTGCTAGGCATCGGTATCGAAACGCTGACGGATAATTACGAACTGAATAATATTGTATCCGCAGTGTCGAAAGGTGTCATCGTATCTTCTATCAATGCAGACAGTGCCGCAGGTGAATCAAACCTTAAACCAGCAGACATCATTATTGCCGTAGGTGGAAAACCAGTGGCCTCTGCACAGCAGTTGAAAAATCAAGTACGTAGTAAATCGATTGGCAAAGCCCTCATTCTGGATGTGGTGCGCAACAAAGAGCGCTTGCAGATCGAAGTCAAACCACGGGAATGGAAAAGGCCGCCGGTAACTGCCATCACAGCCAACGAGCCCAGAGAAACCCCGACGCGCCCTGTGGGATTGAAATTGCGGAAAGCAGATGAAACAGGGGCCAAACAATTTGGAGTTCCTCTCAAGGAAGGATTGATGATCTGGGAGATCGAAAAGGGAAGCCTCGCTGATAATTGGCTCAGTCCGGGTGAAATCATCACTGATGTGAATTTTCAAGCCGTGAGGTCACCTTTCGATTTTGCAAAAATTTACCAAAATACGGATCTCAAGCAGAAGGGATTAGTCATTGTAGTTCACGATGCGAAGGGTAACAGGAGATTGGTCATTCTCAAGGAGCGCGACCTGTAGATGAACCAAGTCGCAAATTCCTTGATCAAGGTCGCTCACTACTCACCAAGCGACGTTTATCCATGGTAGAAGACCGCTCAACACGGATTCAGGATCATTTCCACGAGGAAAAACACTGGAAATGTTGAGTGAAAGTATTCTTTTTTGTCGCCTAAATGCTTTGATTGATAATATTATTTCGTTCCATGAACCTCTTCAAATTTGATGAGACACCGTTATTGAGTCATGCAAATGGCGATTTCCGAACAAAACTGCAATCTCCGATTTATCGATGGTTGACATGGCTTTTACTGGCGGCTCCGTTAGCGATGGTAGCTCAGGGTGACTCCACCATCGACACTGGAGATACCGCTTGGATTCTGGTGGCTACCGCACTGGTTTTGTTTATGAACATTCCTGGACTTGCCTTGTTCTACGCAGGTTTGGTGAGAGGTAAAAATGTGCTTTCTGTTCTGATGCACTGTTTTGTGTTGACAGCTACGATGACGATCCTGTGGCTGATATGCGGATATTCCCTTTCATTTTCGACGAATGGCATGGCCGAAGGCACTACTAATTTCAATTCCTTCATAGGCTCCCTGGATCTTGCAATGCTCAAGGGAATCGATGCTTCCACTGCAGAGGGAAGCATTCCCAAGTTACTTCATTTTGCTTTCCAGATGACATTTTTCATCATTACTCCTGCCCTGATGGTGGGAGCGTTTGTGGAGCGCATGAAATTTTCGGCGGTCCTATTGTTCACAACAATGTGGAACCTGATTGTTTACACACCCATTTGTCACATGGTATGGGGCGGCGCTGGGGGATGGTTCGCCGATATGGGCGTGCAGGATTTCGCTGGAGGTATTGTAGTGCATATCACCGCAGGGGTAGGCGCTCTGGTCGCCTGTATCATGCTGGGCCCCCGCACAGGATTCCCCAAAAAACCCATGATGCCTCACAATCTTCCTATGACGGTCACCGGTGCTGCAATGCTGTGGGTTGGATGGTTTGGATTCAATGGTGGCAGCGCTCTGGGTGCAAATGGTGATGCTGCTTCCGCTTTGGTGGTGACTCAAATTTCTGCAGCAACGGCGACATTGGTATGGATGTTTGTGGAATGGGCCAAGCACGGAAAACCCAGTATGCTGGGTGCGGCAACGGGTGCCATCGCAGGATTGGCTGCCATCACACCCGCTTCAGGTTCGGTTGGTCCAGTAGGGGCACTCGTCATAGGGGCTTTGTCAGGATTCATCTGCTGGTGGGCTTCAACCGTGTTGAAGTTGAAACTGGGTTATGATGATTCACTGGATGTGTTCGGAGTGCATGGTGTGGGTGGTTTCATAGGGACGATCATGTTGGGGGTTTTTATGGCTCCCGCTTTCGGAGGTGTAGGAGGAGAAGGGTTTTCGATTGGTAAACAACTGGGAGTTCAATTATTCGCAGCCGCTGTAACTGCTGTCTACACAGCCGTCGCAACGTTCGTTATTTTGAAATTGGTGAAAGCAGTTGTTGGTTTAAGGGTGGATGAGCAGGAGGAAAATACCGGGCTTGATACCACTTACCACGGGGAGGAAGCTTACAACGAATGATTGACTCCAACTAGAACCACATTACCACTATGAAAAAAGTAGAAGCCATCATCAAGCCCTTCAAGATCGAAGAGGTCCGCGAAGCTCTCTCTGAGGTAGGTGTCGTCGGTATGTCCGCTTCCGAAGTCAAGGGTCACGGCAAGCAAAAAGGTCACAAGGAATTTTATCGTGGTAGTGAATACAATGTGGACTTCCTGCCCAAAATCAAAATCGAAATGGTATTGCCCGATGAAAAAGTCCGCGACGTGATTGATGCAATACGCAGTTCTGCGAATACCGGTAAAATTGGCGATGGTAAAATATTTGTACAATCAATTGAGCAGGCTGTTCGGATTCGCACAGAGGAAACAGGCGACGATGCCCTTTGACTTACTTTCCTGACAAGAGCCTTTAGCGCAATCTCGGCCAAAATCCCTCAAACTGAGGAACGTTTATTCGATTCCAATGGATTTAAGGAATGGGGCAAGTGAACGTTCTCGCCCGAGGAATTCGAGAATTAATTCATTGGCGTTTCTCGAACCTCCAGGCGCATAAATGCTCTCTCTTAGGCGTTTCGCCGCTTCTTTGTCGTTGTATTTCAGTTCGGATCCCTCAAAAACGGTTGCCATGTCAGCGGCGATTGCATCGGCCCAGGCGTAACCATAGTAGCCTGCGTCGTAACCGGTCAAATGACCAAAATAGGTTGCGAAGGTAGTGTCTTCGGGCACAGGCAGAAAAACATCACTCAAGATTTGATTCGATGTTTGAATGACATCCAGAGAGCCGTCCAACGTAGATTGGGAATGCAATTCAAGATCCAGGATTCCAAAGCTTAACTGGCGACGGTAGAAAGTGCCGATGGTGGCCAATCTGGCTGCTTTGAGTTGATCGAGAATTGCGGATGGAATTTTTTTAGAAGAATCTCTGTAATCGGCTGCGAAACCATCAAGCTGCTTCTTGTCCCACACCCAATTTTCGAGCATCTGAGAGGGGGCCTCAACGAAATCGCGAGGCACGCTCGTTCCAGAAAAGCGGGAATGTTTGGCTCGCGTCAGAATGGAATGTAAGGCATGTCCGAATTCGTGGAAGAGTGTTTCCACTTCATTATGAGATAATAATGAGGGCGCACCCTCAGTCGGTGAAGGAAAGTTACAGATCAGCGCCACACAGGGTCGCTGGTAAAGCCCGTCTCCAAACTCCTTGCCCGCAATCAATCCGAATTGAGCAAAGTGATTGAATTTTCCATCTCGCGGGAACATATCCAGATAGAACATGCCCATGGGTTCACCTGTTTCAGCATCCACCACTCCATATAGTTCAAGGTCGTCAACCCACTTGTAGGGTGGCTCCATTTTGTCAAATTGCAGACCAAACATATTTTCGTAAATACGAAACATGCCCTGCAAGGATTGTTCGTAAGGAAAATAGACACGGAGTTGCTCTGCATCGACATTGTATTCCTTTTTCTTGAGTTGATTGCTGAAATACCGCCAGTCCCAGAGATGTATCCTGGCATTCGGGTCACCGGTTTCCTGAACTTTCAATGCCCGGTAGGTTTCCAGTTCCGCATCGAATTTTGGCTGGAGTCCCTCTTTGAGTTCTTTCAAAAAGTTCAATGCAGTGTCACCGTCACCTGCCATTTTGACTTCGGTCTGATAATCAGCCCAGGTGGCGTAACCCAGCAAATGTGCTATGCGTGTACGTAAATCCAAAATGGATTGAAGCAATACCGCATTTTTTTCACCAGCCAGCGAATAGCGGGCCTCTTTCATCCGGCGTCGTGTTGCTTCTGACTGCGCATTTTCCATCACATTGATAAAATGCCAGGTCACGTTTGCTTTCACCGAATAGGTATCATTCCCAGTCTTTACTCCATCTCCTTCCAGAAAAGAATTGGGAACCCCTTTCAAATCATCACCCGTAAATTCAAGCGTTGCCTGAGCTTGAGTGATGTTGGAATCAAAATCAGTGCTCAATGCTGACAGTTCCTTGCGGAGCTTTTCCACCTCGTTGCGCTCTTTTTCATCAAGCGAAAGCCCTGCCCGCTTGTAGTCACGCAATGTTTCCTCAAAAAGCTTCTTGTCCTCACCCGACAGTTTATCCTGCAGATCTGCGTAAGCCTTGACGGATCGATAAACATCCTCACGGTAATCCAGTCCCACTGCCCAGTCTTGATAACGCTTGATTAGTTGAGTTGCTTTTTCCCGAATCGCTGGGTCCTGGCTGGTCTCTTTCATGAGATAGATCCGGCTGGCTGTCAGGTCTGCCTCATAGCTTAAATCATCAAGAGCTCGAATAGTATTTTGAAAATTAACATCAGAGACGTTTAATGACGCCACCTTGTCCAAAGCTGCATTGGCATGTGCAATGGTCATTTCCATGTTCTGCTCCATGACCTCCGGGTCGGTTTCAAAGTCGGGCAGTGCCAGCATGGAGTTGAACGGCTTCGCTGCCTGATTCAGAGTTTGAACTGTTGTCAATGAGTTGGGTGTGTTTTCAGGAGTCGTCTGGCAAGCAGTCATGATTGATAGTATGAGGATGTAAATACCGTTTCGCATCGCGTTATAGAACGTACTCTCACTGGGCTGGTGGAATCAAGCTGGGATTTGCTGCAATGGCGTCATCGAAGCCGATTCAGGGGCAATCGCCGAAGGATTCAGTCTGCCATTGATGCAAATGTTCATGGTCGTCGATCCAAAGCATACGCACTTGAATCAGTGGATCATGTTGATTGATCCAGCCAGGGGATTTCTCAGGCCCCAGAACAGAAAGAGTGGTGGCAAGAGAATCCGCCTCCATTCCAGTTGGCGCGATGACGCTTACCAATACGCGTTGGGTAAGGCCAAGCCCCGTTTTTGGATGAAGGATATGTGAGTATCGCTTGCCCTCAATTTCCACAAACTGAAAAAGATCGCCAGATGTCGCAATCGCACGATTATTAAGCTCAATACTCCCTGCCTCATGGATCTGACTCTTGAAATCTGCTAACCGAACCTGCCATCCAGAAGCATTCGGAGGAGCATCCAGGACCGCCATGTCTCCGCCCCCGGAAATCAAGGCGCTTGATATTCCCATGGGCCCTAAAACCTTTAGACCTTCATCGAGCGCAAATCCTTTGGCAATGCCACCCGGATCCAAACGCATACCCGGAACGGTCAAACAAACGCTCAGGTCCTCAGGAGATAAAACCAAATGATGCCACCCCGTGCGGCGCATCATGGAATTGAGCACTTGCGGGGAGGGTAATTGCTTTTGACGACGAACTTTCCGCCAGAGTGCCGTGGCTGGCCCCAGAGTAAAGTCAAAGGCTCCTTGAGATGAAACAGAAAGGCGCTGTGCATGCGTGATGACCGTCCAGAGTTCATCACTGACATGAGTCCAAATCCCCTGCCCCGCCCCGTAACCCAGGCGGCTCAGTTCACTGTCGGTCTCGTAGTTGCTTAAAATGTTGTTCAGGAAAGAAATCCGGCCCCAGACTTTACCCGCTGCAACAGATGCATGAGAAGCACCACGATCTGTGTAGATCACGAGGCGGAACGGGACGCCCATTTGGGGGCTTTCGAATTGATACCTTTTTTGAGCAGAAACAGGTTTTTCTGAATGGATCAGTGAATCGAACCCAAAGAAGAGCAAGAGGGCTAATGCGAAATGGATTTGCAACCGTTCAAAATTCTTCACTTATTGAACCTAACTCGAAGACTGAAGACAATCTAGTCCATAAAATACCATTCACTCATTCGAATCAGCCTAACTGTTTCAAAAGAACTTGAGAACGTTTCCCGTTGCAGCGCTCCAAATCTTTAGGTTTTTTACTGAAAAAATGTGCTACTTCCGCAGCGAAATGACTGTAGGATTTGAATCCGGTGATGGAGGCCACTTCACGCTTATGCATTCCACGATCGAAAAGCTCTCTGGCATACACCATACGCTGTTCACGTAACCAGGATTTGGGGGGCATGTTAAGAATGTCATGGAAGGAGCGCTCCATCTGACGTTCACTGACATTGAGCAGGCTGGCGAGATCGCTTGATTTGAACTCACACAAGCGGGCAAGTTTCGAAACATCCAACTGAGCATCTGTTTCTGCAACACAGAAAAGTTTACTGCCTTTCTTGACGAGTTTTCCTAACACGGTTTCCCTTTGCTCTTAAAAAGCGACAAGCCTTTCATCGCAGTCTTTCTGGTGACAAATTGTGAGATAACTTCAACTTGACCATATTTGTCGCAAATTAGCAACAGTATATCCATCCCTAAACCGAATTTTCACCAGCAACCCCGTATGGACAATTAGAGGTTAGCTTGATGATGGGATCTCGACTTCGTAAGACCAAAATCATAACAAACTGGAAGACAAGAATGCAGAATAAACGCCTGTGCGCATTGCGTCCTATCTTAGGATGCAATGCATATAACTCAGGTGACTTATATAATCGAGCTTTGGTGCGCCCCAATTGTTGTCGAAAAAGATTCACCTTTTCCTTCATCTGCCTGTAAGATGGATTCATATCCTTTATGAAAAAAATTTCAGAACAACCTCTAAAATTCAGTCGCAGGAAAATGCTGGCATCAGCTAGTGTGGCTGCCGGAAGCGTTGCTGTTGGATACCAATCAACAAAAGCAGATTCACCGCAAAGCGCGCCAGGCAGAGCATTCAGATACTGCCTCAATACCAGCACAATCCGAGGACAGAAGCTTGGCATTGTTGAAGAAGTGAATGCTGCAGGCCAGGCAGGGTATGACGCAATGGAGCCGTGGTTCGATGGACTGAACCGTTACGCGGATGCTGGCGGCTCACTTAAGGATCTGGGCAAAAAAATTGCAGATTATGGCATGACCATTGAAAGCGCCATCGGCTTCGCTCCTTGGATTGTCAATGACGATCAAAAGCGCAATGCAGGTCTGGAGCAGGCCAAACGGGAAATGGACCGCCTCGCTCAAATCGGAGGCATCCGAATGGCCGCTCCTCCAGCAGGCACCGCTCGTGGAGAAAAAATTGAACTCATGGCCATGGCTGAGAGGTATGCCAAACTACTTGAAATTGGTGAATCCATCGGCGTCATCCCCCAGATAGAAATGTGGGGGGGGGGCATCCGGTTATTGGACGTATCAGTACGGCTGTTTCCATAGCCATCGAATGCGGACACCCAAAAGCCTGCTTCCTGGGGGATGTCTACCACACTTACAAAGGCGGATGCGCTTTTGAGGGGCTGAATCTGCTTGGCCCACAAGCATTGCAGGTTTTCCACTTCAACGATTACCCAGCTGATCCCCCCCGCGAGACCATTAATGATTCACACAGGGTTTACCCTGGAGATGGTATCGCACCCATTGCTGAAATCATGCAAGGTTGGCTAAAAATTGGAGCAACTCCTGTATTGTCATTGGAGGTATTCAACAGGGACTACTGGAAACAAGACGCAAAGCAGGTAGCCAGAACAGGTCTCGAAAAAATGAAAAGCACGGTCAAAAAAGCACTGGGTTAATCGTGACCAATGCCTCCCGCTTTGGCCGAGAAAACATGAGACAATCGAGAAGAAAAGACTGGATAGGAAAGTTGCTGCTCATCCTTCTCTCGCCCCTCACTCAAGCGGCAACCTTTGATTGCACAATCGAGCTGGGACCTAATGATGCTGCAGGAACGGCACATTACCGTATCTGGATACCAGAGGAAACACCTGAACTGCGTGGGATTATTTTTCGCCAGCATGGTTGTGGTCAGGGGGCAAGGAAACTGGGACTGGAGCATGCCGACGATATCCAGTGGCAAACATTGGCTCAAAAACATGGTTTCGCACTCATGGGCTCGCAAATCTGGGCGCCCGAGGAAGATTGTTCGACCTGGACCATGCCGGAGGACGGATCGGCCAATGCCTTCCTGAGTGCGATCAAATTGTTTGCAAGAGCATCGGGGCACACAGAACTAAACCAGGTTCCCTGGTGCTTGTGGGGCCACTCGGGGGGAGCCATCTGGACCGTCAACATGGCCTATATGTTTCCGGATCGCATCATTGCCGCCTTCCCCCGATCCGGCGGACTTTCACCGGTTGGAAGCTCTTACAAACGCAGCCTCCCCAAGACGCCGAATTCAAATGCAGCAACCCTGCAAGTCCCCATCCTGTTTTGCTACGGCGAGCGAGAGTACAATGAAGGCAACCGATTCTATAATTTGATCGCCGGGGTACACGAAGTATTTGAGTATGGCCGCAAACACAAAGCACCGTGGGCTTTGGCTGTGCACCCCGACTCTGAACATGAGAACAGTCAGAGCCGACAACTGGCCATTCGCTACTTCGATAAGATCATCCCTGCGCGACTGCCTGATCCCGCCCATTCCGAAAACAAGGTTCAGGTCCTGAAAACATTACCCACCAGAAAATATTGGATCGGATTACATGAATCCCTGGAAACTTTTGAAGCATCCAATCTGCAATCCAATCTGCATGAATCCAGCTATCTACTGAACAAAACCCTTGCCGCCGATTGGGAATCTTTTTGTCAAAATGGACACATCCCCGATACCTCTCCTCCTGCGCCTCCACACAACTTGAGAGTCGAAGAGGAGCCATATCGTACGAAGTTGCAATGGAACGCTTATGCGGACATGGAGTCAGGGATCCAATCTTTCAGAATCTACCGCAAGGGGAAACTTATCGGCGAAATCGCTGGCGAATTGAATCGACGATGGAACCCAACCGGAGCCTACCAGGCATGGAACTACAGTGACCAGCCACTCAATGGCCGGGAACTTCTACCTATGGCTTTCACAGACGGCGACGCAACCAATGCACCACCTGAGGATTACCATGTATCAACGGTCAACAAAGAGGGATTGGAATCCAAGCGCACTCAAGGCGTCAGCATGGAGACGTGGATCGCACGAAATAAATCCGTGTGGAGAAATCTCTCGGACGCCGATTTCTTAAATCACTGGGAAGGACCTGATGGTCATGAGCCAAGAGGCTGGCAATGGGAAAATGAAACCCTGAGCATGTCTCCAAGCAAAAATAAAGGGGCACAGACCAGCCTGTTTTCCAAGGAAATCTATGGAGATTTTGAGTTTCAGTTTCAGTTCAAAATCGGAACTGGAGGAAACAGTGGTGTCAAATACCGCATGCAGGATTACGATGGACAATTCCTAGGTCCCGAATATCAGATACTCGACGACCAACAACACTACCCCGGCTACAACCCTGCAGAATCGCAAGAAGCCCGTTACATCACAGGAACACTTTACGTATTGGACGTGGGAGATTGGAATCTGGATCCTCGTCATCCGCCTGGCACATGGAATGCCGGAAGAATCATTTCAAATGGCAACCGGATTGAGCATTGGATCAACGGAGTTAAGATCGTGGACACCCGCACCGATACCGAGGAATTCAAACAGGCCATTCAACGCAGCAAGTTCAAAAAATGGCCTCATTACGGCCAAAACACCGAAGGCCGTATCATGCTGCAAGACCACGGAACCCGAGTAGAATTCCGTGGATTAAAAATCAAACGCCTACAAAAATAGAAAAGGACTTGATTCAAGCAAAGTATCCCATACAATCCGAACCGTTGCCCAACAAGGCACGGATCATTCAAGCCCCGAATGTCCAACCAAAGGCCAGCTTAGCTCAGCGGTAGAGCAACGGTTTTGTAAACCGTCGGTCGTCGGTTCGATCCCGACAGCTGGCTCCATAACTCCCAACGATTTACACAAGAAACCCAATAACCACCATTTGGTTTATTGACATTTTATTGACGTAAAAACGCTCATATGCGAGCTTGAGCGCATGAGCTTGGCGAAAGTTTCCGTTAACCCCTACAAGCATTCCCCTACCTCCAAATGGGACGTCGACTACCAAAAAAATGGCAAGCGTACTCGCGAATTCTTCAGAACAAAAAAAGAGGCGAATACTCGCCGGGACCAAATCCTGATCGAACTTGAAAACCTCGGTAACAAAGCATTTGCGATCAGTGATGATTTGCGACTCGAAGCAGTACAATGTGCTGAGCGATTGGCCCCTTTCAAACACTCGTTGAGTGATGCTGTAGACTTTTTCATGCGTCACCTTGAAGCCTCCAGGAATAGCTGTTCCATTGGAGAACTTATAGGGGATTACCTAAACACCAAATCTCGAAAGCAAAACAGTGAACGATACCTGAGTGATCTGAACTACCGTCTCAGGAGGTTTAACGATGCCTTCGCTGACAAGGTTGCTTCTACGGTGCGGGCCAGAGAAATTGACCATTGGATTCACGGCCTTGAATTAAGCCCTCAGAGTATGAACAATTTTCGGACCGTTTTAAATGGACTCTTCAAGCATGCTCTCAAACACAGTTTTGTAACAGAGAATCCAATCTCAAGAATCGAAAAAGTAAAAACCAAGGCTGATCCCATCCATATCCTCACGCCGGGACAACTAAAGAAACTATTTTCAGTTGCTGACCACAAAATTCATTCCTATTTGGCAATAGCAGCATTCGCAGGGCTGAGAGTTGCAGAGCTGGACAAGCTGATGTGGGATAAAGTTGATCTCAAATCAGGTTACATTGAGGTCACTGCCGCCAACTCCAAGACATCCAGTCGTCGCCTGGTCGAGATACAGCCCAACCTCAAAGAATGGCTTCTTCTCGATGGTAATCGCAGCGGCAAAGTACAACCGAAAAACCTCAGGCGGCTACTGGATACCGCTTGGGTGGAGCTCGATCTGGGCCGTCCTCGGAGTAATGACTTTCGACATTCATTCGCCTCGTATCATTACGCCATGTTCAACGATCCAAAGCGAACCGCCATGGAGCTTGGTCACTCTGATACTGCGATGCTTTACCAGCATTACAGGGAGTTGGTTTCGAAAGAAAAAGCAAAGGAGTATTGGCAGATTTTTGATCGTGCTGCAGCTTCGCAGCCTGTAATTTTAACAAACAGAGATTATGAAAATCGACTTGCCACGCTATGAATGGGATTTTTCGGGCTTAAAAGATTCGGAGTACGAGGCAGCTTGGCAACATGAATGCTACAGAGAATCTCTAAGGTTTCTCAGAGAAAAGGGTAAGCTTGAATCATGGGATCCTGACCTCTTGAAGTCATTGATCGAAAACCTAGATGAATCAGCCGATGACTATCATTACAAATTCGCTCCAATCATGGAATACCCTTGGGTTTTGATGAGAGAAGAACACAAAAAAGTTCTCTCAAACCTATACGTGAACCAAGCAGAAAAATTTGCTCCCGCTCAAAAACCTTGGGTTTGCAATGATTTGCCATTGGATGCTTCGCTGGTCTGTCTCAGCAAGTCGCCATATCACTTGAAACAAAGTGATTACGCCTCAGTAAGTGCAAGACTCAACTATACGGCAACCAGTGATGAGGCCACTCTGTGTCTGTTTGAGATACGCCACAATATGGATTCGGATACACGCAATGATATTGTTGATAGGTTTAAGGAGTGGCTAGATTCGACATTCCCGGATTTACCAAAGGCCCACAAAAACAAGAGGCCGAAATCTTATCTAACCAATCTCATTGATTTGGCAGTCTACAGGCTTGTTGAAGCTACAAAGAAAAGCAAAATCCGAAAACAGCGAATTGCAGAAATAATTGGGAAAACCTACCTTAGAAGAGCTGGAATCGACAGTTCCAAAGTCAAAAGAGCCTACGACAATGCGCTTAAGCTGATTACAAAAAAAGCCAACAAGCAGCATTTAAAGATAATCACAGAAGACAACCCTCCGACTCCCTTTGGCCCGGAATATCTCCACAACTTGATAGATTTTTCATCCTTTAAATCAATCGATTTAAAGGATGATGTCAAATCTCAGTGATTTGGCATCTTGCTGTCATGTCTATTAACAAGACAGGTTACAAGAGCCCCGAGACAAAACTGTTCACCAAGCAACAGTTAGCTGACTACCTTCAAATTTCAATTCGCCAACTCGAGAAGTTGGTGGATGCCAAAAAGATCCCAGTGACCCGCCTTGGCAAGAGGTGCGTTCGCTTCGATCCTGATAGCGTCAAGCAGGCCTTGAGTTTGCTTGAGATCAAAGCCGTCAGGAGGAACACCCCTCCCCCCACTCAAACAAAAAATCCAACGCAACAGATTAGCAAGTAGGCAACCCTTTTTCGAGGTGTCTAGATGGATATCTGTAGCTTGAGATTTTTTGTCACAAACCAAAAAGAGATATGATGAAACATACCACTAAAGTCCTTGAATGCCCAGATGAGGGCCAAGGAGTAAATAATTGGACGATCCGCACCGCTTGGCAACTAAGGAAAGATGGTATCAACGCTGAACAGGCGTACTCGATCCTGCTGGGACGAACAACCAGAGCAGAGTCTTGGGTAGCAGAAGCAGAAATTGCCAGAGCTATCGAGACTGTTTACCGAACCAAAAGTAAAGCCTCGACAAGGAAGGCAAGGCCAAAGTGGCCTCAGAGACAGAAAGAGGCTATCGAAGCTATAATCAAGTCCCCCGTCGCACTAGATGATTTCCGAAACAATTCTCCATCCAGCACAGGGATTTCCCCGTTCGAGGCACTGGACTTATTGTTCCCCGGTGACCCCATGCTATGTCTGGGTAAAAGACCTGACAGGATCGACACAAGGCCTAAATCAAACTGGGAGCAGGACATCATGAAGTGCCAGTTAGTAGTTCCTAATACAATGACTCAGAGAACCGGTTTAACTCAGAGCGGAAGAGAATCATTACGCTGCCTTGAAAACACCGGACCCAGACGATTCTTAGTCGTGGAACAAGACCCTACGGCTTGGGAAGGATTGGATGAGGAGTCAAAGTCCAAATATGTTGATGAGCATGACTACAAAACTCATCAACTCTCAAATCAAGCCACAATACTAACGCATCTTACAATGCATGTTCCCCTTGCGTGCGCAGTGTTCAGCGGCAGCAAGTCTCTTCATGGCTGGTTTTTTGTCGAGAACCTAACCGAATCTCAACAAATACGCTTTTTCCGATACTGTGTTCAGCTTGGAGCAGATCCAGCTATGTGGACAAAGTGTCAATTCACACGGCTTCCCGGCGGCCGGAGAACGCCGGGGTTAAAGCACCAGACAATACACTACATAGATAATAAATATGGAAACTAAGCACCTCTCAGCGATTCCGATCATAGCATCGGACGGACGCTCAATTACTGATCACATTGAACCATTCTTCTATAACCCTCATGGATCGCCAAAGTATTGGATGAAACAGGAATCGGGAATTTATACGCCTTTGCCAGGTATTGAAGATATCAAGCGCCATTTGGTGCGAGGGGGATTGTGTGCCAAATCTTACATACAACCTGGACTGTCGGAGATTCAGGAGGCCATAGCTCAAATTCAAGTCGATAAACAGATCTATTACGCCGGACCTCTTGCAGGTTACATTACTGGTTTGTATGAATTCACAAATGGCAAGGGCCTAATCACCTCTAGTCCGAACCTAATTGAACCCAAGGAAGGCGACTATTCCATAATTCAGGTTATTCTTAAGAATCTTCTTGGCGATAAGCAACTGATCTACTTTCAGGGATGGTTGCAAATTGCAGTTAAGTCACTCAGAAGCAACGCGAGGAGAACGGGGCAGGCCGTTGTCTTTGCAGGCGAGCAAGGTTGTGGTAAATCGCTTGTTCAAAATCAAATTATCACTCCCCTAGTCGGGGGGCGGAATTCAAAACCATACCCATGGATGACGGGGAAAACTGACTTTAACTCGGATATTTTCAAAGGTGAACATCTAATCATCGAGGACGAATACGGCTCAACAGATATTCGCAGTCGAAGGCAATTTGGGGCTAGCCTCAAACAGATAGCGGCAAATGAGGAGCAACATTTTCATCAAAAAGGAATTGAAGCGATGGTTACAAAACCATTTTGGAGGCTAAGCATTTCCGTAAATTCCGAGCCTGAAAACCTAGCCGTACTTCCAATCTTGGATGAATCCTTGAAAGACAAAATATTCCTATTCAAGTGTAGTAAAGTAAATATGCCAATGCCCACGGGAACAAATGAGGAGTGGAAGAAGTTCGCTGCCATTATTAAAGCACAACTCCCCTGCTATTTATACTATTTGCTCGAACAATTCATCATGCCAAGTTCGATCACTGATCAACGGTTCGGTGTTAAATATTACCATCACCCTGAGATCCTTGGAGCTATGAATGAAATGTCGCCAGAGGACCAATTGCTGGAGATAATGGCAGCGGAGTATGTTTCGTATGAAAGTACTATCGAGGACGACAACAGCAAAACATTTTTACTAAATTCCATCGGCATATATCAAACCCTGACGGGACAACACGCAATGCATGGAAAAGTAGCATCCAAAATCCTAACTACGATTCAAAGCGTTAAAACTTACATGAATCGATTGGCAGATAAAAAGCCTGATCTCGTAAGTCCGTACACTTTTTCAGACAAGCAACAAGGATGGAGATTTACATTGAAGAAAAACGAAGGAGCTGTCACAGGAGGTTGGATGCTTGATCTTAGAAATGAAGGTGCTTGCGCAAAAAGAAAGTATTCCAGGAAGGAACTGGAAAACTATCAGCAACAAGTAGCCTCCAAGGCGCCCTGACTCCAGCGCCCTGTGCGCCTCCAAGTGGTGGCATATTGAAGTTTTCCAGTTACAGAAGGCATAATATGCTTCCAAAAACCCAATATGGTTTTTTTTATGTAGTTTTTTATCCCTATAAACCGGAAAAAGTCAATCTTGGTAGGACCTGGAGCCTGGAGGGAACCTGTCGAGCCTGCTTGGAAGCTGGAACGTGAAGGCGGGAGGCAAGGCCCATGTCTACTTCTCTACTTGCATGGAGTTTGTGTGCATTGCTTGAATTAAGCTCAATTCCATCACTGTTGACGGTTATCAACTGGTTAGAGTTGCTGGTGCCGTGGCAGCCGATGACCCTTGGTTGATCACTGGGGATGACGCAGGACGCTTCCGCTTCGAAATCATCACTTCCGGCGCGGAAGCTCTGACTCTACAATCCACGGGTGGCGAAGGATTCATTGATTTATCATGGGTTCAAGATGACTTTGACTTGATGGCAGGGTTCAACCTGTATCGCAGTCAATCAGCGGAAGGGAACTTCCAGCGCATCAATCAAAACCTGCTATCCCCTACCACCAAGAAATTTCGTGATACCAACGTAGGCCCTCTCTGCAACCTGCTACTTGACGATGCCCGAGATTTCCCTCACCCGGAGGTAGGATTGAGCCTGCTCGGTAGTTGGCATTTCGATGACTTCGTGACGTCCACTGCCTTCAACGGTGGTAATCGCTTTCCACTGGCCGGTGGCCAGATCCTCGGTGCTCTCCACCACGTAGCTGGTCCCTTCCTGGGTGGCAAACTCGAGGCTCAGGTTCCCTTCGCTGCGGTGCATCGAGCGTATCAGCCCCTGACTGCTGAGCATCGTTCCTCCTTCGGGGTGATAGTAGCTGGCCACTCCCAAGGCCGCCCGTTCACTGCCATTTGACCCCACCAGCACAAGCTGAGTGAGCTCGATGCTCGTGCCTCGGTTGGCTCCGGGTTGCAAAGTAAAGTGCAGGGTCATCACCGGCTCGCTGGCAACAAGGTTCAGATCGTTGAGCATGGCATTGTCCCACGCGACCTGGGCATTTCCTTCCTGGAGATGGCTGTGGGCCTGCTGGCTGAAGCCAGGTAACTGGAAGGTTTCAATCCCTTCGAGTCGCAGCACCTGCCCGTCCCAGTTCAACCCAAACTGCATGCCCAGCAATCCTTGCATCCCATCGGCATGCAGATCCATGGATACGCTGCCATCGCTGGTGGCCTGTGGCGCACTCAAGCGCATCAGCCCTGCACTCTCCATGGCATTTCTGCCCGACAAGGTCGTCGCGCTGGGATCGGTCCAGTCACCATTGACATCCCCAAGCTTGATCGCTGCAAAGTCCAGCTCACTGGAATCACTGCTCAGGTTAACAATGGCAATCTTCTCAAAGGACTCCACCTGGTCAAAGGCCGCGTCGGCCGAGAGGCCCACAAAGTCCACGTCCACAAAACGCCAGAACGCCTCCTTGTTCCCATCCCCATCCTCACTGAAGTAATCAGTGCGGGCCAGGATCACCTTGCGCATCGCCACGATGTCGGCCACATCCACCGATGCGTCTCGGTTGGTGTCAGCTGCCATCATCTTGCGGGCATTCTCAAATCGGACTCGGGCCAGGATGTGCTTGCGCATCTCCACGATGTCAGCCACATCCACCCCTCGACTGGCCTTGCCTTCCCCATGGGCGAGGTTGGCACTCAGTTTAATCCCCGAGCCAGAGGTCAAGGTGAAGCTGTAATCCCCGCTGACGTCGGTCAAGGTGTCGTTGTCGCTGCCATCCTGATTCAAGGTCACCATCACTCCTGAGACCGGGAGACTGCTCGCATCCCCCACCATGGTGACGTTCCCTGAAACGGTGAAATCACTATCACTCTCTGGAGGAATGGTTTGAAGATACCAATTTTTGACACCAGGTGACTTAAACCACCCAAGTTCAGTTACTGCTTCTTTGAGGAATTGTGAATATGGAAATTCTTCATAGGGAAATCTTGCTATAATAATACCTGATGAAAGGTCAGTATTGGCGCTGTTTTGCCTTAAATTACTTATCCCAGTAATATCTTTTGTGTATAGCAGTGAGGTTTCTACCCCTTCTAAATTTGCACATAAGAATGCAAACGAAAATAGGCCGAATAACAACGAAACATGCCTTATTGAATTCATTATACTCTATTTGGGCAGATTGGTTACGATTATTCACTTAGTGCGCCGAATTCCTTAAAAGTAAAGGAGTAATCAGAATACTCATCTGGGATAAAACAAAGAACAATTTTGGCAGTGAAATCTAAACCATCGGATTGAAAAACACCGCCAGAAGAAACCGCTGCAGTGAATGTATGAACACTTTCATTAGCTTCATTGACAAGCACCCCCCTCACATTCCCGCCAGAAATCTCTGTTCCAGCTATGGATTTAACTGTACCTTCAAGAACTTTACTGCGTTCCGCTAGTTGGATGTTGATTTTTTGCCCTCCAAAAACTTTAATACTCCCCCCTCCATCCGGGACAGGATGTCCATGTTCAACAGAATGTTCATCATCATGTTCGACATTGAAACTAACAACGCTTGAAACCTTAATATACCCGTTGTTGTAAGGGGTTGCTGATTTGTAATTAGATCGGACGTCAGACAAATACTGGACACCTATAGGAACAGTGATCTCCTCACCAGGTAACAAGGTAAATTTTGGATTCGGGTTAAATACTTGAAAAAAAGGTACACTTGGGGCGGCATGCAATTCATACTCAAGGGCGCTGTCATAGAAATTTTTCAAGTTGACTGGCACGGTATCAATATCAGCAGGACTCGAAGAATTTGAAACAGCCCAAGTGTAATTAGATTGTGTTTCATTATTACGCAGCGCGGCACCACTCTCTTGGAAAACTACTGGCTGGTTTTCTATAGTATGCGTACCACTCCAAGGTTTGATTTCAACTTTAATACACTTGTGTTTCATGCCACCTGATTCAATACCACGACTAAATACACCGCGGGTCTCTCCGCCGTCCCAAATAGAAACGGCTTTAGAGTTTCCTTGAATTTCTTCGATTGTATGCAGGCCCAGACTAGCCCAAGCAGCTGATGGGGCTGAGCTTGCGTTGTAGTCTCTAACTTTAACTTCAACCCTTACGTTCTTTAGAGGAAGCCAAGAATTATTGTGCACTTGCACATGCAGTTCATTGTCTAACGAAGGGTGCGGAACATTAAATAATTCTGGCTCGTCTCGATTAAGATCATTTACAACCCAAATGTCCGGCGATTGATAATTACCTTGCCATGGTCTTATTGATGGGTCAGCACCATTATTTGGCACATCACTTGCATTAACCTTTGTATAATTAATCTCAATTTCCCCCCAATCATCGTTAAAGTCAGAAGATGGGGACACGATTAATTCTTCGAGTAAACTATTTTCACTTAAGTTGTCTAAAACCAATTCCTGACCTGGCCGTGACGGGATTAGGAAAGGTCCATCATGTTTAAGTTCGAAATCATCTACGGGGGTTGTTATCCATTGGGTGTCAGCGTTAATTCCATTGTTTAATATGAAATTCTCTATTGCATTTGGATCAGCTAATCCGGCAAAATTTTGACGTATCCCCACTAAGTGCGTGTCAAAATCACTCTGAGCTAAAAGAGCGGAGCTTTGAGCGACGCCTTGTTTTAAGGCTGAAAACACATCTAGTTCTCTACTTAAATCAGTCCAATTTTCAATAACCCGGAAATATTTATCAGGCGTTGGCTCTGGACCTGTTAAAATGAAATTATTCTGTGGATCATGATAAGTAATTGTTTTGGTGCGGTATTCAGGGAATAAGAAAAATCCATTTTTGTCAGGCCCTCGGTATTCAACATTAAGGTTGTTTCCGTCTGCCAGTCTTATTTCTACCCCGCCTAGAACATCTCCCCCGAGTTGCAAATTTCCGTTATTTAAATTAGCAAGCTTATACTTACGATTAATATTTATAGCATCTCCCTCAAGAGGGAATGAGGCAGGATTAAAAACCCCTACTTTTTCTTCAGGTATCCAACCTCTACTAATTTTTGTTGCCAATATATGATCAGCAAACTCCCCTTGACTTGCCATTACATCGTGAATACTTAACCTTCGCGCCCTAGAACCTTCAGTATGTCCCCAGCCACCACTCCAATAATGGTCGGGTAATTTTTGGATTGTGTGCCCCAGCTCATGCACTATTAGCTTGGTTGTGCGGTCAATGCTAGATGCCCAGCCACTCCCTATCGACACCATTGGCCCACCGAACGCCCAAGGAGAAATAGTAACCTGATACTCAGGGTGCTCGATTTGTGGAAGCCACCAGATCTGGATTAAATTATCGATATTTATACCAGCTTGTTCCAAAGCCAAATTCGCTTGAGGCTGGATATATTGCTGCATTTCTCTTGGCCTATTGAGGTAAAAGTCCTTATCTGTAATAGTAAGCTCGATCTCAAAAGCGTGAAGCGATTCAGCCGGCTGATCTATGAATTTATAGTCTAGATAAATATAATAGGTACCAGGCTTTAACATGGCTTTGTATTCAATTAGGGAGTCATCAATATTCTCTGTTACGTGAATAACCTGATCAGAATCTATAAAAGCATTATAATTAACCAAATCGTCCAACGGGCTTTTCACCCCAAGATCATTGGGGTATTTAGCTTTTGCAACAGCAAATCTATCGCAGTCAGGTCCGATATTTAGTTGTATGGTTTCACCAAATGATGTTGTGATGATTGGGCTAATCCATTCTAAAAGATCGCCCACATTGTTCGGTCGAGCTAAACTGATACTATTCGTCCCTGCAGACGCATAGTCGGTATAATTAAAATTTATATTTGTGAGTCTTTTACTGTATTCCCTTTCAAACAATTTCCCGTTCATTCTAGTCAAATCCCTATTTAGATCTACAACCATCAAACCGCTTCCATTTTCGAGCAATATGCTACTTTGACCGTATGTTGATTGTTTAAAATATTCTTGAGGGGATATATGAGCCAGGCTTTCATCGAACGTTTCCTCTATGATGTTTTTCACTTTCTCAACATATAACTGTTTAGATCCATCTGTGTATCGCCCATCTGGATCTGTAGTGGTAAAAATTAAATTAATAATCCTAAAATTTTCACTACCATTCCTGCGAACTATTTCCGCATATCTAGAAGACCCTCCATAAAAAGTATTCTGGCTATTATTCCCCCCGAAAGCTCCTCCCCATGCCGGAAAAGAAGGGGAATAGATTGTAGGATCATCAGTGTAATAAGGGTAACCATGGTCTATAGTTCCAGCGGAAGGCATATCTACCTTGACAATAAAAGAGGAACCGTTCTGGTTAGATTCTACATCTGACAAATAATCTGCCAAACGAGTGATTTTAATAATTGATTCACCAAGAAGACCTAATGCTTGTAGGTGTACGTAGACTTCTTCTGAATCTGCATCGGATAAAATTCCAAAATTAACCCCTACAACCTCTTGATTTGATGACGAAATCACATATGCGTTCCATTGATCTCCCTGGAAGTTTTGTGCAGCCTCCTCAGCCACAAGACTCACATTCTGTAAATGCTGAGGCATTGAGATCACAATCTTCTTGTATTCTTTGGGCCTAAGCATGATCGATTCAGTTATGTCAAATTCAGGGTGATAAAGATTTTTTGTTTGCAGTTCTTTAACTATTACACCTAATTCTCTTATCTCTTTGCTTAGCGAATTCTGACTCTCAAGAAGTCGCTTATTCGCCTCTTGATGTATCGAAATTTTATTCTCAAGGTCATTTATGATCATGTTTTGACGCTTTATTATTTCATTTTCTGCTAAGGCCTTTTTGCTTATACTTGAAGTATAAAGTGAACTCACTGCCAACGGAACAGGGTTGATTATTGTTTCAAAAATCTGAAAATCACCATTAACCATAATGCTCCCCTTAACCTGAAGGCTCGTTACATTTTCGTCCAAATTGCCAATATAATCGCTTGAAAAATCTAAACTAATTACACCAACACCCTTTTCTACAGACACATTTACAGTGTGCTCATGCTTGAGAGGATCTAATTGGTTAGTAATTTCAACCTCGTTTACCAATCCATCTGAGCTCCATAAGATAGCCTTTGATGGAAGGCCAATGACAACAACGTAGGCCTGCGTATCCACTTTTTCATATTCGGAAAACTCTGGCACATATACCTGGAGGTTGGATTCTGATGCTAATACGATTGATGGCATCAAAAATAGGAATAGATACGTCAAATAATTAAGTTTTTTTCTCATCTTTCGATTGAATATTTTTAAATTTTGCAATGCCGGCTGTCTACTTTCGTGCCCAGTGGTCGAGTTACTCAAACCGGGCCAGATTTTGCGTTAGTCTGGATGGGTTCAATACTTGTTTAATTTCATACAATAAGTCAATGCTGGGCCGGAGAGAGGGCGTAGCCCGATCG
>KB911974.1 GCA_000383715.1 Verrucomicrobia bacterium SCGC AAA164-E04
TTAGCATGCGATTCGGTTGCCAGTGAGGTCATGCTTCCATCCTCCTCAAAAACAAAAACTTCGTTTTCTCCCCACCTGCAGCCATAAAGTCTTCCTGCACCTCCCCAAGTGCCTCCTGAAAGCTTTTATCCCAAGATAAAGCCCGTTCGTTTCCGAGACCTAGATCCTTGGTTTGGATTGAAAAGGAACCCGTTGGAGACCCAGCTATTGTTCCATCTTGATTGTAGATACTCGACCAATACCCACCAGCGTCCAGGTAGTAATCCCCCGTGCTTGGCGCGACATATGTCAATACGAGTTTCTCTTTTGTGGATCTAGCCTTATCTCGCTTGGCTGGAGGGAAGACAGGGCTACCATTCTCATCCCTCAGAAACATGGAAGGACTTTGAAGGTTATCACCAAATTGATGAAATTCATAAGAACGCGTTTGCTCAAGTCTTACTTTATACCATTTCCGATCGCCCTCTAATTCAATTTCTGCATCGACAATCAGGTTTCCTATGGTGTGGCTTTCTGCTTTTTTAATGTAGTCAGTGGCCACCGAATTGGATATCTCAATTTCCTTACCAAAAAATGTAGCTGCACCTGCCGGTGGAATGTAAAGCCCCTTGCTGGACACTGCATAGCTGCCAATATCAAGACCAGACACATCCAGGAAATAGACACCCGTTTCATTGGCTGTATACGTGATGCTGGGGTTCCACCATCCGTCGATTTGATCGTTGTAGAGTAATTGCCTGCCGAGGCTGTCACGAATTCGAAGAGATGGATCTTTGAGTGATTGTCCAGTGACATCAAACCGATAGACTCCTCCTCGTGCCAAAGTGATTTTGAACCAATCCCGGTCATTCTTACGTTCCAGGTTACCTCCATAAGACGGTGCATTGACACTGCCGTCTACTTGGAGAGAGGTTCCAGTATCAATGTTACTTTTGATATCATCGGGAATTTCATGGAGACTCATTGTGTAAATGTGACTACCACTGCCTCCATTCTGGATCCCCCAGGTTTTTGTATTCCAGGCATTGATGAAAAAAGATCCTGATCGATTGGCTGTGAAAGTCATCTGCGAATGCCCATCCTTGATGGTTTCGATCAACAGGGATTTGTCATAACTATCGGGATCACGCTGATTATCGAAAAAATAGATACCATGCTCCGTATAGATCCTGATGCTAGGCCGATTTAAGAAATGAGTGGAAAGGTCAATCTTGTAGGTCACGCCATTTTCGAGCTCCGCACGATACCAATCACCATCACCTCCATGCGTTCCGTGAATGAGCGCATCATTGGCCCCATCCTCTACACCTTTTTCCCAGGTTCCAGAAACGACACCTCCTACTTTGAGCAGTCCCTGAGTCGTCATGTTTTCAGGTTGATCATCCTCAAGGTGCTTGATCGAGAAGTCGATATTCCCTGGGGTATTCGCACTTACTTGCAGATAAAACGTCTCGGCCGTCATCTTGGAGCCCTTGGTATACTCATACCTGTTGTGTGGTGGAGACCAAGAATATTGACTGGTAGAAGCTTCTTCGTAGGCACCACCAGGTTTACCCCAGTTACGATTGTAGACCCATTTATCCAACCATCCCCCCTGGGGCTTGCCTTTTGCATCATACACTTCAATCAGCGGGGATTGGCGATTGAAGGCCTGGTTACTGTCTCCAGCAAGATCAAACTGATAGCTTTCACCTGGAATCAGGCTGACACGATACCAGTCCCGATCCCCACCATAATCAATGACAGCCCTGGTTTGCACACCGAATGCCAGATCGGGTGCATCTTCTATGCTTGACCCAACCTGGTCCAGACGGGACAAGTCCGGCATTTCTGCCAACGACACGGTGTAAGCTCCGATAGAACCTATATCGCAACCCACCTCAATAAAAAATGGCGCGGTGTATCTAGGAGTCCACTCAATGGCCACATTTCCATTTTCCACCCCGTTGTAATGCCGAACCACGGTACCGACAGGTAACTCGGCTATGGCGAGGGAATATCTACCCGTTGCTGCGATGTAGGCCGTATTACCTTGCTCAGCCGCCCCTGCAAGGAGTCCCTTCAGCTCGATTGCCTCAGCGTTGGCTTTCTCGGTCACCAGAAATGTGGAACCGTTAGATAATATCAAGGTAGTGTCTTTGGGAATCGGATGTGAAAGGGGCTTGACCTCCAGTTTGGTTGCCTCATCAAGTGCACTTTGTTCCAATACAATCCAGCTTGCATATGCAGATTCGCTTCCGTCGAGATTCCCGCTGAGGTTCCCGGTCAGGCTGACTTCGGTAACAAGGGCATCTGCTGTGAGAGTGAATGTGGCCCCATTGGAAAAAAACAACTTGGTTCCAGACTTGAGGAATTCTGATATTTTTTTAACCTTTATGCTATTGGCACCATCCTTGGCCGAGGCACTCGCCTGTATCTCTCTCAATGGTGTTTTGGTTTCCGACTTGACTTCCATGTAGTAGAGCCCGCTCGAGGGAGCTGTAAAAAGCATCTCAGCATCCCTGCCGGGAGCTCCAGCATGTGCCTTACTCGCGTCTGCATTGTTATTGGCATCACGTATTTTTTCACCCGCTGAGTCAAAAATAGAAAAAGCTGGATCGGGCACAGGACCGTTCATATTGTCCCCACGACCAATAAGGTATATCTGGTATACCATGCCTTCCTTCAAGTCCGCGGCAATCCAATCCGTGTCATCGTGTGAGATAAGCCCTTTCATATGAGTAACACGATCATCATCAAAAAGTGGCAGTGGATAGGCCCCGCTCACATCAGAGCCAATATCAGGAGCATACTTAGATTCCGCTGTTCCCCAATCCTCAAGTCTGCGCTGAATGAAAAGGTTTGAGTTCTCACGCGGACCTTTTAATTTAAGCCACGCACCGTGTGGGGAGTTGTCGAAAGCAAATCTGTAACGGTTACCCGCTTTGAGATCTATCCGAATCCAGTCCTTATCTCCTTCAGCCTCTAAATTACCGGATACAGGGCTGTCTTTTTTTAACAAGCCCAATGTGAACCGGTCCTTGGGGAAATCGTCAGAGAAATAGGAAGACGTGATCGTATAGTCCATCAACTGGGGAAAGTCGTAATCGCTGCTGGCCTTGATGAAATAATAACCATCTATTTCAGGCGTAATATTCTCAAAACCATCATTATCAAATAGCAGCCCCGCATCGTCGTAGAGAGTGATCATCGCGTAGGGATCTGGCTTGGAATGGGCACTTCCAGAAAAAATGTCGAAGGTATATGAGTTTTGAGCAAGCAGGTCGACTCCGAAAAAGTCATGGTCGCCTGAAGAGTAAAAATGACCACTTGCCCTTTCCCCCGCCTGCAAATAACCCGCCTCGGCAAAGTTGTATGTTTCAGGGATATAATTTGGCCAACCATTAAACCCATCATTGGCGTAGTTGATGGACCCACCATGATCATCGGTAAGTTCAATGGCATGAAGATTGAATGTGCCCGTGGCTTGATCAGCAATATCAACGATATCTTCGTTACTGTATACCTCTATGAAATAATCACCCGTGTATTCAGTGGTGAAAACGATGGTCGAATGTGTAACCAAGGTACCATCACCATTACGATGTGTGACCGCATCCTCGTCCAGTTTGTTTCCCTGACTGTCTCTCAGCACAATGGAAGGTTTGACTAATGACTTCCAGGTATTTTCGACCGGTTCAGCGGAATCTAGATTCCATCGGTAAATCTTACTTTTTTCCAGCGTGTATCGAAACCAATCACGGTCCCCGTCCTTATCAATGATTCCGCTGAACCGGTCGGATATAAGTGCGGAACTGCTCGTCTCTGTTCCACTGGCTACGTCGTCGACTGGAAGGTTACTGAAAAGTGCAGGAACACCTTGGCTGGAGAGCCAATGTCCATATGGGCCAATCGCTCCACCAGTTACTTCGACCACATAAGTCCCCTTACCCATGGAAACGCTCTCTGGCCAATCAGTAGGTGCATCAGATTGTATTTTTAGATAGTAAACACCTGTCTTTGAAGGCTTGTATTTAACGACCCCATTGAGTCCCTTGCCCCCATCCCCAGAGCTATTGACCACCCAGTCCAAATTCTTGTCAAAAAGCTCGATCCTTGGATCCGTCAGATCCCCTCCCACCTCAAAGGAATACCACTTTTCAATCTTAAGCTCAATTTGGACGTAATCGATATCCCCGTGTTGTTGCAGTTGCCCTTTGAAGTTTTTAAAAGTATCTCCATCTACAATCTTGAAGTCCTTTTTTTCCGGATCAATTTCACCTTCAACAAGTGTCGTGCTTTCATAATCCTCCCTCAATGACACAGGTTTAACCAGATCACCCTCTGCCTCCACGTTCATGAGATTGTCCCGATCCCCTCCGAAGGGATTGTCACTGCTCACCTCGGTTACCGTCAGTTTGAAGCTACCGACGCCGAAGGTCTGAGAACCTTCCTTTCCAATACAGGCTAACAAATAATAGCCAGATTCGCTGGGGGTAAAAACAATTTCGGCATCAGACCCCATGAAATCTCCCGCATCATTCCCGGCAATCCATCGACCAAAATTCCCGCCGGCCATGCGTTTATTGCGTCTCTGACTGCTTAGATTGATACCGTCGATTTCGATGACTTGATCGCTTCCACCAGCGGATTCCACCTTTATCTGGATCAGCGACTCATCATCGCCTGTAGCGTCTTTATCCGCTGTATAGACCCAGGATCCAGTATACGGATTAATCGTCACATTGCCCTTGCTTGGTTGCTGCAGCAGTGAATAGGTTTTTGACGTATCGATCGCCTCCATCAACTGGAGTTTCGGGTTTGCCAGGGTCACTCCTTCCATTTTGAAACTGTAGCGCCGCCCTTTCTCCAGTTTGAAAAGTTGCTGAACATTTGCGTTATGGTAGTTCCACCCATCCAGAGATGTAAAATAAGGTCCCTCCTCTAGAATGTTGTCCCATAGCAAAAGTTTCCCCTCGCTTGGCACTTCGTAGTAAGTCATGCCATTCAGGTTATTCGGTTCCGGATTTTTTGTGCCATTGATGGTGATACTGACTTCCCGCTGAGTAGCGTCTTTTGATACGACAGTGAAGGTATCTGTGACACTTGATCCTATCAGGAGATCGTGGTGGCTGTTTTTGGAAAGGTAAGTCCAGCGGCCAGAACTGTTGATGGAAAAAGTCCCATACAGCCCCACACTCTGTTCCTGAGGAATGAAATTGGATTGCCCCGCATCAATGTCTTTAACACGCAAAGTTCCACTTGCCTTTTCAAGGCGTTCGAGTCGCTGCGCGTTTAGCTGGTAATTGAGCTTGGAAATGATGGCAGGGTCATTAGTACCGGTAATGTTCACCAATACCTGAAATAAAATGCCCCCTGTGGAATTGACTTCAAAAAGATCGGTTCTTTGAGCGCCTTGCGGGAGCGAATCATGCGGTGAACTAGCGATAAAATCGAACCGCCCAGCGCTATAAACCCTTAGCAAACCGTGATTACCTGTGATATCGGTCTCCAAAAAAGTTAATGCACCAGCTCCCTCCTCAATCAGGCTTCCGGTGTGGGTTAAGGTACCGTTCGTCTCCTGTAGATCAATGACCCAGCCCTTTCCATCCGGATTACGGTCGATGGCGTCTATGATACCGTCACCGTCGGAGTCAGCTGCCTGTAAGTGGCCAAAGGAAATAAGGACGCCGAAAAAAAAGACAAACGCGTTGGTTCTGAGTAAGTTCAAGTAGCAATTAGAGTTCATTTTAATAAATGCCTGAAATTTTCCGATGGGCTGAAAACTCCGAAGGAATTTAAATTTTAGAACTGAATGCATACCAGAGAAAGCCAAATTTAATTATTATAATAAAAAAACGATTTAAATCATTAGAAGACCTTGGAAATCAATGTATCGATTATTATCCATCATTCTGCAGCCAGCACTGTCCCCACCTTAAAAAACGAGGCATGGTAGCTGATTCATCAGAAACACTGACCTTTAGTGCAGCAAAAGCAGTGCCCCTCAAAAAACCTAGCAACCACTTCAGAAATGGGGTGCATACGGGAACATGGCAAGATACACTGTTGAACAGAACCACTTGAGGTTGCTCTCTGTAAAGAATGGCGTGAACGATGCAGATATAAACCCATGGTCCATATAAATAATGAAATGCATCATACCAAGATGTATACCTATAGTCGGTATGCGGAAAGTTGAATACAAATGACGAGCTAATTAGATAGAAAAAACGATTTATACACTCATCCCTTACAATGTGTCTACTGGGCTATGGAGGTTTACTGATCCTGAGGTATTCTCACAATTTGAACACAGCATCGCTCGCAAATTGAACCAACCTTTCGTGTTGTTTTTTGGCTTGCAAAGGACAAATGCAATTCGTCATCAGGACAAGCAGAATGTCACATCGAAGGGCAACATTTTACAGGAAGGGACTCGATACTTTTGATAAAATTGTTCATGGACCTGTAGCCATTGGTTCAAGGGTATAAAAAATATTCATTTCAGAATGTTCAAATTCCATGAATGATTTCCCCAAAGGTAAAGGACTGAGAAGCTTCGACCAAGACACAGGATCCGAGAGAGACGAACCTGCTCGCAACTCGAATCCGCGGAGATCCGGATGCCAACTGAGTCGATGCATTCGTTCATCCATATGATCGATAGCCAAGCGAACGGGCGGGCCAAGGACTGGTTGATTCAGCTCGATTCGCTGATCCACGGGGCTCGGATCAAAAATCTGTGTATCAATCTGAAACACATGCGATTCGTAACCAAAATGAGGTGTGGTTATTGTATGGATGATTTGCGCCGTCTCGCCAGCTTCCAATGAAACAATACCGCTTGTGATCTGAGACCCTACAAACTCTGTTGCGCCATTGGGATTAGATGAAGCGACCAGTTCAGAACCTGATGGCACGATATGCTGCAAGAAAAAATTTCGCACGGTTGAGGGGCCCGCGTTGTGCACTTTGATAGAAAAAGCATTAGGAATTTGCCATGATGAACGATTTGCTAGAGGTATGACCTCCAGACTTAGATCAGCTGCCATTCGAAGTTGGAATGAGTCAGGAGAAATTGACAATCCAGCCGGATTGATGACAGTCACTTGCTCAGATGGTGCATTGGACGGGACAATTATTTCGATCAATCCATCGGATGGAATTGAAAAGGAAACCGCCAGTTCACCAATCAAAACAGTTTGCACTTCAGAAAAGCCCATACCCATGACCTGAAGAATCGTTCCAATGGGTCCAGCAACAGGAGTCATTCCCTGAATAAAAGGAAGCACACCAAATACCCGCTGTGTCGCCAGAGATCCTGCGGGAGTCGTTACCGACACTGTACCAATGAGGGCATCGGAAGAAACGATGGCCACTATCTCATTCAAGCTGACTGAAAGGATTTCAGCTTCCTTCCCGCCAATGCGGACCCTGGAGGTTCCCGTAAAGTTGGCACCTTGGATCATCAGTTCACTTCCAGGAATTGCCTTCAAGGGTTCGAAGGAATCAATGCTTGCAGGGAAATAGAATAACGACTCCGTCTCTGAGTCTCCCGATGGTGATTCCACGCGTAAGGAGCCAGTCATTCCATCCGCAGGCACAGTGATCAGGATCTGTGAATCCGCCACAATCTGAAAAGCCGCTTCCTTGCCTCCAAGCAACACACTGGAAACACCATTGAAATGATTACCAGTTAATGTGACCTGAGTTCCCAACTGACCTGAAGTGGGGGAAAAAGAGATAATCGTTGGCGTGGGTTCCTGAACGACGAATACGCTGTCTGACACGGATTCACCAAAGGCTGTTTTGATCGTGATGAGACCGGTCTCCGCATCCATAGGCACCAGAGCCGTCAGTTGCGTTTCTGCGGCGGCTTCGAAAGAAGCCTCCAATTCCCCGAACAAGACCGATTCAACATGTGCAAAATATTGCCCCTGAAATTGCACCTGCGTACCAGGCAACCCTGATGATGGAGCAAAAGATTCAATGACAGGTCCCGCTCCTTTAATCGTCAATGCAATATCAGATGTGTAAGCATCCAATGCGGTGACCAAGCGAATGAAGCCAGATGTTGCGCCTGCAGGAATTGAAAGGCTCAACTGAGTATTCGCAACAACCTGAAAATTGACAGCAGCGCCATTCAGGAAAATTTCCTTCACACTGCTTAGGTTGACCCCTTCCACGATGATGGTGTCACCTGCCTGCCCCTTCGAAGGATTCAAGCCGGTGATGAAAGGTCCTGCTCCCGATACAAGAAAGTCCATCTCACTTTCACCTTGCCCTGCTGGTGCGGTGATTTTGACAGGGCCGGAATCGGCGCCTGCGGGCACACGAACAATGATTTGTGTATCAGCCACTGCACTGAATACTCCCTCTTTATCGCCGGCAAAAAGCACTTCAGTAGCATTTGACAATTGCGCGCCTCGTATGACGATGAGTTCACCTGGAGGAGCCATCACTGGATCAAAATCAAGAATGAATGGCTCAGGCCCAATCACTTTGAATTCAGCATCGGATTCGACTTGCCCCGCTGCGGAAACAACCCGGATCACTCCTGTCGATGCATCTGAGGGGACAGTAAAGGCGAGCTGAGTCTCCCCAACCGTCTGAAAGACGGCCAGATTTCCTCCTACCCATACTTGAAAAAGTCCAGAAAAATTAGCTCCTCGCAACGTAATCACATCGCCTGCTTTTCCGTAGCCAGGCTCGAAAAAAATGATACGTGGTGCAACCTGAAAGAAACCATTGCTCGTCGCGAAACCTCGACTGGTATTGACCGTCAGAGATCCGGTTGTGGCATCGGAGGGAACAACAGCTCGGATCTGTGTGTCGCTGATCACCTCGAACGATGCCAAGCCCACCCCAAACAATATGGAATCAGCTGTTTGAAAGCCTGTTCCAGTCAAGGTGACAATCGTTCCGGGCTCCCCTTCGACTGGAAAAAAATCAGTGAGTCGGGGCAGTGCCAATTGGGCGGACAACGAATAACCGAGCAGACAGACAGCCAACAAGAAGACCCTGAAAAAGAACCTCAGGCCTTTGGACCGGCAAACAGATTGGGTTGGATTGGAACAATGCATCACATGGCAAACTGATTCACGCTGCCATTCTATCTGAATAATGCTTGAGGCTACAGGCTAAGATTCAATGTCAACTTTGGCATTTTCAAGGAACTCGCGGAAGCATTGCAACTCTACCTCGCCATAAATCGTATGCTCCTTGGGGTATTCCTGCCATTTAAAATTGAACCCCTGACGTTGCAACAATCCCATTTGATCTTTGACGGGACCAGATGGAATCAGGGGATCCTGAGTACCGTGCGTCATCAAAAACCTCTGCTGCTTTGCATGCGAGCTTTGATCTGCAACCAAGGCGTCAGCCCGGTGAATGAACCCTGACACGCCGATACAGCCTGCAAGCTGATGCGGATACCGAAACCCAGTTTCAAGCGTCATGACACATCCTTGAGAAAAACCGAATACGAACAAGTGATCTGCACTGACGGATTCCTGAGATCTGAATGTGTCCAGAGTCTGAAACAATAAATCGCGACTTCGACAGATACCGGGCTCACGGTCTCCCTCAATATCAAACCATGAGTAACCGGTGAAGTAAGGATCGGGTGCATTGATCAGCAAATAATTCAGCCAAGGCAAGCGCATCTGATCAGGCATCCATCGATAGCCCTCCATGCTGTCCCCCAAACCGTGTAATACAGCCATCCAATAAGGAGAATCCCCGTTGGCAGCCTTGATGATGGATGAATCCAAAGACATATGAGACTTTCTAAGGTTTGAACGAATGAGATTCCATCTAAAATTGAGTCACACGAACTTCAGATCGCCTGAAAACTGGCACTGAAAAAACACAACCTTCTCTTTACATGTCATTTAGAACAATCAGTTCTCGATTCATAAAGAATATCACTATAAAAAAAATGAAGGGGATCGACACAATCGGAACGCTCTGTTGCAATCATGTGTGGGGTAAAAGGTGCCAAAGAGTATAGCCAGAGAGCAAGCCCTGCCCTCCTTTACCGTTGAAGAGACCTCGAGACATCTTCGATGCTCTGATCTGTGTATTCTATTGAATGAATGGCATTGACGGGTTTTACGAGATTATCACAACATGTCGGCCATGTTTCGCGCCAACACTTATTTTCGAATTGCCATGCTGGGATGCTTCTCGCTCACTCTGAGCTTCGCTTCGATTATGGCACAAAATTTTGCAGGCGATATGGCCCTTTCAAAAGTCTTGATCGAAGGAGAGGAGTGGAAGTTGGTGCAGGACGGGTTCCAGATGACGGATGGAGCATGTGCAGATGAGCAAGGCGCTTTTTATTTTTCCGGTCGACGCGGGAACCAGAGTGCCATCTACAAATTAGATGCAAGCGACCAGTTGGAAATATACATTCAAGGTGCGGAAGGAGTAAGCGGGCTGGCATTCGGGCCTGACGGAAGACTTTATGGCTGCAGGTGGGGAGAAAACGAAGTTTTTGTTTTTGAGGAGGATGGAAGCATGACCTCACTGGCAACCGAATCGCATGCTAATGATCTGGTCGTTACTCAGCATTCGGAACTTTTCTTCACGGCTGAAAAAGGGCTCTTCTTTCTTGATGTAAACAATAAAAAGCGGAAGGTGACAGGTCGCATCACAGGGCCAAATGGAATTTGCCTGTCACCGGATAAGGGAATCTTAACTGTTTCCGAATACGAAGGTGATAAGGTTTGGGCTTTTGCAACTCAGGTTGGATTGGGGGCATCTCATGGCGATGCCTACATGACCATGCGGCGGCCATCCGATGGCTCGGCGTGCCTTGGTGATGGCATGACCGTTGACACCGCTGGCCGGTTTTACATTGCATCGGCCATTGGTCTGCAAATGTTTGATGCGACGGGAAGAATCAGCGGTATCATAGCGAAACCATTCTCTGCAGATATGAGCAACGTTGCCTTTTCCGGTCCTGAGCGAAAACACCTTTATGTCACCTGTCGAAATGCCATTTACAAACGACTCACCAAGGCAAAAGGTGTCTGGCATTTTTAATTGGATGATTACCCAACTGCCTATCAACTCATCAATATTCAACTTCGCGAAAGCGGGCAAAAAACTGACACCTATTCTGATTTATTTCAGATTCCCATGCTCCTTTCATGAGTGATTTACCTTTGTATTTGATCCTGCCGGCCATTGCGGCCGTCGTTTACGCCGCGGCAGCCTTGTTTTTCAAGGAAGCTTTCCGGCGAGGAGCAGGTACACTCCATACCTTTGTTGTCACCAGTTGGGTAATGGCGCTCTTTTTCGGGCCCTTCATCTTCTGGGAAAAAGGAGAAATGCAATGGCATTTGATCCATTATCCATTGATTACCGCGGCTGCTTTCTTCATCGGTCACTGGATCACTTTTGCAGCGATACGCATCGGGGATGTCTCGCTGGTGACACCTGTCATGGGCACAAAGTCGGTATTTGTCGCATTCTTTGCATGGTTTATCTTTGGCATCCATATTCCAGGAGGCATGTGGTTTGCGGCAATGCTGACCGCCATTGCAATTTATATTCTGGGCAAAACAGACCTTAAATCCACGAATCGAAGAATGCCTTTAGCCACAGGCTTGACGATCTGCAGCTCTGCCTCCTTTGGCGTTTGCGATGCACTGGTGCAGGAATGGGCTCCGGCATTTGGTGTGAAAGCCTTCCTCAGTATCCTGTTCATCACTGTGGCCTTGCTGGCAACATGCCTTGTGCCGTTTTTCGAGAAACCTCTCAAAAAGTTAGATCGAAAAACAATAGCCTGGTTATTGGGGGGAGCCATTCTAACAGGCCAACAGGCGATATTCATCTCTCTGGCAGTTTCACTCTACCATAATGCAACGGGAGTGAATGTGGTCTACAGCTCCCGAGGTTTGTGGGCCATTGTCTTGGTCTGGCTGACAGCCAAGCTTATTAATAAACGCACTGAGGAATCCGATCCCCGTAAACTCATAATGCGTTTCACTGGCGCTTTACTAATGTTCATTGCCATCGTGCTGGCGGTGCTGACCAGCCATTGATAAAGGCACTTCACGCTAAGCAAAAATCGAAGTAATAGGCTTACCTTTGTCAGCTACAGTGAAAGGCCTTCCAGATGGCGCATAAATGATCTCATCCTGAGGTAATCCCAGTGCGTGAGCAATCGTCGCATTGAAATCAGGTATCGAAACAGGATTGGATTCGACATCTGTACCCTGAGCATTGGTCGAACCATGGACGGTGCCCCCTTTTACACCACCACCAGCCAGCATACAGCTGAAGGCTTTCGGATAATGATCACGCCCATTGTTTTGATTAATCTTTGGGGTACGTCCAAACTCGGTCGCAAGCACGACCAGTGTCTCCTCAAGAAGGCCACGGCTTGCCAAATCCTGTATCAAAGCGCTCATTGCTTGATCCAGAATTTCAGCCCTCTGTGGCACCCGTTCGAAATTATTTTGATGTGTGTCCCATCCCCCAAGGCTGACATCCACAAAACGAACATCTCTTTCAATCAATCGCCTTGCAAGCAAGCACCCTTTACCAAAAGCATCTTCCCCGTATGCAGCCCGGGTCTTCTCAGATTCCAGACTTAGATCAAAAGCCGCCAGGTCCTGACTCTTCATGAGCTTGATCGCATGCTCATAAGCATCTGAATAGGCCCTGACATTTTTCAACTGATAGGATTCCTCAAATCGGCGATTGAATTTATCCACCATGGAGAGACGGTTTTGAAAAGCATCCTCATCGACGCCTTTGGGAAGACCACTGTTTTGAAGGCCGCGATCAGGGTTCCCGATAGGCAAAGGAGCATATTTGGCCTCCATGAAACCGCTCCCTGGATGCCGACTGTCGCCACCGACTTTGATGTATCCGGGAAGATTAGGGTTCATCACTCCACCTAACCGCACCGCCCAGGCTCCCATTGCAGGATGACGAATGGTGCCACGCTGATTATACCCGGTCCAAACGTAATACCGTCCTCGTTCATGAGCGCCTTGATTGGATTTCATGGAACGGATAACGGCGGTGTGATGCATCAATCCTGCCATCCGAGGTAAATACTCGCTCACCTGAATCCCACAATGCGGTGCAATCAGAGATGATACAGGACCACGCACTTCCTCATTTATTTTGGGATCAAGTGTATCCAAATGACTCATCCCCCCATTCATATACAAGTATATCACTTTAGTCGCTGCCCCACGACGTGACACCTCCGTGACCGGTTTGCTTGCGGCTGCGAGGTTCTGTTGAAAAGTCAAAGGTGCAAGTCCCACTCCCAATAGGGATTTTGCAAGATAACCCGCAAACGCCCTTCGATTGCATCCATCTGTGTTGAGTGATTCAGGTTTCATGTGCGGAAAACAGGATTCGAAAGTCTTACTGGATTTATTGGATAAATGAAAATTCTCGGGCGTTCAAAAGCATCCATGCCACCTTTTGCATATATGAATCACCCTCTTGATTCCATTCCGACATGAGCCATTCTTTTTCCTCAGTACGAGGCTCACGAGTCATGAAGCCCAGAAAGAGCAAATCAAGTTTTGCTTCCTTAGTGCGGGCATCCCTGAGTGCAGACGCCAGCTCAGACCGGCCGTTCTTGAGATATTCAAGCATGGGACCATTCAACAACATCAATGCCTGCGGCACATTTGCTTCATCATTTGAATTGTCAATGGTTTCACGGTCTGATTGACCGAAGGATCTCAAAAAATGCCCTTCAGGTGCCGGAGATTGTAATTTGGAAGCACGCACCCATTGGGACGACATCCCTTTCCAGCGAGGATCATTTATTTTGCGTACAGGAAGGTGAGCTAGCATGGACTCTGATTTGATTACTTTGAGCGATTCTTTGGCTTGATTGAGATCTGAACGTAATTTTGAGACCTGTTGAGGCCCCTGGCGCTTCGCTCGCTGGGTATTACCCAAGCGACGCTGCATTTTGGTCACTTTGCTTTGTGCTGAGCGCATGGAATCCTCGATTTTTTTTTCTTGTTCAATGGTCGAGAGGATTTCGTTCAGGGGTTTTCCTTTGAGAAAACGTGCCATTTCGTAGTTCCGATCCACCCGAACGGATCCTGGACGTTCATCCAGATCAGGGACAATCAGGGCCATCACTGAGTCCCAGATTTGCTCTGCACGCATACGTTGCAAGGGCCTCCCATGATAGAGAAATGGCTCCAGAGGGTCTCTTTCACCAGGCAAAGCGGCACGCTGGTAAGTCGCCGTTCCGCAAAGAATAGCCTGATAAACTCTCAAATCGAAACCGATCTCTACCATGGTGTCGGCTAAAAATTTAATGAGTTCAGGATGACTCGCTTCCACACCGTCGCGCATGTCATCCACGGGTTCGATCAACCCGACTCCCATCAATCGTCTCCAATAACGATTGGCAACGACTGTCGGAAACCGGGGGTTCCCGGGTGAGGTCAACCATTCGGCGTAGGCCTGCCGCAAGGAAGCGTCGGATTTGCCATCCACTAAATGACCAAACATTGGATGAGGTGTCACTTTGGATTTTGGTTTTGAATCCTCATACTGATAATCATCAGGTAACTTCAGAGCAGTCTTGCTTTCAAAGACTCGGTATTTCAAGGGACGTACCATCCGTCGAGCTGCCGCTTTGAGGGCTGGATCAATGTCATTGCGTATCTTATTGTTTCCTAAACCACGAAATTTTCGATTCATTTTCGAATCGGTTGTTTTCACCCCGTAGGTGTAAGCCGCTTGCTCGTAGTATTGTTTTTGAGTCCAGCTGTCATAAGGATGATCATGGCATTGCGCGCAACCGACTTGCGTCCCAAGGAATACTTGAAAGGTATTGGCCATGTGATCCAGTTCCATGCCTGCATCACGAAAATAAAATCCAGTTGCTCCATCATCCCATAAATATCCCTTGGAATTAATGAGCTGACCAACGAACTTATCATAGGGCATATTCCTTCGAAACGCATTACGAACCCATTCAATATAAGGTTGCCCCGGCAAGTTCCTCATGCGTGACTTGATTCTCAGCAGATCAGCCCAGTGATTGTACTCATGGCTCACATGCCCTTCCGATTCGAGAAGTCGATTGATGAGCTGATCTCGTTTTTGAGGGTCTGAGGAATCAATATAAGATTGAGCCTCTTCAATACTGGGGATACGTCCAATTAAATCGAGATAAAGTCGGCGAAGAAGGGTTGATTCATCCACCAGAAGTGCAGGTTCAATCTGCTCTTTTGAAAGCCGTTCCTGAATGAACGCATCGATCTGCTGGCTGCGCGCTTGAATATCTTGATAGGTCCAATGGCGTTTTCCCGCATGCATGGTTGGCGACATCACAGCCAAGAAAAAGAAAGCCATTACAAGCGCTGTTGAAGTAGTGACACTTGTCAATACAGAACGGCCTTGCCGCCTGCTCTTACACAAACATAAAAGAACTTTTGCAGTCATGGTGGAACGCATTTTGTCAGATTGGAAATATGGGTGATGATAAGATGATTGCCAAGCCAGAAGTCTCGCAGTTTAATGAGAAGTGAAATATGACGAATGCATCCGACTTTCAGCTATTGACCAGAAAACTGAATCACCTGGTGACTGCCGGCATCATCGCCGGGCTACTGAGCGGGGCGATACTCCATGGTCAAGAGCAGTCCAAAAGCAAACCACAACTCTCCAAAGCCACTCTTGAAATCCTTGAAGCCCAGGTAGGACAAGCCATCCTTGAGGCACCCGAAGCCCAAGTTTCAGAAGAAACTCTATTGAACAGGGAGAAAAAGAAAAAAATAGAGACTGGAGGACTTCTCAAGGAATGGTTTGCGCCGTTCGAAAAAAGGCAAACCAATCACGACCAACCTCAAAAACCTGCAGGCAGAGTTAAGCGAAAACCGCTTTGGAGTTGGTTTAATCCAACCGCCCCGATGTCCAAATCAGAACTCCAAGCTGAACCGATCGATTGGAAAGGCTCTCGCAAAACCCCCCAGAGATTCGGAAATCGAGAAAAACAGGAACCTGAAGGCTGGGCTTTTTTCTTCCTAAGGTATTGAACAATCAATCTTTTGAGGTGATCCCATCAAAGAGGTGGATCATGGAAAAAAGTGTCTTTCCTTGTCTTGCTGAAGCCGGGTGATTGTTACCATTCATGGTAAAACGGCTGGCTCTGCATCCTTTGTGAATTGGATGTCTTCCAAAGCGTTACTTCATCAACCTGACGAACTGCTTCAAACAACTGCAACGAGCGATTCGAGAATTCCCATGAAATACAGTAGTTCTTATTTCCTGCATGCCCCCATCGACCATGAACCTAAAAAGTTCGCCATCTGAGCTTACTGCCCAGCAAAGCAATCAAGTCATTTGCCTGCGGATAGTGTCTTGTCCACCAAGTCCAACGCTTCATCAATCGCTTCACAAAACCAATCCATTTCAGATTCAGTAACTATCAGTGGAGGCACGACCCAAATACCAAATTTATCCGATGGAACATAGACGTTCTTTTCCCTGAACAGAAAATCGGAGATATCTTTTATAATCGTGCGCGTGTATTTTTCCGTGGTTTTTCTGAGTGGAGTCTTTGTATCGTGGTCAGCTACCAATTCCATGGTGTAGAACAACCCCACGCCACGGACATCTCCAACGCATGGGTGGTTGGCTGCGATCGACCGTAACTTGGATTCCAAATAGGCTCCTTTGCTTGCGACTTCTTGAAGCAATCCGTCGTCCACAAGCACTTCCAATGCAGCCAGAGCGCCCGCACAACCGAGGGCATGGCCTGAATAACTCTGACCATGACCAAAAATATTATTTTCAAAGGACGCCGATACTTTCTCCGAAAAAATGGCAGCTGTCAGTGGACAATAAGCTCCCAATGCCTTACCGAGAATGATGATATCCGGCTCTACTCCGTCATGCTCTATGGCGAGTAATTTCCCCGTGCGCCCCATGCCTGACATCGTTTCATCAACTATCATCAGCAAACCCCATCGGTCACAGATTTTCCGAACCCCCTTGAGATAACCCGGTGGTGGTGGGATGATACCATTGCTGCCAACAACTGGCTCTACAATCACAGCGGCTACTTTATTGGAACCACCCTCGTTCTCGATCATGTATTCGATGTAACCAAGGTTCTCCTCCACAAAATTTTCAGGTGTCCCAAAGGGTGGACGAAAAGCGTTGGCTTCAGGGGCAAAAACGACACCTGGAACCGTCAATGGCTCCTGAAACCAGCGTCTGGGATCGCCACTGACAGATGAGGCCCCCGACGTAGAACCGTGCCAGGATTTATACCTTGAAATGATTTTATAGGGATACGGGTATTGACCGGGAGCATCGGCTTTTTGAAGCCCTCCTTCCTGAAACATCTGATTGTATTGATACAATCTTGCTCCCTTGATGGCAGCCTCGACCGCAGCGGCTCCGCTCTGGGCAAAATAAACACGTTTATTGGGAGATCCTGGCGTGAGTTCTGCCAGTCGGCGAGCTAATTTACCTGTGGGCTCTGCCGCAAAATCATCGGTGACATAAATCACCTGATCCATTTGAGATTTGAGGGCAGCAATGACTTTCGGATGGTTGAATCCTAAATTGATGCATTCATGGGCGCTTCTGAGATCAAAAATCTTTTTTCCATCGGTAGTATGGATCCAGCAGCCTTCTGTTCTGGATACTGGAATCGGATCGTAACCGGCCTGCGGGGACCAGCATTGCATCATATGCTGGCCCTGCCACTGCGAAAATTCTGTCATATGAGGCGATAACCTACAGGGTCAAAAGCTGGGATCAAACAACATTCTAGAGATTCATCTTCAAGCGGTCGGCCACTTGCTGAACGTCTTTATCTCCTCGCCCGGAGAGGTTGATGATAATGATTTTGTCTTTCGACATGCTCGGAGCTTTTTCAATCACCGCTGCAACAGCATGACTGGATTCCAACGCGGGAATGATCCCTTCCAATCGTGCCAGCTTCATGAACGCTTCCAGTGCTTTGTCATCGGTAGCAAATCCATAATCCACTCGACCATGATCTTTAAGCCAGGCGTGTTCGGGGCCGACGGCTGCGTAATCCAGTCCAGCTGACACACTCTGCGTCAATTGAATCTGCCCTTCCTCGTCCTGCAGAATATAGGATCGGGTGCCCTGCAGCACCCCTAGAGAGCCTCCCTGAAACCGGGCTGCATGCTTCTCAGGTTCGATCCCCTCGCCCCCAGCCTCGATTCCCAGCATCTGCACACCCTTGTCCTGGAGAAATGGATAAAAGAGTCCAATGGAGTTACTGCCTCCACCGACACAGGCAACCAGAAGGTCGGGCAAACGGGATTCCTGTGCCAGAACCTGTTCACGCGCCTCATCACCGATGATGCGCTGAAAGTTCCTCACCATGACTGGATAAGGATGAGCACCATAAGCCGTTCCAAGAATGTAATGCGTGTCCCGGACGTTAGTAACCCAATCGCGCATGGCTTCATTCACCGCTTCTTTCAAGGTCCTCTGACCGGCCTTCACGGGGCAAACCTCCGCACCAAGCATGCGCATGCGGTAGGCGTTGAGAGATTGGCGTTCGCAATCCACTTCCCCCATGTAGATCACACACTTCATTCCAAACATGGCAGCAACGGTTGCCGTAGCCACGCCGTGCTGACCTGCGCCTGTTTCGGCAATAATGCGTGTTTTCCCCATACGTTTGGCCAACAGAATCTGGCCCATGGAGTTATTGATCTTGTGGGCTCCGGTATGGAGCAAGTCCTCGCGCTTGAGATAAATCTTTGCCCCACCCAGCTCTTTGGTCAGTCGTTCTGCAAAATAAAGGGGTGTAGGGCGTCCAACGAACTCTTTGAGGTAATAGCTCAGCTCTTTCTGAAATTCCGGATCCTTCTGAGCCCTGAAATACTCTTCCTCAAGTTCCTTGAGGGGATGCATCAAGGTTTCCGGCACGTAACGTCCGCCATAAGGACCAAAATGCCCTTTCAAATCCGGCTGATTTAAATCAAGAGTTCCAGACTCCTTGGCTGCTGCTTCCATGTTCAATTGCTTTTGATACTAGATAAATTTAAGTGAGCACTCTTGTGTAAGAGAACAATTTCATATTAGCTCGAAATTGGTCGAAAGGAAATGAATTTCATATGTTTGACCCACCCAGCAGAGCGATTTTTGTCCCGTAACAGTACATCGCTCAGCCAAAAACCCTTTCGCGCCCTCTCAATAGCTCAAAATTGCCTGCCTTTGATCTGCTGGATACCAGGATTGGATATACCCTCCCAGCTGTCGAACGACCTTCGGATTCTGAGCGGCAAGGTTGTTCTTTTCGAACGGATCGTTCAGCAAATCAAAGAGCTGCGGACGCTTTTCGGTCCTTGGGTGTGTCGTCTGATATCTGTTGACTTCACCATCATAGGTTAAGAGTAGTTTCCACCTGCCCTCAATCGCCCAACGATAAAGCAGTGACGCTTGAGGGTTCTTGATATCGGCGATATCATGAGAAAACCCTTCCCCAAGAATGTGACTGCGTTCGATTTTGCTTCCTTCCTGCATGGATGAAAGCAGATTTATGCCGGGCAGTCCCTCCGGAATTCTGGCACCTGCAGCGGCCAAAATGGTCGGAAAAATATCAATACTGCTTACAAGCTCGGGACGATCAGAAGCCTCCAGCTTGCCTGGCATTTGAAACATGATCGGCGTGCGAATGCCTCCTTCATAGGGCGTCTGCTTGGATCGAGGAGCATACTTTCCTTTGTCAGGGTCCTGAATCCACCCGTTATCTGTCACATAAACGACCATTGTGTTGTCTCTGACTCCCGCTTTATCGATCATTCCAAGGAGCTCGCCGCAGGTTTCATCAAACCACTCGCACATGGCGTAGTAACGGGCAATATGAGGGGAATCGATCTTGCTCTTGTATTTGTCGAACAGTCTTTGAGGTGGATTATGCGGCGTGTGGGGTAAGAAAGGGGCGTACCAGAGGAAGAAAGGTTCGTCCTGAGCAACCGCGGTTTCGACAAACTCCTGGATCGGTCTCAATCCCTCTCTTCCGATTTTGAGTCCATCATCGCCATGCCTGCCGCCAGGTTGTGGAAATCCTCGGGTCATCCCATGAGTAAACCCTCCATGTTTGTGGTTCCCCTCCCACCATTTTCCACTTTGGTGCGAGAGATAGCCTTGTTCCGCAAGGAGCTCAGGCAAGGTTTCGAATTGATCAATGTAGGAGATCAAGGTCGCCCTCCGCTCTTGATACAAAGTTGAATCACGCTTTGCATACTTGGGCGAGGGATCATTCCCTGTGACCCCATGACGATGTGCGTAATGACCAGTCGCCAAGGTCATCAGGGAGGGGCGACACAGGGCGGTCGGAACATAACCACGCCTGAACAGCACACTCTGTTTGGAAAGCTTGTCCAGATGAGGGGTTTGAATCACCCGATGCCCCATAAACCCATAATCTGTCCAGGCCTGATCATCCGATATGATGAACACGATATTGGGCTTATCCGCGGCATGCGCGGCAATGCAGGAGAGCAACAGAGCGCACAGGGCCACTAACGAGCCCAACGACCTGTTCATGGTGTTGAAGTGTGGGATTTGCATGTGGAGATTTTAACCAACCCATTGAGGAATGCCAATGGCTTAATCCACCTACTTTTTGATCTGGAAAATCTGCAGTGAACCATTAAGGTTGGTGGTATATCCCTTATGAAATTTTCAGCCATCCTTCTGCCGACGATCGTGCTATCAGCTTCCCTGTGGGCCAGGAAGCCTGTTTACGATTTGGTTATTTATGGTGGAACGAGTGGTGCGGTCGCAGCAGCTGTCCAGGCCAGGCACATGGGAAAATCGGTCGTGATCGTCTCCCCTGACAAACATCTTGGCGGCTTGAGCAGTGGAGGCCTCGGCTGGACTGACACAGGAAACAAAGCGGTCATCGGCGGAGTCAGCCGTGCATTTTATCATCGTGTCTGGTGCCATTATCAAAGGAATGATGCGTGGCGCTGGGAGCGAAAAACCGAGTATGGCAATAAGGGCCAGGGCACCAAGGCCATCGATGGGGAACAAAGGACCATGTGGATTTTCGAGCCCCACGTTGCCGAATCAGTTTTTGACGCATGGGTAAAGGAATTGAATATCCCGGTTCACCGTGACGAATGGCTGGATCGCAATCCTGAAACCGGGATTACCAAAAAGGGAGCACGCATCCACTCCATTCGAATGCTTTCAGGAAAAACGTTTGATGGTCGTATGTTCATCGACGCCACTTACGAGGGAGATCTGATGGCAACCGCGGGCGTGGATTATCACGTGGGTCGTGAAAGCAAGGATGACTACGGGGAACAGTGGAACGGTATTCAAACAGGAGTCCTGCATCACCGACACCACTTCGGTGCGGTATCCAAACCCATCAGTCCATACCGCATTCCGGGCGATCCGGACAGTGGAGTGTTACCAGGCATTTCCACCACTGCTCCAGGCGCGTATGGCGCGGGGGACAAGCGCATCCAAGCTTACTGCTTTCGTATGTGCCTCACCAATCATCCAGAGAATCGCATCCCTTTTGAAAAACCAGAGGGATACGATTCAGATCAATATGAATTATTACTGCGTATCTTCGATGCCGGATGGCGCGAGACCTTTCGCAAGTTCGACCCCGTTCCAAACCGTAAAACCGACACCAACAACCATGGCCCTTTCAGCACGGATCATATTGGTTTCAACTATGATTATCCGGAGGGCAGTTACGAAGAGCGCAAGGCAATCATTCAACAGCATGCAAACTACCAGAAGGGTTTGATGTATTGCATTGCAAATGACCCAAGGGTGCCTGAGGAGGTGCGCAACAAAATGGCATCGTTCGGCCTTTCCAAAGATGAGTTCACCGATAATGGAGGCTGGCCTCATCAGATTTATGTGCGTGAATCAAGGCGCATGATCGGTTCCCATGTGATGACCGAAAATGAACTCCTGAAACGCCGCCCCACCCCGGAATCTGTCGGCATGGGTTCCTATGCGATGGACAGTCATAATGTTCAACGCTACATCACGCCAGAAGGCTTTGTTCAAAATGAAGGTGACATCGGAGTCTCAACGAGGGGCCCTTACAAAATCTCCTACGGATCGCTCACCCCAAAAAAGGAACAATGTGAAAATCTCCTGGTGCCTGTGTGTGTTTCAAGCTCACACATCGCGTTCGGTTCCATTCGAATGGAACCCGTTTTCATGATCCTTGGACAGTCTGCGGCGACCGCGGCCATGATGTGTCTCGACTCGGATGAGCTCGCCGTCCAGGACCTCCCTTACAAGCAGCTACGCTCGCGACTCCTTGAAGACGGTCAAGTGCTGGAGATGGCATCACAAATCCAGTCCTCGCCCAGCACCTTGAAAGGAATCGTCGTGGATGATCTGCAAGCACATCACAGCAGTGGATGGAAATCCAGCCGGGCCATTCACCCTTTTCACAAACGTGGTTATCAACACGATGGCAATAGTGGCAATGGACGTTGTTGGGCGCAGTTCAAAACGGCATTATCACCGGGCGTCCATGAAGTCCGAATGACCTATACGGCGAACCCGAACAGGGCGACCAATGTCCCAGTTGAAATCCACCATCGATTCGGCATTGCCCGCATCAAGGTCAACCAGCAAGAAACACCCGCTATCGATGGATTTGCAAGCTCTCTGGGCTCGTATGAATTCAACGAATCGGGGATGGTAGTGATTGACAATGAAGGCACAGACGGGCACGTGATTATCGATGCCGTCCAATGGATCAGAAAATGAAGCGCTCGCACACAACGTCAAAGGAAGGGTTATGGGCCAGGAGCCAACGATGCTTTTCGCGGTCCCTCGCGGCGTACGCCTTCATGCTGCAGATGGCATTGCAGATCCTCCTCATTCATGGTGAAGGCATTCAAACACATTGGTGGGCGGTTCAACCGGTGCAGCGACCGGCAATACCTTCACTCAAGAACGACACGTGGAGCATCAACCCTATCGATCAATTTGTGAGCCGAAAGCTCCGCTCAGAAGCTCTGCATCCAAGCCCTCAAGCCGAGCGCAGCGAGCTTATTCGGAGGGTTTATTATGATCTCATCGGCCTTCCTCCATCCCCCGGAGCTGTTCAACGATTCAGTCATGATTCGAATCCAGAGGCCTGGCAGAACCTCATCGAAGAACTCCTGAACAGTCCGCATTACGGTGAACGATGGGGGCAGCATTGGCTGGATGTCACCCGTTGGGCTGAGTCGGATGGTTACCGTCAGGATGCCTTCCGGCCTCATGCCTGGCCCTACCGTGATTATGTCATCGATTCCATCAACAAAGACAAACCATATGATACCTTTGTCAAGGAGCAGCTGGCGGGAGATGAAATGGCGCCGCATGATCCAGATATTTTTATTGGAACCGCTTATTTGCGAAACGGCATCTACGAATACAACCAGCGGAACGTTCAAATGCATTGGGAACTGATCGTGGATGAATTGACCTCCCTGACCGGTGAAACATTCATGGGCGTCGGCATAGGCTGTGCCAAGTGTCACGACCATAAATTTGATCCAATACCGCAGGAGGATTATTACAAAATCAAAGCCATGCTGGCCCCCGTGAGCTGGAAATTTGACATACCTCTCGCCACACCCGCCCAACAGAAAAGATACACACAGCAATTGGAGGTCTGGAAAGAAGCCACCGAGGATCTTCGAAAGCAAATCGATGCCATTGTGGAGCCCAGAATACAGTCCATTCAGCAGGAGGCATTAATCAAATTCCCTGAAGAAATTCAGGCCATTTTCGCAAAAAAAGCCATGCATCGCAGCCCCTATGAACAGCAGCTGATGGACCTGGCAAACATACAATTGGAATACGAGCGCGAACGCTTCAATGAATCAACCTCCATCAAGGGAGAAGTCTCAGAAAAATTAAAAGCCCTTCGCAAGGCACTCAACGCATATGCCACCCTCAAACCGGAAAAACCTACCCCTGCTTTTGTGGTATCGGATGTGGGCAGGAAGGCCCCCAGGGTCATGCTCAAGAACCGGTCTGGCGAACAAGAAATCCCCCCTGGTTTCCTGAGTGTTCTGGAATCGGCCCCACTGAAGATACCGTCGCCGGAGGATGCATCCACGACAGGTCGCAGAACCAAACTTGCCGAATGGCTCACCGATGAAACCCACCCATTGACTCCGAGGGTCATGGTGAACCGAATCTGGCAAAAGCATTTCAAGGAGGGCCTGGTTTCTTCACCCAACGATTTCGGCCATCTGGGACAAGCCCCAAGTCACCCTGAATTACTCGATTGGCTGGCAGCCGAATTCATGGATTCAGGCTGGAGTCTAAAACACATGCACCGAATCATCCTGCAATCAGCAACTTATCGACAAACGACAAGGCGGGAACCTGGACCCAATGAATCTCATCTGGACCCAATGAACCGCCTCCTGTGGCGTTACCCACCCAAGCGACTGGATGCCGCACAGATACGAGATACCATGTTATACGTGAGTGGTGAACTGGATATCACAAGCGGCGGCAAGTCAGTCAAAGGCGACCAACCTCGAAGAAGCGTTTATGTGCGTAAGGTGCGCAATTCCCCAGATGAATTACTGAAAGGATTTGATTCTCCATCGGGATTCAACAGCACTCCGGTTCGTGATGCGACAACAACCCCGGGGCAGGCCCTTCTGATGGTCAATGGAGCCTGGATAATGAAGCGTGCAGAAGCCTTCGCCCGTCAACTTCAGCAATCGCATGGCCGGAACATGGAAGCATGGGTCAACCATGCCTACGAAAAATGCTACGGGCGAGTGCCTGACTCGGCCGAAATGAAATTGGCTACCGCTTTCCTTGAAAACTCACCAGAGAATCTGGTACCAGCAGAGTTACTTCCAGATCTATGTCAAATACTGCTTAACTCAAACGAATTCCTGTATCTCCACTAAGCATGAAGCACCCCCACTTTGAAAACATACAAACCAGGCGTGATTTTCTGAACCGGGCAGGATCGGGATTTGGAGCCGTGGCATTGGCCGCATTATCGTGTGACCCATCTTTAGTGGCTGACCTGAATGCCCCCTTTGGGGCCGGTGATCCGCTGAAAGCTAAAATCCCTCATGCTGCAGGTAAGGCGAAGAACGTCATTTTCCTGTTCATGGAGGGTGGCCCAAGTCACATTGATCTTTTCGATCCCAAACCTCTCCTGAACAAGATCGCGGGACAGACACTGCCCGATAGCTTCCCCAAGCCCATCACGGCCATGGGAGAGGCCAGTTCACCTCTCCTTGCATGCAAACGCACCTGGAAACAGCATGGTCAATCGGGACTTTGGATGTCGGATTGGTTACCGCATCTATCCACCAAAGCGGATGAACTATGCGTAGTGCGATCCTGCGTCTCTGACGGCATCAATCACGCCGGCGGGGTCTGCCAGATGAACACAGGTTCCGTTTTTGGCGGGCGACCTTCACTGGGAGCCTGGGTATCTTACGGACTTGGCACAAGTAACCACAACCTCCCAGGATTTGTCGTGATCAAGGACAACAAAAACATGGTGGTGAATGGCGTTCGAAGCTGGGGGTCGGGATTCATGCCTTCAGTTTATCAGGGCACACTGTTTGAACCTGGAGACGAGCCCATTCTTAACCTTAAAAACCCCGAAGGGGTGAGTGGTGAAAGACAATCTCGTAAACTGAATTTCCTCAATCAGCTCAACCGCTTGCATCAGAAAGACCGGACCTCAAACACAGATCTGGATGCCCGTATTCGAAACTACGAACTCGCTTTCCGCATGCAGGCAGAAGCCCCCGAGGCTGTCGATCTATCAGAGGAGGAGGAGACAACCCGTGAACTCTACGGTTTGAATCAAAAGGAAACTAAAACCTTCGGAAGCAACTGCCTCATGGCTCGCCGGCTCGTTGAGCGCGGCGTTAGATTTGTTCAGCTTTATCATGGTGCCGGTTCCAAGTGGGACAGTCACGATCAAATCGAGCCCAACCACACACGACTTTGTCAGGAAATGGACCAACCGGTAACGGCCTTGTTGACGGACTTGAAGCAACGCGGCTTACTGGACGAGACCCTTGTCATATGGGGGGGAGAGTTCGGCCGTACCCCGATGTCTGAAAAAGGGGATGGTCGAGACCACAATCCCACCGGGTTTACCATGTGGCTTGCCGGGGGCGGAGTACAGGGTGGCAGGACCATTGGAGAGACCGACGAACTCGGACTGCACGCCGTGAGCGATGTCACACATATCCACGACTTTCATGCCAGCATCCTGCACCTTCTGGGGGTAGATCATACCCAGCTTATTTATCGCTACAAAGGGCGCCCCGAGCGAATTGACCAGAACGAAGGCCATGTGCTAGAGCATTTTAAAGAAGAAAATTATTCCTAGAATCAATCCAGGCGTTCAGGAATTTCATTCAACGTGTAATACGCATTGGGATGCACCAGCGACTCATCCTGATCAGAGCGCAAGGCAGAAAGATCGAACGAGTGAACATGCCCCTGAACCAGTCCCTTGACCCAGATGCGCGCTTGAGTCCGTTCCCCTGATAACTCGACTTTTTCAACCAGGGGTTTGGTTTGATCCACTTCAGGACTCCCATAGCCCTGATGATAAATATGTGTGAATGTTTCCAGCTGGAATGTGTCCGGTTGGAGCGCAATGGCAGGATTTACCGACTGAGTAAATGTCAACTGAAACCCTCCTGGGCGAGCATTGATTTCCTTGATTTCAAATGGCATTTTCCCTGACCATTCCACGCGTTGAAGAGCAAAGGCACTGGGGCCACGCACCGGCCAGCCACGATTGGTTCCGCCGACAATCAATCGCCCTTTGGGTGTGAATTGATTGGCCAGCAATCCGGTCGCAAATCCCTCACGGAAGGGATAACAAGCCCCTTGCCAAACACCATTGACCTCTTCCGTGGTAGCCCTCATCAAAACGCTGAGCGTGTAATCACCAATAAAGATCTGATCTTTAAACGGACCGAACGCGCCTTGGGTTGAATCCACCGAAAATCCGGAAAGCTGTTGTCCCATACGTCGATAGGGAAAGACCACCGCATAAGGCACCAGTTCTTTGACGCGCTGGCGCTCAATTTCCATTCTGGACCGGGTATTCGGGACTGTGGGCGCTGATCCCATTTCTGGGGCAAGTTCATACCAATTGAAACTCACGGGATGCCCCATGAATCCACCTTGCTTGAGGTGTTTCAAGGAACAGGAACCGTTCCATGGCCCTTGACTCTCCGCATAAAACATCACGCCCTGCGCATTGGGACCGACACCGCAGGGGCTTCGAATTCCACTGGCAACAGGAATGGTTTGACCACCGGGAGTCACCTTCAATGCCCAGCCACGGAAAGGCGCCAGTGATTCATAGGATTTCGACAAGCAAAGCGCGACCCAGATATTACCAACCGGATCAGCCTTCGACCCGAAACTGAACTCATGATAATTGGCAAAACCCCAGACATCACTCAAGGTCAGGAAGGTATCCGCACGTTCATCTCCATCCGTGTCGGTGATGCGCGTTACCTCGGTCTGTTGAGTGACGAAGAAGGATCCATCCCGCCAGGAGAGCCCCGTGACTTCATCGAGTCCGCTGGCATAAAGATGATATTCGGGCTGTGGAGGGTCTTCAAATGCACCTTCGACCAGGTAGATGTCGCCCCTGCGCGTTCCGATGGCAAGTCGACCGTCCGGTAACAAATCAAAACTCCCCGTCTCAATTACCGTCCCGTCAGGCACAGGGATGTCTACCAGACGATAAAAGGCTTCTTCCCGTTCTGAAGTACCCCAAAAACTCGCAAGTTTTTCTGCGTGTACGCTCGCCCCATTTTGCAAAAGGAGAAAAATAATCAGGGACAATTTATGGATAACTTGCATGATCAAAATTGGTAATGGAGTGTTATCGATTTCAAGTGTGAATTGCCACTCATCTTGATGCGCAGCTCATCACCTTCGGCGGCATTCACAACATAGCCCTCCGCATCTCCGGTCAATGCGATACTGAAGGCATCGCTTACTTGAAATTGGGACGCTCCATGGGCTTGGATTGTTGCCGCAACAGCAACACGAAAAATAAGATTCTCCGAGCTACCATTTGTTTTGAGACGTAGTGTTCTTTCAAGCGTCCATTGCCCCTTTGATTCAACCTCCTTGAGCGTATCTTCTACGATTGTCTCATCAATTGCGTAGAGAAACGTGGGTACGCGCTGAGCATCCAATCGATATCCTTGAAACTTCTGCTCCGCCTGACGCTGTTCCATCTCAGGCCAGGGTGCTGATTTTGAATCCAGTCCCTGCCATTGAGCCTGGACTGGAAAACTGATTTGTTGACGAGCCAGCGGTCGAACCCTTCCATGCCCCTGGCTCAACCACACGCCCGCAGGATCGGCAAAATCTCCTTTCCAAAGCATTGCGAGGCCAAGTTTGTCTGCGTTGAAAATGTAGTTGTGACCATGGGGCAATCCGACCCCAATGCCCCGTTTACCCACACCAGGGTAAGCACGCCGCAACATCACGGCTTCTTGCTCATTGGCGATGAGGCGCATTGGCTCGCGATATAGACCTGAAGGAGCTCCCAGACTGTAGCCATCTGATAAATATATCCACAAAGCTTCCATTTGCTTCTGAGCGTTTCCGTCCAGAATTTCCGATTTACTTGAATGCCCTTCCGGCCAGAAATCAGGCATCAAGGTTCCAGGACTGAATCGCTGTGGCTCTGCCAGATAGTGATGAAACCATTCATGAGTCAACCGTTGCCCCATGATGGACATGTCAATCGCCGCCATGGCTCCACTTTGGATGCCTTTGAATGAATGACACGTGACACAAGACATCCCCTTGGTTCCTGCAAGGTCCCGACCAGCCCTTCGAGTGTCGTTTAAGCGAGGCATTTCAATATCTGGCAAAGGCAAACTTGAATCCACCGTTGCAAACAACTCCATCAATTCATCCAGAACCTCTAACCCAAAACGGGGCATTCGAGTCTTCATGTAAGGCCTGGATTTGGCCCCCTGAACGAGGATCTTGCGCAACCAGACAGGATTCAACTTGGCCCCTACTCCATCCAGGCGTGGCGGCAGGCGCCCCTGCTCTCCCAGATTGGGATCATGCGAGGTAAAGTATATGTCGTCCTCAGGAGACACTCCACCGATGCCATCACGCGCGTGGCATGCAACACAATTGAACTGAGTCAACTGCATTTGAATGCGTTCGGAGGGTGTCCATTGATTTTCAGATTGCAGCGCCAAATGCATCCACGTTTTCTGCTCTTTGCTCAATGCGAATTGAGGCCACTGCCCTTCCCGAGCCGAAAGGCATCCATGGTCCAGTCTGAGCGCCTCCAAGCTGGGCATGGTGACTGCCTCATCCTGAGTTTCTAGTTCATGACATGCATTACAATTCAACTTTCCAAACAAACGCTGCCCTTTTTCTCTTTCCTCTGCCTGAGGCACAAAAACTTGAGTCATGGCTGCATCCACTCTGTTCATGAAAAAGGCCGCTAAATCCGATGCTTCATCATACGTCAGATGCATGTCCGGCATGCGTGCGTCAGGGTGAGTTTTTAATGGGTCTAGTAAAAAGTCCCGCAGTGTGTCGGGATAGTATTTACCCCCTACCGACTGCATCCATGAGCCACCCTTCTCTGTTGAGGAAGCATCATGACAAACGATACAGCCGATTGAATGATACAATGCATCTCCTTTTTGAATTGACCCTTCAAAGTCATTATTTTGATCGGGCTCAAAGGAAGCCTGAGAAAACAGATAATGGTTCAGCGCATTTTCAATTTGAGACCGGGACATGTCTTCGGAATCAGGAACTTCGGCAGGGAAATCCAAATGCGTGGCGCCAGCTGAAACGTGATGAGGAGTTTTAAGAAAGCCTTTGAGCCACTCTGGCTTCACTCGATTCCCAAGCCCTGAAAGATCGGGGCCCCGGCGAGGCTTGAAATGATTTTGAGAGGATGTGTGGCAGGAAACACAGCCAAATTCATTGATCAAAATCACCCCTTTTTGTCGAGGGCTCAAGCCGGGATATTGATCCAGTTGTTCTACCACGCTTCCCTCAATGTGCACAAAACTGGTGAAAAGCAACAAAGCCAGCCAATATATCCACTTTTTTTGGAATCTCATGCGAAGGATCATTCATACCTCCGAATGAGCATGACGTCCATTATTTAAGATGCGTTGAGACAGGCAAACGCAACTTTGCTGGAGGAATCAGAACAAAGTAAAACAAGCCGGAAGAACGATACGGTGATCCGATCCATCTACTGTTTCCAATGGTCAGCAGTGGGTGCTTCCTCCACCCGCCCCAGAGGAGTATCCATGCTTCCGGCTTACAGCAAAATGAAGCAACGTCATCCCCAGAAAACCAAGGAGCTCAAGGAATACGTCGCAATTCAGGTCTCAATACATCGCTTAGCTTGTCCATTCGTTCAATCTCAGTTAGTTTAAGATTCTTAAGCCTAGAAATCAAAGCCATGAACATGAATAAAAGATGCGCTTCAAGCCTTCGCAGCAGGGCATTCACACTTATTGAACTCCTTGTAGTCATCGCCATTATCGCTATATTGGCGGGCATGCTGCTGCCTGCCTTGGGCAAGGCGAAGCAGAAAGCTCACGCCATTTTCTGCATGAACAATCACAAACAGTTGACCCTGGGCTGGATCCTTTATGCTGAAGACAATGAGGGAAACCTTCCTGCCTCTTCCGGGCAAGCATACCTGAAAGGCCCCGAGTGGACCGGGGGCGGCGTATTGCGAATGCCATGCAATGGTGATGCGGACCATGACCCGAATGCTCCCGGAAGTATCAAGGAAAGTCCCCTGTGGCCTTATCTTAATGCAGAGCAAGTCTTCAAATGTCCAGCCGACAAAAGTGCCTGCAAGGTGCGCGGTCAGGTCCTGCCGAGAGTCCGCAGCATGGCAATGAACATGTGGTTAAACGGCCCCGGATGGGGAACCGCTCGCGGTGAAAACGGAAAAGGCTGGCGCAAGTTTTTCAAACTTGATGCCATCACAGATCCAGGCCCCTCCAATACGTTTGTTTTTCTGGATGAACGTGAGGACAGCATCAATGACGGCACCTTTGTCGTTGCCATGGAAGGCTGGCCTGATAAGCCAAACCTTCACAAGATGATCGATTATCCGGCCTCCTACCACAATGCTGCCGGTGGTTTTTCCTTTGCAGACGGACATTCCGAAATCAAGAAATGGCAGGATTCTCGAACCATACCTACGTTGAAACGAGGTGGTGCCCTTGCGTTGAACGTGCCATCTCCCAACAACAGGGACGTTGCCTGGATGCAGGATCGAGCCACACGACCGGATTAGAAGGACAGTAATGAGGCCTTCCTCATTCTTCAGGCGAATGGCAATGATGTGCGTTGAAAAGAGCACCTTACTTGTGCTCTTACTTCTCTCTTACTCATCAGGCAACGTATGCTCAGATACGATACTGCCATCGAATGGGGTAGAACCCTTCCTCGAACACCATTGCTATGAGTGTCATGATTCCGATCTGGCGAAAGGCGGGTTGAACCTGAAGGAGCTTGATCGAAATGTTCACAAGCCCGAGGTTTTTAATCGCTGGGTTCTGATCCACGACCGCGTCCGCAAGGGCGAGATGCCTCCCAACAAGCGCAAGCGTCCGCTCGCAAACCAAACCGAAGCCTTCATTCATACGATATCACATTCGCTCCTGCTGGAAGACCAAGAGCGTATCCGGAAACAGGGGCGCGCGTCCTTGCGGCGCCTCAATCGATTTGAATATGAAAATTGCCTGAGAGAAGGTCTGAATGCCCCCTGGCTGCAAGTCGCCGATTTGTTGCCAGAGGATGGCGTTTCGCATTTGTTCAACAAAAGTGGAGAACGACTGGATGTTTCGCACGTTCAAATGGCCAAGTATCTGGAGACTGCCATGACGGCACTGCACACCGCACTGCAAACGGCCGCCCATCCTGAAAGAAAAAGAAAATATTACGCGCGTGAGGAACGCACCATGCAGAACTTCCTGCGCTACAAATTTGGACAACGAGCAGCCACTCGATCTGCCATTCCCTTGATCGAACACACCCCTCAACCAGATGTTATTCGCGGAGTCGCTCCTGTCACGGTTGGTCCTGAGCAGCCGGCGATCCGCGAAAAGGAGGCAATGGGTTTTGTTTCAGGGACGTATTCTGCCACGACCAAATATGATTTCACCAGCATGCAAATCCCCGTAGATGGCATGTATCGGTTGCGACTGAAATCCTACACTTTTCTGGCAGGTCCCAATGGAGCCAGCGGGGGCAATGACCACGGCCTTTCCGGAGGAAGCAGAGCCTGGTGGAAACCCAGTCGTAATTACGCCTTTCCGGGGACCCGATCTGAACCCATCACATTATACGCACTTGCAGACAGCGGAGACAGCCGCTGGCTCACGACATATGATGCAACACCTGATCCAAGGATCATTGAGCGGGAGGTGATGCTCAAGGCAGGAGAGAAGCTCAGACCCGATGCAGCAAGACTGGTGCGCACTCGTCCCGGCTGGAAAGGAAACCCTCTTGCAACCCGGGCAGGTGTTCCTGGGTTTGCTCTTAATTGGCTGGAAGTAGACGGACCTTTGCACGATAGCTGGCCACCTCCCTGTTACAAGGTCTTGTTTCACCAGCTTCCATTTGAGGTCGGTGAGGACAATCGGATCATTGTCCTCAGTGAAAATGAAGACGAGGATGCAAGGCGACTCATCCAGGCGTTTATTCAAAGGATATTTCGCAAGCCATCACTCCCTGAAACAAGGCATGAACCCTTTCTAAAAATTTACCAGAAGGCGCGCTCGCTAGGGGAAGATTTCACCCAATCCATGCTGGCAGCCTACGCATCGGCATTATGTTCCACGGAATTCCTCTACTTAGAAGCTCACCCAGGCCCTCTGGATTCTACGACTCTGGCTATGCGACTGTCATTGTTTCTTTGGAACAGTCCACCTGACAGCATCTTGCGTAATGAGGAAAACCTCACTGTTGATGCAATATTGAGAGACCAAACCGAGCGCATGCTTAAGGACGAAAAACTCGAGCGATTTATTGAAGCGTTTCTGGATTACTGGCTCGACCTGCGTGACCTCAAAGCCAACGCCCCCGATGCCACACTTTACCCGGATTATTATCTGGACGATCTACTGACCGAATCCTCCCTGTTGGAAACTCAGTTATTTTTCAAAGAGCTCATCCTCCAAAACCTACCGGCCTCCTCCTTGATCGATTCCAATTTTACATTCGTCAATGAGCGCCTTGCGGCACATTATGGTTTGAGTGGCAGACAGACGGTTCATTTGTCCAAGGTCACTTTACCCAAAAGCTCGAGCCGAGGTGGTCTACTTACTCAGGCGAGCCTGCTTCGCTTAACCGCCAATGGTACAACCACCTCCCCGATCGTGCGCGGAGCCTGGTTTAGCGAACGCTTACTGGGCCTCAACATCCCACCACCTCCCTCCAACGTGGAAGGAATCGAGCCTGACATACGGGGCGCAAAGACAATTCGAGAACAAATCGAAAAGCATCGCAACATCACCTCATGCAAGACATGTCACCAGCACTTTGACCCTGTGGGATTGGCATTGGAAAGCTATGATATCGCGGGCGGATATCGTCACCGCTACCGTGCTGTCGGAGATCTGGGAGATCCTGTGAAAGGTTTCGGTAAAAATGGACATGCATTCCAGTTCCGGCTGGCTAAGACTGCTGATAACGGAGGTCAAATGGCCGACGGCACTCCATTTGAAGATATACAAGACATGAAGGCTATCTTGCTTAAAAACCCTCGGCAAATCGCGAGAAACATCCTGAGCCAATGGATTATTTATGCCACCGGGGCTCCGGTTTGCTTTTCGGATCGCAAGGAGGTCGAATCCATGCTTGATCAATGCATGCAAGAAAATTATGGCCTCAAAAGCCTCCTGCATGCACTGGTTCAGTCTTCCTTGTTTCGTCACAAATAAGTAATCCCTTCGTTCTTGAACAGGGCCTTGGAATGTTTATGGTTGCGGAGTTCCTTATGGTTACCTTAGCACTTTTACGGAAGTTTCGTGGAAACTTTCCTCCTGTCTGGAGTATCCCGGACTCTATCCGTGTATGGCTCTTGGTTGGGGGGGGTGCTATTGTTATTGGCCAGACATACCCACTCCTTCAAGCGGCAGAGCATGCAAGCACCAATAAGGCCATACCAATAGCAGGACTTTCTCAGAAGAAGATCACCCCCGAAGTAGCGAATGAATTAAGGCATCTTGATCCTCGAGCTGATGGCTGGGTAACTGAAATAGTGAATGATGCTGTAGGTATTCATTTCAAAAAACTGAACAAAGCCATGCATGAAAATCCAGAGTCTCTGTCAAAGCATCTGGAAGCCATGATTGCCGGCAACTTTTCCTGTGACCCATTACGACCCCATCCTGAGCCTTTTTCTTTTGATGATGGAACTCTAAGAGTTTGGAGACACAAGAAATCCGCGAACAACAACAACTTCAATAGAATCACAGGCTTTGCAAAAGCGCTTCAACAGCTTCAATCCCCACTCACAGCCAATGGCATAAAAACGGACAAGGTTCATTTTGACATGCACTTCAAAATCATTCGTGTGCATGTTGAGAGTGCATCCAGCACGACTCGAGTGGTCGTGGAGTCGCATGGATACAATAAGGATATTACACTTCAACAGCACGCAACCTGGGACTGCGTCTGGATTCCTGCCAGAAAAAAAGGCGGCCTGCCTCAACTGTCCCACATTAACGTTCTCGATTTTGAAGAAGTCACATCACCCAGTCACAACAAGCCCTGGTTCACTGATTCCACGGCATCCATCATGGGATGGCATGAAGAATCAAATGACCCCCTGCTGCTGGGCATTGACGATTGGCGCAAGCAACTGGATTGGCGCTTCACTCAAGATGTGACGGGTCCTCACGGGCTTTCGGTTGGAGATGTGAATGGAGATGGACGGCCGGATCTCTATGTTTGTGAAACAGGAGGCTTACCCAACAGACTACTTATTCAAAAACCAGATGGAACCATCGAGGATGCTTCCAATGGTTCCAGTGCCAACTTTCTTGAACCCAGTGCCAGCAGCCTGTTGATCGATTTGGATAACGATACCGATCTGGACCTGGTGCTTGCGACAGGTCGATATGTCTTGTTTCTTTCCAATGATGGAAAAGGAGTTTTCACACGGCGATTCGAACACACTTCGGATTCGGTCATACGATCGCTTTCGGCAATTGATTACAATAATGACGGAAGATTGGATGTTTACGCTTGCGGCTATTATGCAAGGTCGGGTGACAGGCTTGGCCTTGGACGCCCGGTTCCCTACCATGATGCCAACAATGGAGTGAGTAACTTCATGCTTCAGAATGCAGGGTGGATTTTCAAAGACGTCACTCAAGAGGTCGGACTCGATACGAACAATCAACGCTTCAGTTACGCAGCATCCTGGGAGGATTTTGACAACGACGGTGATCCAGACCTTTATGTGGCCAATGATTTTGGTAGAAATAATTTATTTCTAAACGAAGCAGGACACTTCACCGACATCGCGGCAGAGGCTGGTGTAGAAGATCTTTCGGCAGGAATGTCAGTGAGTTGGGGAGATTACAATCGTGATGGATGGATGGATCTTTACATCGGCAATATGTTTTCCTCAGCAGGCAATCGAATTGCATTCCAACGTAAATATCGTTCAGGAGAAGATACTTCCTCATTTCAACGCCACGCCAGAGGCAACAGCTTATTCTTGAATCAAGGTGACAGCACGTTCCTGGACGTCAGTGAAGAAGCCAATGTCACCTTGGGGCGCTGGGCCTGGTGCTCGAGCTTTGCAGATATCAACAATGACGGATGGGAAGACATCCTCGTGGCCAATGGCATGGTGACAGGGACGGATGACACAGGGGATTTGTGAAGTTTCTTTTGGCGACGGGTCACGTCGCAATCACCTCTGGAAGTCAGCGAAGCAAGCAAACCTGACAAACAAAAGAGCGGTTACCTTGCAGCATGGGAAGCCGTCGCCGACCTGGTGGAGAGAGGACGCAATTGGAGCGGCAACGAGCGCAACGTCGCTTTCCTGAATACAGGAGATGGGAAGTTTGCAGGTGTCTCTGCTCTCTTGGGGTTTGATTCACCCGCAGATGGTCGAGGAATGGTATTGGTGGATTGGGATGGTGATGGGGATCAGGATGTCTGGTTGACGCAACGAACCGCACCCCGTCTTCGTTTTTTAAGGAACGACAACCACTCCAACGGAAATGCCATTCAGATCAAATTAACAACTCCTTCCGGCACCAGTCAGGCCATTGGCGCACGCGTCACACTCACCGATTCTCATGGCGCCCAGCAAATACGGACCCTTCGTGCAGGGGAAGGCTACCTTTCTCAATCTTCCCAGAGCCTGCATTTTGGAATTGGGTCATCCACGACCGCCGGGAAGCTCCATGTTCGCTGGCCTGATGGAAGCACAGATCAAATGAGCGGCGTTTTAAAAGGACACTGGTTGTTAGGGAAAGGCGAATCGACATTAACCCCCATCAAGCGCCCCTCTTCTCAACTTGCCGTCCGACCGAAAGAAAGCCCTGAACGCACACCATCAAACGCGCGAAGGCTTATCCCCCATAGCCCGCTTAAATTACCATCGATTCCTTTGGTGGAATCAAGTGGCAAAACGACTCAAGTAAAAGTAAGCGCCAAACGGCAACTACTGGTTTTCTGGGCGACGTGGTGCAGCCCTTGTATCAAGGAACTCAATGAACTGAGTCAACACAGGCAAACTTTATCAGAAAATGGATTGGAAATACTCGCGATTAACGTGGATGACGTTCAACAATCTGCGAATGCCCGATCAATCCAAGTGAAAAAAATGTTTCGCAAGCATGCCTGGAAATTAAACTCCGCACTCGCCACCAGAAACACACTTGAGATGGTGGATGCGGCTCGAGAAGTCATCCTTGGCCGCCAATGGACATGGAGTATTCCCTGTTCAATGCTCCTTGATGAACAGGGAGACTTGATTGCGATTTACGAAGGAAGCCCGCCTGTTGAACAACTGAATGAGGATGCAGGGAAACTGTTCAAATCCGGGACGGATCGAAACCATGCCGTTCCCTACCAGGGACAATGGTATTTAGCCCATTATCCTGCCGACAGGCTTGCATTGGGGGAAGTACTACTGGAGAAAGGTATGCTCGCGTCTCTCGATGGTTACATGGACTCATTGCGTGAAATTAAGTTGGCTCTCCCCGAGAAAGCGGCTTTCATATCAAGAAAAGCTGGCATGCAAGCTGCCAAAACCAATATGCCTCTCGGTATTCAATTGCTCGACCATGCCATTTACTTTGAGCCCCAGAACACTGAACATCTCTATGCGCGGGCAGTCTTTCAACAGTCTTCACAGAAATATCAGGAAGCGATCAAGGATTATGAATCGATTCTCAGCAAGGAAACATCCCATACCAGAGCAACAGCTGCGCTTGCATGGCTACTATCCGTTTCTCCTGACGCAAGCATGAGGAATCCCACGAAAGCCATCCAATTGGCAAAATCTGTTTGCCAACAAACACAAAATCAAGCCCCAGAAGCCCTGGATGTTCTGGCGAGCGCTTTTGCCTCCAACGGAAATTTCTCTTCTGCTGTTGAAACAGCGGAAAAGGCTCTTTCGCTCTTGAAAGAGAAGGAAAGGCAAAATTCCCCCATCAAGGTCCGGCTCCAGTTATTCAGAAAAGGTGAAATCTTTATTTTGAATCAATAACAAAACCATCAACCTTACTGTATCGATAAAGCGCCCCCACCGGCTTGACAATACGCTGGCAGCATGCGTAAGATTTTGGATCCCAATGGCCAAAGGAGACTACTGTGCTGCAGTGTTTAGTCAGCATCATAGGTAATCAAAAGGTTTGGGAAATATTAGATGGCACGCAATCGTGTCAGCAACAAGTGGATCAAATATGAAAACTAAAATAAAAAAATGGTTGTCTGTCGCCTTATTGGCGGCCATGACTGCCGTCAATGTGCAAGCTCAGCCTGCAGAATTAATTGCAGGTTGGGACTTCGAGCAAAGTGACCTGGGCGCGGACGGCATCAGGTCATCGGAAACAGGAAACAATTACGAAGCGCTCTACGAAGGAGAAATTGAAATCTCTCCCGAGGGCCGGATCGGTTCGGGGCTTGATGCCTCTTTAGATACCGATGGTTACCTTTTCCTTGAAGCCGAAGGCGAGGATAACCCTTTAAACATCGCGGCTGAAAACGACCAGGTCTCAGTGGTGTTCTGGCAGTATAACCGTTCGAACCCGAACTCCAGTACCTTCTGGTCGATTGGAGAAAGCCAAGATCGCTGGTTCCAGGCTCACGTGCCATGGTCCAATGGGAATATTTACTTTGACAGCATGGGCTGCTGCGCCAACCCTACGCAGCGTATCAACGGTGCCCCGGGAGAAGATCATGAGTGGATCGAAGAATGGCACCACTATGCATTCATCAAAAACGAAGACTACAAAGCGGTCTATGTGGACGGTGCATTGCTGCTGGAAACAGCCGATGGAGGAGCTACCGAACTGACAGTTGATGTAACCCGCTTCTGGATTGGTTCGGATAATGGGGGAGGAAACCAACCGGATGCCATCATCGATCAGTTGGGTATCTTCAAAGGCGCGCTGACTGCCGCAGAAATAGCTGAAATTGCAGGCGGAAAAAGTATCTTTGAGCCACCCGTTGATACCGATGGTGATGGTATGCCTGATGGCTGGGAAGAAAGATATGGATTTGATCCTGCCGATCCTTCGGACGCAAGTGAAGATCCTGACGAAGACGGAGATGACAACTTGACCGAATTCACCAAAGGAACCGATCCTGTTGACACGACCGACCCAACTCTACTGAGTGTCAGCAATGATTGTTCATTGAACACGATCGTTCTCGAATTTTCAGAAAAATTGGATGAAGCATCTGCTTCTGACGCGGGTAACTATTCCATTGATCCTTCTGTTGCCATTGAAAGCATCGCAGTGAAAAAAGGAACCGTGACCATCACAACCGCGACACAGGATGTCAATGCTGCTTACACCGTGACAGCAAACAATATTGCTGACCTCTCCAAGAACACCATCCCTGCTGATTCAAGTGGAGTCATCTTCACATGCTTCGAGACGACCGATGGCGTATTGAAACTCTCCATCTGGGATGGCATTGGCGGAACGGATGTCGCATCCGTCTTCGATGATGGTCGTTATCCTAACGATCCTGATTTCGTCGGACCTCTCTTTTCATTCAACACAAGAGATCTACTCCCCGGAGACGGTCGTAACAACTTCGCTGGTGAAATCGAAGGCTGGATCACTCCTGCAGAATCAGGCGACTACGATTTCTTCCTGCGAAGTGATGATGCTTCTGAATTGTGGATCAGCTCAGATGACAAGGAGGCCAATCTGGAATTTCAGGCTGAGGAAACAGGTTGCTGTAATGGATTCCTTGAAGTCGGTGCAGATCAAACCACCTTCCAACCCATCAGCATGGTCGCTGGCCGTAAATACTTCGTTCAAGTTCTCTACAAGGAGGGCGGCGGCGGCGACTTCGCTCAAGTTGCTTGGAGAAAAACAACGGATGACACCGCAGCTGGAAGCCTGCAGCCTATCGGAGGCGCATTCCTCAGCTCAGATACTCCTCTGCTGATTGCTGCAGAAGGCAGCTTCGGTGGCAGAGCTCCTGGTGCCGGTGCAACCGCCGCACCTACACTCGAAACGATCAGCATCTCCCACAACAATGGTGCTGCTGCCTGGACTGCTGACAATACCAGCCTGGCGATCAATGGTAACGCAGTCGAATCAGCCTTCACCAAAGAAGGTGTCACTGCCACACTGACTCACACGCTAGGCGAAGAATTGTTGCCTTCAGGCGCTGAAATGACGGTCACACTCACCTATCCTGACCCTGTAGGAGAGCCTACCACGGAAGCATGGTCATTCAACGTGCTTGAATACCGAGGACCTATCCACAGTACTGTTGGAAACTATCCTGGCTTGTTGACCGGTGGTGCAACCAGCACTGCTGATGGTGGTGGACATTCCGGTTCTGCGGGTGACCGTGGTCTGGATTTCACTCCCGACGGTGGTTCTGTCATCGTGACTGAGTTCGACTGGTTGGCTCCTGCCCTCGCCAACGACACATTAACCGTCGTTTACTGGGTGAAGAAGCACGAGATTGCTAACAGTTCAGCCTTCTGGATAAGCACTGCAACTGCTGGGTCCGGAAACCGTGGATTCCAAGCACATGCTCCTTGGAGTGATAATAACATCTATTTTGACACGCAGGGTTGCTGTGCAGCTCCCGGTCAACGTATCAATGCTCCTGTGGCTGAATTCGATGACAACCCTGACTTCTGGAATGACTGGCACTTGATGTCCTTCTCCAAGGCAGGCGGTGTGAAAGAAATCCGTATTGATGGAGACCTATTCCTTGATGGCATTGATGCCGATCCGTTGACAGATGATATCATTGGATTGAACATCGGTTCTGGCGGTGATCGCGGCAATCCTGATCGCAGCATCTTCGATGATTTCGCAATCTTCGACACGGCTCTCGGCGAAGCCGATCTGAAATCTATCGTAAACGGTGGATCTCCAGCTGACTTGGCTGACAAAGGACTCCTGGCATACTGGGACTTCAATGAAGCAATTGGCGGCGGCGGCGGCGAAGGAAACATTGGTGGTGTTTCCCTTCAAGACGGCAATGTTATCATTGAATACACAGGCACATTGAAATCTGCCTCCAGTCTCGGTGACACATTCAGCGAAGTTGCAGGTGCTACTTCGCCTTATTCGGTGACACCTGACCAAGCACAGGCATTCTTTATCGCTGAGTAATCTGCGATCTAGTCTTAATCATTCACGAGCCCGTCCAGATTCTGGACGGGCTCTTTTTTTGACCTGCACGCACTTTCTCCCTGTTTAAATTAAACTTGTGGCTGTTGTTGCCCCTCCTAGAATGGACTGCATCATTGACATGAGACCTTGCATTTTTGATTCAGGCGCTTATCCACCACTTGACTTCGGGTGCATGCGTGAGCTCTATCGTTTTGTTGGCATCACATGCGCACTGACATGCATATTGACGACACTCCACACTCAAGCAGCGGTGAACGGCAACCGCATTTCAGTCAGGAATCTAACTGAACCTGGCACAGTCACCCGATCCCCCACTCTTTTCGAACGACTGCCGCACGGGAAAACACGGGTTGACTATATCAATGTCATGGATCTGCAACATCGCATGAGCTACCTGAACTATGCGGGATCAGTCTGCGGAGGCATCGCCATTGGAGATGTGAATGGGGATGGTAAAAACGACCTGTATTTTGTCAGCGCTCCCCGGTCAAACAAACTTTATATCCAGGAGGAGCCATGGGTATTCAAAGACGCGACCGAGGAGTTCCTGCTTTCTGGAGAAGATCGATGGGGGGCCGGAGTGGCCATGGTCGATATCGATAATGACGAAGACCTTGATCTGTATGTTTGCAATTATGACGCTCCCAATCAGCTGTTCATCAACCAGGGAGCCAATAAACCCTTTGTAGAATCTGCTGCCTCTTACGGACTGGATATGGTGGACGCAAGCCTGATGCCGGCGTTTGCTGATTTTGACAATGACGGAGACCTGGATGTGTATGTATTGACTTACCGTTACGTTCAATCCGGTGGGCGCCCATCACGACCTCCCGTGGGCGTCAAGAATGGTCGTCCCTATATCTTACCTGCCTTTGAGAAATACTACCATCTCCGGCAAACCGGCCCCAGCGGCTACACGGCTGACACATGTGGGCGCCCGGATCGGTTGTTCAGGAATAACGGTAACGGAACGTTTACCGATATCAGCACCGAGGCTGGCATCACCGAGAGCGGACACGGTTTCTCTGCAACCTGGTGGGATTACAATGAGGACGGATGGCTGGATCTTTACGTCGGCAACGATTTCACGGACCCCGATCACCTTTATCACAACAATGGGAATGGCTCATTCACCGATGTCATCGCCGATGTCATGCCCTATACAACCTGGTCCTCGATGGGAGCCGATTGCGCGGATATCAATAATGATGGATTGCTCGATTTCATGAGCGCTGACATGGCTGCAACCACCCATTACAAAAGCATTATCACTCAAGGTGAAATGGGGGATCGCAGATGGTTTCTTGAAAATGCACACCCTCGTCAAACCATGCGGAACACTCTTTACCTGAACACTGGAACAAAAAAATTCATGGAAACCGCGTTCCTGGCCAATGTGGCGAAAACGGATTGGACCTGGGCTGTCAAACTTGCAGATTTTGATAATGACAGCTGGGTTGATTTATTTGTGACCAACGGTTCCGCACGTATGTTTACAGATGCTGACCGTCACATCGCCCCCAGCATGCTGATCGGTCGCACAGAATGGGATCTATGGAAAGACTCTGAACCTTTCATCGAACAGAATTTAGCCTTCAAAAACCGTGGTGACCTGCATTTTGACGATGTCAGCAAAGAGTGGGGCCTGGACCATCATGGAATGAGTTATGGTGCCGCTTACGGAGATTTGGATGGTGACGGTGACCTGGATCTGGTAACGGCAGATCTCGATGAACATGTGGGCATTTACCGTAACACGAGCGCCACAGGACACCGCGTTACTTTACGCTTGAAAGGTAAGGTCAATAATAGTCATGGCATTGGCTGCATCGTACGCATTGAAACAAAAGAAAATGGGATTCAGGTTCGTCAAAATAATCCAATGACGGGTTTTCTGTCGAGTAATGAACCGATCCTCCATTTTGGATTGGGAAAAGCTAAAACCATCGATAAGTTGACCGTCACTTGGCCGGGAGGCAAGAAACAGGTATGCACTGGATTGAAGGCTGACAAGCATTACATCATTGAGGAGCAGGCATCTTCCATGCCTGCATCCCGGATCGAAGCTCCTCAATTCACCGAAGTAGGGCAACAGACAGGGCTCCATTTCACACATCAGGAAAGGACATTCAGCGATTTCCAAAGGCAACCTTTGCTACCCGGAAAACATTCTCAACTGGGTGGAGGCATGGCCTGGGGAGATGCGGACGGTGACGGCGACGAAGATATATATGTTGCTGCAGCCGCCGGCCAATCCGGTGCGTTGTATCTGCAGAACGGTAAAGGCCGTTTTGTAAAGGATACAATCAATCATGCGCTTTTCAATGAACACAGACGTCATGAGGACATGACACCACTGTGGTTGGACTTCGATAGCGATGGTGATTTCGATTTATTTGTTGCCAGTGGAGGAGTGGAATGCAATCCAGGAGATCCGATCCTGTTTGATCGTTTATATCTGAATAATGGCAAGGGAAAATTCACTCAGGCATCCAAGGAAATCCTTCCTCAGAAGGCCATCTCCAGCGGTCCGGCAGCTGCAGCCGATTTCGATGCAGATGGTGATCTGGACTTGTTTATTGGAGGGCGTGTTGTCCCTGGCCAATATCCCGTCACACCCGAAAGCCGCTTGCTGCAAAACAAAGATGGTGTTTTCAAAGACATGACCTCCAAATTAGCCCCTGGTTTGAGACATGCCGGTCTTGTCACATCTGCTTTATGGTCAGATGTTCAAGCTGATGGACAACCAGACCTTCTGATCACGCTGGAATGGGGAACGGTGAAGTGTTTTTCCAACGCGAATGGACGACTCACAGATACAAGCACCGAGAGGGGGCTTTCAAATTATACTGGCTGGTGGAATTCCATCACAGGAGCTGATCTGGACCGCGATGGGGATATCGATTACACGGTCATGAATGTGGGGATCAACACCCGCTACGGAATGCCGTCATCGGATACACCCGCGTTGCTTTACTACGGTTTTATTGATGACTCACAGCGCCCGAAAATACTCGAAGCCAAGACGATTCAGAATGATCTGTTTCCACTCCGAGAATTGAACTATCTCTCTGAATTCATTCCATCCATAAGGAAAAATTTCCCGACTTACAGGAGCTTTGCATCCGCAACACTCTCATCTGTTTTTTCACCAGCCCAGTTAAATCAAACACTGCAATTATCTGCTGATCACTTTGAATCTGGATTACTCATCAACGATGGCAGGGGAAATTTTACATGGCGGGCACTTCCCAGATTGGCACAGGCCTCGCCCGGTTTCGGCGTTGTAACCACCGACATGAATGGTGATGGCAACACAGACCTTCATTGTGTTCAGAACTTCTTCACGCGAGAACCCGGAACAGGACTTTGGCGCGGGGGCATAGGGTTCTCAGGAAGCTTTGATAATGGAGGGCATTTTCATGTGACCCCCTTTGCTCAATCAGGATTCCTGGTGGATGGGGACGGAAAAGGTCTGACGGTTTGTGACTTCGACGAAGATGGTTGGCCGGATCTCGTTGCAACTCAAAACAACCAGCGCATGCTCGCTTTCAAAAACAATCATCCAACATCTGCAAAGCACCCCCTGCGACTCCAGTTACAAGGACTCAAGAACAACCCCACCGGCGTTGGATCTCGAGTCACTGTATCCTTTGTAAAAGGAGGGATCAAAGCCCAGGAATTATATGCGGGCAGTGGATACCTTTCACAATCCAGTGCAACAATGTATCTTGCCGCTCCAGAGCACCTTGATGGCATCGAAATTCACTGGCCTGATGGGGCTCAATCTGAAGCATCAGCCAGTGATCACAAACAACATTTACTGGTCATCAAGCATCCTGAACTTGCAGACTGACAAAGAAAGGCAGCGCTTTGCCACTGCGTGGCTTTTTGAGAATTACCAAAAGGCGGCTGACACATGGAATGTAACCATAACCATTCAACAACACTGAGAACTCAAAACAATGGCCTGATTTCAGGGATTTGCCACTTACATTGGCAGGATGAGACGACGACAAGACCGGCACTTGTAACATGACAGTCAGATATTTCAGGCAGGTTTACCTGCTTTGTGGTACGTGTTATGCTTTGGGAGTCAATAAGGAGACATCTCAAAATCCATTTTAGTTATGGTGAAATGCAACGACATCTTCAATGCTCGCATGGTTTTCGTGTGGAAGACAGTGCGGTCCGTTATTTCAATGTTGTGCCTGATTGGAATGGCAAGCGTGGTGCATGGACAAATAGAACTTGTCATACCCGAGGCTCTGTCCATCAAGGAGGGGCAAGCGGGTGATCAAACCCTGTCTATAGAGGTAAGCTTGCATAAAAGGCTTCCAATAAACAGGGTCATAGAGGTTTCTACCCGTCCTCTCACTGCAACACCGGACAATGATTATCTGTCTTTTTCAAATCAACTGCTATTTGCCGCTGGCAGGAAGACTTTGGGGCTACCTTTACCCAATGCATCCACCGATCCACTGACGCAAGACGTAAGAATACCGCATGGATTCGGGATAGAAATGCTTGTCGATGTCGACCATCCCGCTTCATTGGCACTGGCCAATCAAATCTCAGGATTCACCGATGGGCTTTATGTCGGTCAACTTGTAAACAAAAACTCAACCAGGCAAGATTCGATTTCATATATTTCCTTAGACGGCACTGAACTGGAAATGGTCACCAAACTACTTCCCGAGACGGACCCCGCAGGTCTCGTGTTTGCTTCGCCATATTCAGAGTTCGAACAGGGAATGTATATCAGCGCCAACAATCGCGATGGTGGACGCCCGGGAGCCTTGGGCGGGGCTGTTCAATATCTTGACGCCTCGCACAATGTGATCGATTTCACTGCTGTAGGTCTCCCCTCTGGCCCAGGTGAACCAAGTGAAATCCTATTGGGTCAATACGGTTGGGCAGAAGATCTCCTGATACTGGCAAACTCCGTAGGTAGCCCCGGAGACCTGCTCTCTGTTAGACGTGATGGCGGCATGGATATTTTAATTAATGACGGTCAAGATGAGTCAAGCACGGAGGGTCTTGCCTTTCGCTCAATAGCAATGGCACCTGATGGCAGCCCATTTCAGGATTGGCTTTACCTCGGCGAATTTACTGATCCGTTAGTAAAAAGACCCAACCGCATCCAAAGATGGCATCCGGACCGTGGATTGGAACCATGGATTAACGAAATCCAAGGAGCACCACATGGCATGATTTTTGGTCGCGGAGGCGTTTTCGGGCATGACCTTTATGTAGCTATTGACAGGGGCAACGAAGGCCAAGTGATCAGGATCACGCCCGACGGATCCATCTCTGAATTCATCACCGGGTTGCAGGGGTTTCTTTATGGGAGTGGTAAAAGTGTCATGGAATTTGACCATGAAGGCAACGTGCTTTATCTGAGCGATTACTACGGGCACCGCGTTTATCGCATTGGAGCAGCAGAAAGCACCTTAGCATTGCGTATCGAAGGTGATCCACTTCCCGAACCTGATGAAACTTTGATCGTTTCATTTTCAGAGATCAACGGAACTGTCATCGGCGAGACACTCATCACCATTCTCAATGACGATGGCGAGTTACCTGAGCCTGAACCTGAGCCTGAACCTGAACCTGAACCTGAGCCTGAGCCTGAACCTGAGCCTGAGCCTGAACCTGAGCCTGAGCCTGAACCTGAACCTGAACCTGAACCTGAACCTGAACCTGAACCTGAACCTGAACCTGAACCTGAACCTG
>KB911975.1 GCA_000383715.1 Verrucomicrobia bacterium SCGC AAA164-E04
CTGGGGCTCATATTGCTAGGTAATGGAGGTATGGCTTTTAAAGCTCTAACTGCAGAAGAAAGTGGTATTCGAATGTTCGGTGAGCAATCGGAGGTACTCACCACAGACTGGAATGATGATGGCCTATCAGACCTGTTGATAGGCCAAACGGCCGGGGATTTACGTTTATTCCTGCAGTCGAGCAATTCGCCGCTTAGCGTTGGTCAAGCCGAATGAGCCTCCACCGCATTTTTCGATGTTTTGCAGGTCGAAACTGATTTTACACTCTGGGTGCGCTGAGGTTTTTTCTGGCGTGATTCTCCAAACAGCGACGCTTCAGCATTTTCGATGAGTGTCATGACTGCTGGGTGGTCGAGATGACGCTCGGCGCTAGTTAGATAAAAGTGCTGAAGGCATGCATTTGACTCTCCAATGATCTTGACTCCGTATTTCTGGACTGCCTCTGCTGCTGCAACATCAGCCAAAGGGAAGAATCCAAGACCATCTTCTGCGGCTACTTTCATGAGAGCAGCATCGTCAAATTCAGCAATCAGATGAGGTCGTATATTGATCTCCTGAAACCATTTTTCAAGGGATCGCCTGAGATCGGTGTTTTCAGTGGGCAAAAGAGCAGGAGCCCCATCGAGAGATCGAGGAAAACCTTTCTTTAATTTGTCCGCCAGTTGAGGGGCAGCACAGAAAACGATTCCGCAATCACCCAAACGATGATTGAATACTTTGAAATTTGTGGAGCTTGGTGCGGGTTCATCAGAAAGCACGATATCAATGCGATAAGCGGCAAGCATCGAAAGTAAATCGATCACTTTTCCTTCAGAACATGAGACTTGTACAGGTGTAGGAATTTGAAAGACTGGTTTGAGTATTTTATAACTTACCAGCTTGGGTACTGAATCCACAATTCCAATGGAAAAACGCAATGGGTGTGATGTTGGTCTTTGCCTTACGGTGTTCAATAAATCCGACCCCAAGGAAAAGATTTCCTCAGCATAGCTGTAAACTTTATGACCGGTTTCAGTTAGCACTAGTTTGCGACCGTTCCTGCGAAACAGTTTATCGCCAAGGAAACCCTCTAGCGACTGGACTTGAGTGCAGATGGTGGGTTGCGACACGTTGAGTTTTTTGGAAGCTTGTGTAAGTCCACCCTCGCTTGCTACTACCCAGAAATATCTCAAATGGTGATAGTTTAAAAATTCCACTGAAAGCTCAATACTTAGTTATTTTCTATACTTATAATTGAATATTCGTAATAGTCAAAGTATTCCGCACGAAGGATAGTGAAGCCTCATGAATCAGATAGGTTATAAAAAGGCGTTTCCCAAGGATTTTTCCGCGGGTGTTGTTGTCTTTCTAGTCGCTCTTCCGCTTTGCCTGGGTATTGCTCTAGCTTCTGGCGCTCCTTTGATCAGTGGTATCACAGCCGGACTCGTTGGAGGGCTCTTTGTTGCTTGGATTAGTGGATCGCACACCAGCGTCAGTGGTCCTGCTGCTGGTTTGACGGCGATCGTTCTGGTCCAGATCGACAAACTAGGTTCTTTCGAAGCTTTTCTCTGTGCGGTGATTCTTGCAGGTGTTTTTCAATTGTTGATGGGATTGAGCAAAGCAGGTTCGTTGGCAGCATTTTTCCCTTCTAGTGTGATCAAGGGGCTTCTGGCGGCCATTGGTATTATACTTATACTCAAACAAATACCCCATTTATTTGGTCACGACCCTGATTGGTTTGGTGACATGACTTTCCAACAGCAGGATGGCAAAAACACTTTTACCGAGATCATTGCAACCACATTTCACATTCACCCTGGCGCTGCGGCTGTTGGACTTATTTCGCTGGCTCTTCTGATCATGTGGGACAGGACTGCCCTGAAGAAAATCCCTTTACCCGCACCGCTTGTCGTTGTTGTTCTTGGTACAATACTTACATTTGTCCTCAGGCCCATGGGGCAATACATGGAAATAGGCGTTTCCCATCTCGTGCAGGTGCCGGGCACTGGCAGTGCGAAGGATTTTCTTGGGACGCTTCCCAAACCTGACTTTTCCGTCATGTTCAGTTCGGGTGTCTTTATCGCGGCCGTCACCGTTGCCATCGTGGCAACGTTGGAAACCCTCCTCAACCTCGAGGCAGTTGACAAACTTGACCCTCAAAAAAGAGTTTCCCCGCCCAACAGGGAGCTATTGGCCCAAGGTTCAGGAAACATTATCTCCGGGCTGTTGGGGGGGCTTCCTATCACTTCGGTTATTGTTCGAAGTTCTGTAAACATTGCAACGGGTGGTCAAACACGGATGGCCTGTTTCATTCATGGGATTTTCTTGCTAACAGCCGTCATGTTTTTCCCGTCCTTGCTCAACACAATACCTCTTGCCACCTTGGCCGCCATTCTTATTGTCACGGGCTTCAAACTTGCCGGTATACCTCTTTTCAAGCAGATGTGGAAAAGTGGAAGAAATCAATTTGTTCCATTTGTTATCACAATCATAGCCATTGTCCTAACCGATCTCCTGATAGGTCTTATGATTGGTATGGGCGTTGCCATATTTTTTGTCATCCCGGCTAGCCTCAAGCTCCCTGCTCGTCGTGTAGTGGAAAAGAGAAGCGATGGAGATATCCTTAAAATCGAACTTCGTAATCGCGTCAGCTTCCTCAATCGAGCTTCTTTGATGAAAACGCTTCACGAAGTTCCCAATGGAACTCAGTTGGTGATTGATGCGAGCTCCACCATCTACATTGACCCGGATATTCTGAATTCAATCACTGACTTTGAAAAGCAGACAGCCCCTGCTCGTGATGTCAAACTCAGTTTGGTGGGGTTCAAAGGCAAACAATAAATTCACGACAAAACTCAAAATACTGATTTTTGCACGGAGTCCGCTGTAACACATTGCATACAAATCGCGTATCAAATCATCGAGCAAAGAAGGCGAGTGTTTTGCAAAGCTCAACAGGTTCTCATGGGATTTTTTCGATCCGCTGGCTGCTAACGATAATGTCAACACCTGAACCTGCCGAGTTTTGATCGAAAGAGGTATGTTCACACGAACTGGAGTGATTTATGCAGTGTAATGACTGCAGCAACATCCTTTCCGAAAAAACTTTGGTAAGCATGTAATGTGGGTGTTTATCAGGACCCCAAAACAACGCATTTATCGGGTCCCTGTCAGATGAAAGCTTCCTTCTGCAATTTAGCACCATCTGTTCTTTCATGAAGTCATGGCACAGTTCCACGTCAAGGTAGTCATTTTTAACTTGTCTAAAAGTTTTCGTCTGACTTCATCTAATCGACATGTGCATTCGCGCCAAGGCGTGGCGGCATCAAAAATATTGAAAACATGAAGATCGTCCCCAAAAAATGTTCCATTCTTTTGTCCTTGATGACCCTCCTTCTTACAGGTTGCGGCCAGAAAGCTGAAATCATCAGCACTACTCATCCTCCCGAAATTGATATTCATTCGGCTGTTGCCACCGGTGACATTGCGAGCGTCAGGCAGCACATCGACGCGGGTTCGAACCTTGACGAACCGGATACCACAAGTGGAAACACTCCATTGATGAATGCCATCCTTTTTGGACAGCAGGAAGTTGGTCAACTTTTGATTGAAAATGGCGTGGAACTCGATGCACGCAGCAATGATGGCTCAACAGCCCTCATCACTGCTGCCTTTTTTGGTTATCCGGAGATGGTCAAAGCTCTCCTTCAAAAAGGCGCAGATACCACCATTCAAAATAATACGGGGGCAACAGCTCTCATTTCGGTTCAAATACCATGGGTTCAGGCAAAACCAATTTATGATTTTGTGGGCACGATGCTGCAACCTGTCGGCGTGATTCTTGATTACGAACGCATTCAAAAAAACAGACCGATCGTTGTCGCGTTGCTTCAGGCGCATACCAAGACAGCCGCAGCTTCAGTTCCATCTTCATTCGTACCCGAATATGAGGTTGAAACAAAAATCCCCTCAGGTAATGAAAAATATCTCAGCAAGAAATCAGACTACATCTTCGATCAGGATCGCTTGCACACCTTCGAACTGAATCTTCCTGGCGCAGCTCTGACAGCGCTGGATGCCGACCCGACGGCGGAAAAATATGTGGAGGGAAGTTTGACGTTTGAAGGCGAAACCATCAGTCCTGTAGGGATAAGATACAAAGGTTCTGTGGGAGCGTGGGTGGGAGGGACCTCGGGCATGAATCCTTTCATGCCAAGCGGCCATAAAACCCGAACCAAGCTTTCCATGAAGGTGAAGGTTAATTGGAATGGTTCAGATACACTCTTTTATGGGCTCAAAAAACTTCAGTTTCATTCCCAGAATTTGGATCCGTCGCAAATGCGGGATCGTCTGGGCTATTGGCTGTTCAGAGAAATGGGTGTTCCTGCCCCTCGCTCTGTGCATGCCCGATTGGTAATTAATGGGAAGTTTTACGGGCTTTACGCCTTGACTGAGCAAATTGACGGTCGTTTTGCGCGTTACCATTTTGAAAACGGCAAGGGTAATTTATATAAAGAAATCTGGCCGATCAATTCCAACGGGCAAACGCATGATCCTTCTGCCTATCTCAATCAATTGAAAACCAACGAGGACAAAGATCCCAATGTGGACAACATGCTTGCATTTGGAAGCGAGATAGCCAACGCGAGTGAGACAGAATTAACTGACGTGATTACCAATCGAATGGATATTTCAGAAATCATGGCATTTGCAGTGGTGGATCGTGCTATCAAAAATGATGATGGGCCGTTTCACTGGTACAGCGATGGATCGAACAGTTTCAACCATAATTATTATTGGTATGAAGATCCTGTTGAACAGAAATTTCATCTGATACCCTGGGACATGGATGTTTCCTTCCAAAACATCAAAGGTGAAAAAAATCCAGTCACGCAAATTGCGGATGAATGGGGAAAGGTAAGGGCAGATTGTGATCCCTTCAACCATGGCCCATTCAACATTCCACAGCGTTCAGCAGCTTGTGATAAATTAACTCGGGGGTGGAGCAAATTTGACAAAGAATATTCCGAATTCAGAACTCAATTATTGGCAGGCCCTCTGTCTGTTGAGCAAGCAGATGCACGCATTGACGCTTGGGTAGATCAAATCCGTGAAGCTACAATAGAGGCCAATGAAATACACTCTGATGCATTGCCGGTTCATGCCTGGGAACAAGCTGTAGACCAGCTCAAAGCTCAGTTGGCGTGGACACGTGCACATTGATTGTTGATGGGGTATTTTATTCCTTGCCATCCTATCTCATTGTTTTGGAAAAGCTTTCTCTTGATGTGTGCTCTGGTGATTCTTATGACAATTTCTTGATTTGAAAGAGTATTGTGATTTCATTTAAGCATGCCAAACCATCACAAGCTGTCACTCCGTGTCTTACATGTCGCTTCAGTGTTGAGTGTTTTGTTGATTTGCTGCGTCTCTGGTGATGCTGCTGAATCAAGGAAACGTCCTAACATCCTTTTTGCCTTTGCAGATGACTGGGGTAGATATGCCAGTGCGTATGCAGATGCCGACGGTCAGGGAACGATGAATGATGTTATTCATACTCCTCACTTTGATCGGGTAGCTGGAGAGGGAGTGCTTTTCAAAAACGCTTTTGTGACTGCCCCGTCCTGCACTCCATGCCGTAGTTCACTGCTATCTGGCCAGTATTTCTTTCGTACTGGATTAGGTGCTATCCTGCAAGGAGCGCGCTGGGATTCGAACATTCCCTCCTATCCATTAATACTCAAAAAGGCTGGTTACCACATTGGTGAGACTTACAAAGTCTGGACTCCGGGCTCTCCTGTGGATGCTCCTTATGGAGCTGGGAAATTTGGTTATCAAGAAGCTGGAACCAAATTCAATCAATTCTCCCAAAATGTTACCAAAATGGTGAGCAACGGCAAATCCATCGAAATGGCCAAACAGGTTCTTTATGATGAAGTCATGGGTAATTTTAACGACTTTCTTGAAGATAGAGCGGATGATCAACCTTTTTGCTATTGGTTTGGTCCCACATTAGTGCATCGCAAGTGGACCAAGGGGTCAGGAAAGGAACTCTGGGGTATAGATCCCGATAAATTGAAGGGCAAAATGCCTGCATTCCTGCCAGATGTGCATGAAGTGAGACAGGATATGGCTGATTATTTTGGCGAGATTCAGGCCTTTGATGCGGCTTTGGGTCTCATGCTTGACCAACTGGAAGAAATGGGGGAACTGGATAACACGTTAGTGGTTGTCAGTGGAGATCATGGTGCTCCTGGTTTCCCCAACGGAAAGTGCAGTCTTTACGATTTTGGAGTCGGTGTTCCTTTGGCCGTTCGTTGGGGAGGTCAAAAGGAGGGCCGTGTGGTGGAAGATTTTATTAATCTGATGGACCTTGCGCCTACATTTTTGGAGGCTGCAGGCGAGTCAATACCCGAGGTCATGACTGGTCGTAGTTTTGTTTCTACCCTTGAGTCCAATCAATCGGGCTGGGTAAACCCTGAGCGAAATTGGGTCATCACGGGACGAGAACGTCATGTCGCCAAGGCAAGGAAGGGGCAGATTCCCTATCCGCAGAGAGCACTTCGAACTTCCAATTATCTCTACATCATAAATTTCAAGCCTGAGCGATGGCCTATGGGGGATCCCTATCATCTGGACTTCGAACAACGTCCATCAATGGACAAACTTACCAACAACACGTTTGTCACATTTGCGGATTTTGATGCAAGCCCGACCAAGGCGTGGCTGTTTGCCAGAGAGCATGATCCGAAATGGAAATGGCACTATGAGATAGCTTTTGGCAAGCGGCCTTTTGCTGAGCTTTACGATGTGAACAAAGATCCGGACCAAATTCATAACCTTGCATCCTCTCCAGATTACGCGGTTGTCAGAGGGCGCCTTCACGAACAACTAATGGGAACCCTTCACGATGTCAACGATCCCAGAGTAACTCAAGTTGTTCCTAAATTTGAGCATCCTCCATTTGCAGGAGAGCAATGAGCGCTGAGTATGGGGTAACTGACGCAATCAGGTTTTCATCTGCTTGTTGCTTGTTGGGTGATGCGCCAAGGCATCGCCTTTTTGTCCCTGTTGATTTCGCTTAATTGAATCATTATTGCGAGTGAGTCATTCAGCGGTAAGTGTCTCTTTGCTTACCTGTGGTGAACAGACATTGACGGGATCTGACACCGTGCTTATGTTAAAAAGGTAATCCAGAAATCAAACATTTATCCGAATCAAGCTTATGTTAAATAGAGTTAAATCACACACTAGCCTCTTGTTATGCCTCATCGGAATCTCAACTTTGGTAACTTCGAATCTTCAAGCGGAGGACAATGCCTTCGCTTCAGCGACCATTGACATGGGATGTGTCGTCAGTGATGTCGATAAGGCTGTTGAATTTTATACCAAGGCTATTGGTTTTAGAGAGTTACCTGGATTTTCAGTTCCTGCTGATTTTGCCTCACGGGTTGGATTGACCAATGGAAAAAAGCTGAATATTAAGGTACTCGTACTAGGAGAAGGAGCTGAAGCAACACGCCTTAAACTGATGCATGTCGAGGGTGTGAGAAGCAAGAAAACGGATAATAGCTTCATTCACTCACAACAAGGTTTCAGCTACCTGACCGTTAAAGTCAAGGATACCGTCAAGGCTCTCCAACGATTGGACAAAGCTGGCATCAAGCCCATCGCGCGAGGTTCTCAGGAGTTGCCTGCTTCCCTGGCAAAAGGTATTTACCTGACCATTGTTCGCGATCCTGACGGAAATTTGATCGAATTGGTGGGACCCAAACCCTGAGTCGGCTTGTTCTTAAAATTATTTTATAATCGTGCGACGTATCGAAAAGTCACGATCAATAAGATTCCAATCATAATGCTTAAAATGAAGAGTCTGCCAAAGATTTTATTACCTGTCTTAAGTTTACTCGCATTGAATGCCTCGGGATTAAAGACCTGGGCTTCCTCTGATGAGATACACTTCAACAAGGACATTCTACCCATCCTTTCCAAGCATTGCATCGCTTGTCACGGGCCAGACAAGGCTCAACGCAAAGCCGACTTGCGACTGGATACAAAACAAGGTTTGTTTTCAAGTTTGGACGGGCTCTCGGTCGTATTTCCCGGGGCTCCTGATAAAAGCTTGTTGGTCGAGCGCATTCAGGCACACGACCCTGATGAGATAATGCCCCCGCCAGAGGCGAAGAACCCCATGACTCAGGAGCAAATAGATCTCGTGGTGGCATGGGTCAAGCAAGGCGCCGACTGGGAAGGGCATTGGGCTTTTGTGACACCGCGTGTCCCTGATCTACCTGAGCTGAAAGACACGGGCTGGGGTAATAACCCGATTGACCGCTTCATATTATCCGAATTGGAAAAGCAGGGACTCACTCCCAATGCAGAGGCCGACCGTGCCAATTCAATTCGGCGCGTGGCATTTGATCTAACGGGATTGCCTCCCACTTTGGAAGAAATAACAGCCTTTCAGGAAAATAAGGATCAGAAGGCCTATGAACAAATGGTGGATGATTATTTGAACTCTCAGCGGTTTGGTGAACGCATGGCCTTGGGGTGGATGGACTTGGCGCGATATGGAGATTCTAGTGTTTATCATGCAGATGGTCCGAGATTCATGTGGCTGTGGCGCGATTATGTGATCGATGCTTATAACAACAACAAACCCTTTGATCAATTTACAGTAGAACAACTTGCGGGTGATCTGATCCCAGGGGCCAGCACGTGGCAGAAAGTGGCATCCGGATTCAATCGAAATCATGGGACCACGGATGAAGGGGGTGCTATTGCCGAGGAGTATCGAGTGGAGTACATCGTGGATCGCGTCAAAACCACAAGCATGGTTTGGTTGGGATTGACCATGGAATGCAGCCAATGTCACGACCATAAATACGATCCTATTTCGCAGAAAGAATACTATAAGTTCTATGCATTCTTCAATCAGGCAAGTGATAAAGGGATGCAGACACGCAATGGTAATGAACCCCCATTTGTGCGGTTTTACGATGACGAACAAAAAACAGACCACGATCAGTTGCTTGGGAAATTGGCTTCATTGAAAGAGGCTCACAAATCCAGTGGACCGGAAGCTGAGCTGGTCAGGGCCTGGGCTCTTTCCGAGCAGGCCAAAAAGGAACCTGATTTACCCGCAGCAACTCCCTGGAAGCAGTTGGGGCCTTTCGACGCCGAAGATAAGAACAAAGGATTCACGCAGGATTTCGGGCCTGAGAAGGAACTTAAACTCGATGGGGAAACCAGCGGTAAAAAATGGGTTGTTAAGAAAAATTACAAAGATGGGAAGCCAACCGATTTGAGCTTGCCGGACAACTCCGTCATGTATCTCTTCAAAACCCTGACGAGCGATAAAGAAGCGACCATTCAAGTTTCACTCGGCAGCGATGACGCTATCAAATGCTGGTTGAATGGTAAGTTGGTGCATGATAACAACGCGAGCAGGGGAGTGGCTCCAGATCAGGACAAAGTAACCTTGGAACTCAATAAAGGTGAGAATGCTTTTCTGATGAAGATCGTCAATGGCGGCGGTGTCAGTGGCTTTTATTTTAAAATGGAAGGCAGTGAATTGCCTGAGGATATCCGCAACGTACTAAAACTTGCCGCTGCAGAATGGGATGAGGATCAACTCAAGGTCCTTGAACAATATTATCAATCCAAGCTTTGGCCGGAGGGGCTTGAGCGTGCTGCTCAGATAGCTGCCCTCGAAAAAAATGAAAAAGACCTGCTTAATTTGATCCCTACATCAATGGTGATGGGGGATTTACCCAAAGGAAGAGACACTTTTGTTTTGATGCGCGGGCATTATGCCTCACCCGTCAAAGATGAAGTGATCAAACCAGGTGTGCCGGCTTTTCTCCCTGAACTACCTGAAGGAGCACCTGCAAACCGACTGGGTATGGCTCAATGGTTAGTTGCTCCGGATCACCCTCTCACGGCGAGAGTTACCGTGAATCGCTATTGGTCGATGTTTTTTGGTAAAGGAATCGTCCCTACCATTGATGATTTCGGAACTCGAGGAGCCAGGCCCTCACATCCTGAATTACTGGATTGGTTGGCGCGTGATTTTGTGGATCATGGATGGGATATCAAACGAACGATCAAACAGATCATGATGTCTGCTAGCTATCGTCAAGCCCCACATGTCACGGAACAGAAGCGTTTGTTAGATCCTGAAAATACCTTGTTATCGCGCGGTCCGCGTCGTCGTCATCAAGGTGAATTTATCCGTGACAATGCACTCATGCTTGCCGGAATTTTAAACGATCGTGTCGGCGGTCCGAGTGTCAAGCCCTATCAGCCGCCTCGCATTTGGAATGAAGTTTCTCTGGATGGTAATCTGAAATACAAACGTGATGATGGTAAAAAGCTTTATCGTCGGAGCATGTATACTTACTGGAAACGTTCCGCTCCAATGCCCAATATGATGGCTTTCGACGCACCCACTCGTGAAAAGTGTGTGATTCAGCGCCAAGTGACAAACACTCCCCTGCAGGCATTGGTGACCATGAATGATGAGCAGTTTGTTGAAGCTTCTCGCTTGTTCGCCGAGAGAATTATCAAGGAAGGTGGTGATACGTTTGAATCAAGGCTCGATCATGCCTTCATGCTGGCGACAGCGCGCCCGGCAGATGCTCTTCGCCGTCGAGTGCTCAAGAAACTCCATGACAGGCAATATGAGGTCTTTCTGGCTGATCCTGAAAGAGGCGCAGCCTTGCTGAAGGTCGGAGATTACCCGCGAGCTACCCATATGAAAGAGGCTGAACTTGCTGCCTGGACGATGACGGCCAGCGCGATCTTTAATCTGGATGAATCCTTAACGCATTAACTCATAGCTCCCGATCATGAATCCACTTCACATACATACCAACGCTCAAAACCGTAGAAGCTTTCTTAAAATGGGAGCCGCTGGCATGGGAGCACTTGGTTTTGCGTCGCTCAATCAACCCGGCCTCTTGAATGCTGCCGGTGATGACCCGGTAAAGGGTGTGCTCGGAAAACCTCATTTTAAGCAAACCGCCAAACGCATCATCTTTTTGTTTTTCTCGGGTGGTCCTTCGCACATCGACATGTTCGATTATAAGCCGGCCATGCGTAAACTGCATGGCATTGAACTACCTGAATCGATACGGCAAGGGCAACGATTGACAGGCATGACATCAGGGCAAAAGTCCTTTCCATGCGTGGCCCCTATGTTTGAATTCAAGCGATATGGAAGCCATGGTACTTGGGTAAACAGTGATCTTTTACCTCATGTTGGGTCCATTGCCGATGAGATCACGATCATCAAAACGCTCAATTCAGAAGCGATCAATCACGACCCTGCGATTACGTTCATCAACACCGGTACTCAGCAATTGGGACACGCCAGTATGGGATCATGGTTGAGCTACGGGCTTGGTAGCACCAATCAGAACCTCCCTGGATACATCGTCATGATATCCAAGGGAAGAGGTCAGAGTCAGGCCCTGTATTCAAGATTATGGAGTAGCGGCTTCCTTCCCTCGCGCCATCAGGGAGTCAAGTTTCGCAGTGCAGGTGAACCCGTGCTTTATTTGAACAATCCTGCCGGTGTGGACAGTCAGGATCGCCGAGCTTTTCTTGATGCCATCGGTCAGATCAATCAGGACAAGTTTGATGAAGTCAGAGATCCAGAAATTGAAACTCGCATTTCTCAATATGAAATGGCTTATCGCATGCAGACTTCGGTGCCTGAATTGAAGGACTTGTCCGATGAACCGGATTATATTTTTGACATGTATGGTCCGGATGCCAAAAAGCCGGGCACGTTTGCCTACAACTGTATCCTCGCACGCCGCATGGCTGAACGCGGAGTTCCTTTTCAGCAACTGTTTCATCGAGGATGGGATCAACACGGCAATCTTCCTAATCTCATAAAATTACAATGTCAGGATATTGATCAACCGGCTTCCGCATTGGTGCGTGATCTTAAGATGCGAGGCATGCTCAAGGATACCCTTGTGGTTTGTGGCGGCGAATTCGGTCGTACGATCTATTCGCAAGGCCAGCTTTCCAAAGATAGCCATGGTCGCGACCACCATGGTCGTTGTTTTTCCATGTGGATGGCCGGAGGAGGGATTAGAGCTGGTTATGAACACGGTCAAACTGATGACTTTTCCTACAACATAGTGAAAGACCCTGTTCATATTCGGGATTTTAATGCCACAATACTCCACTGTCTGGGAATTGATCATGAGCGTTTTTCATACTCATACCAAGGACTTGATCGTCGGCTTACAGGAGTTGAACCTGCGCATGTCGTGAAGGATATTCTGGCTTGAGTTGATGCAGTGAACTTTCGAATCAGTGTGGGTTTATCTTTCGCTATTCCTTGTCTCATTGTGTTGATATTCCGTTCGCTTGAGAACAACATATCACATCGATTCGGAGGACCTTTAACTTGAAAAATTGATAACATGAAATTACTGAGATTTGGTGAATTAGGGCAGGAAAAGCCTGGGATGCTGGACGCGGATGGGAATTTGCGTTCATTGGCAAACGTGATTGATGATTTGAGTGGTGCTACTTTGACCCGCGCAGGATTGGATCAGCTTAAGAATATTGATCCTACTACATTACCGCAAGTTGAAGGTGCCCCTCGAATCGGCGCCTGTGTTGGGGAGGTGAGCAAATTTATGTGCATTGGCTTGAATTACAGCGATCATGCCGAAGAGTCCGGTATGGAAGTACCCGCAGAGCCCGTATTATTCATGAAAGCCACCTCTGCCATTTGTGGTCCTTTTGATGATGTGTTGATTCCGCCAGGCTCAGAAAAAACGGATTGGGAAGTGGAACTGGGCATTGTTATTGGTGATCGTGCCAAGCATGTTTCCGAAGAGAACGCGTTGAACCATGTGGCTGGTTACTGTGTGATCAACGATCTCTCAGAGCGGGCGTATCAACTGGAACGATGCGGGCAGTGGGTCAAAGGGAAAAGTTATGATACGTTTGCTCCCATGGGGCCATGGTTGGTGACACGAGACGAGGTATCCGATCCAAGTGATCTTTCCTTGTGGTTAGAGGTGGATGGACACCGCTATCAGAGTGGGTCCACGCAGAAAATGGTGTTTGGAGTTGCCAAACTTGTCTCGTACTTGAGTTCATTTATGACTCTCAATCCTGGCGATATCATTTCAACCGGAACTCCACCAGGTGTGGGACTGGGGCAGAAACCGCCGATTTATCTCAAACCCGGGCAAATCATGCGCCTCTCAGTCGATGGGCTGGGAGAACAACAACAGACTACCAAAGCTGACAGCCTTTAAGTTTTAAAATCGAACTTGAAACCTTTTACCGAACCGGGCGGGTTTGCCTGTACATCTGCGAAGTGTGATTACCATCGGACGTTTTAAAGTGATAGCAGTCACGCGTGCTCTTCGATCACCCACATATTAGCCCATTTTTAAATCAATAAGTCCAGACCTCCATCCTGCAGTGTCCATTCTGTGGAAATGAAACTTTTAGTGTTTCCTTCATCAAGGTTACCATCTTCTTGATATGTATTCGGTGCGAAATGATAAATTTTAGAGTGATCAGGTGAAAAAAGGACTACGCGATGTAAACTATCAATCAACATCCTGTAGAGTGAAATATGTAAACAGTTTATTTTTGTGATTATTTTGGCTTCCTTGTACTTTTTAATCGCTTGAAATTTATTCTAAACCAATTCTGCAGTTAAAATTAGGGACGTTCTTCCGAAGTCTTCGCTCGAATTACATACTGGATATGATTATCTAAAAAATAAATAAATAGGTATCTCGAAATCCACAGGATTCGTGGGTTTCATAACTTGATAACACGCTCATATGACTTGCGGCATGCATCTTAGTAAGTATCGGAATCAATCCTAAAACATTTGGTTCTCCCCTGATAATGATCACAAATTAGAAAATTGATTTTCTCTAAGGTGAAAATGTGGTGCCTTTGCCAATATTGCACTACATGTATTTTTCAACCGTAATTTCGGTAGCATCACCTTCGATCAAGACGAATCAAGTCGTCCGGCTCATTTTTTTATATTTAAATTATAGAGGGTCATGGTAATCTTACAGGTCCTGAAACAATGCATTAGTATTAATAGGTATATCCAGGTCGATGTTACATATAAAGTTTTATTGACGATGGTCATTGAGTGAGTGATAGTGATCGTGTACAGGAGTGTACAATCAACTAAGTTATACACAATAGAATGATCAATAAGCAGTTAGAAGAATTCATGGGTATGCGTGAGTCCCTGTTGGGAGAACGTAAAAGCCTTGAAGAACAAATCAAACAAATCGACGAAGCACTTGGCGTTCCCGATGGATTGGGTTTGCGAGGTGTGGTGGGTCGTCGGCGTGTCAAACGTGCACGAAACGAAATGTCACTCAAACAGGCTATCTCAGAAGTTATTGCCAAGAAACCTATGGGCAGACGAGAGATCCTTACAGCTGTTCAGGAACTTGGCTACAAATTCTCGACAAGTCACCCATTGAACTCCCTCTCCGCCGCCCTCTACAGCAACAAGGCATTCGCCAAAGATGGTAATGTTTTTGGCCTGGCCAACAGCAAAAACGCTTCAAGCAGAAAAAAAACAAAAAGTAGTCAAAAGAAGTAATCCGAAAAACCTTTCCTCCATGCAAGCAAAGGGTCGAGCACTTCACTTGACCCTTTGTTTATTCCTGACTCAGGTTGGTAATGATAAGACATACCTTCTTGCAACTACACTGGCGTCCTCATAACAAAACCAATGGTCAAAGAGAGAATTGGGTTTTTGCTTAAAGATTGTTTATGCTACCCGCACTTTTCGTAAGTCCTAGATGCGCTCCAAAACGCATGCTTTGACACCGTTGCGATGAACAGCATTCCCATTGGACCGGTTCCTTGCTTTTTCCGGGACATCCGTCCAAATCTATCAAGAAATCGATAGAGTACATTGTAGGTGTTGGGGCGAGAAATCACCTCAACCTTTTTTAATTAATGTGATGGCACAGGAGCAACGAATCTTGTTCTTGGCTGCTATCAAAAGCAAATGCCTCACATCCTTTAGTAGGTTGTTTTCCCTTTGATTATTATTCGCCGCAGGTTCTGCGCTTCTAATCTCGAAAAAAAGCTCAGCAAGTCGTGGTTCTAAAGAAAGATGCGACTACTGCGATTGCCATATCCCATCAACAACATAGCTACCATTGTTGTAATGAGTGTTTGTTTCTCGTAATACGAAGCTTGGCTTTTTTGAGTATTCACCCAATGACAGTAAAAATGGGTAATCAAATTAATGATTACCCATCATAAAAAATATCAAAATAACCCTATTTAAATTTCTTAGCCACGACGCAGGCATTGTGGCCACCAAACCCAAAGGAATTGTTCATGACGGCGTTAATTTCCATTTCTCTTGCCTGATTTGGCACATAATCCAAATCACAGTCAGGGTCCGGATTTTCGTAATTGATCGTTGGCGGCACCTTTTGGTCGCGCAGAGCCATGGTACAGGCTGCCATCTCGATGGCTCCTGCAGCCCCTAGCATATGGCCGGTTGCCCCTTTGGTTGAGCTAACGGATAACTTCCTGGCATGGTCTCCAAAGACAGATTTAATGGCTGAAGTTTCGCATATGTCACCCTGCGGGGTGGATGTTCCATGGGCATTGATATAGCTGATAGAATCTGCAGTGAGTCCGGCTGATCTCAGCGCCATTTTCATACACCGCCCAGCCCCTTCACCATCGGGTGAAGGTGACGTCATGTGATAGGCATCCGCAGTATTCCCGTATCCTGCCAGTTCCGCATATATCTCGGCTCCTCTGGCCCTGGCGTGTTCAAGTTCCTCCAGAACCAGCACAGCGGCTCCTTCCCCCATGACAAAGCCATTTCTTTCGGCATCAAATGGCCTTGATGCACGCTTGGGTTCGTCATTTCTAGTACTCATTGCCTTCATTGCTGAAAAACCGCCGATGCCTACAGGTGTCACAGCGGCTTCTGCTCCTCCGGCAAACATGACTTTCGCATCTCCCATCTTCAATGTTCGCCAAGCTTCTCCCAAGGCGTGAGTTGCTGTGGCGCACGCTGAGCAGGTAGCCACATTTGGGCCTCGAAGGTTGTAATACATCGAAAACAAGCCTGACGCCATGTTGAGGATCTGCATGGGGATCAGGAATGGTGAGACCCGTGATGGGCCTTTTGCGGTGAGGATGGTATGTTGTTTTTCTAATGTGGAAAGTCCGCCAATGCCTGAACCTATGAAAGCACCAACCTCATCCAGATTTGTTTTTTCCAAGTCCAATCCGGAATTTTTGAGTGCCTGATAGCCTGCATAAATTCCAAATTGCGCATAGCGGTCTGTGCGGCGGATCTCCTTAGGGGAAGGGAAGGCTTCGACAGGGTCCAGGTCAAGCACCTCACCTGCGATCTGGCAGGCGTAATCAGATACGTCAAAGGCTTTTATCGTATCTATGCCGCACTGCCCCTCCAGTAGATTATTCCAGAGTGTCTCAGGGGCATTGCCTAGAGGGCTGACCACGCCCATGCCGGTGATAACCACGCGGCGGTGTGAATATGAGTCGGACATATAAAAGTTTGCGGTTGTCGCCATGAAGGAAACAACCGCATCCATTAAGATGTTATTTCAACAGTGCTGGTTTTACTCGCCTTGAGTTTCCTCAATGTATTTGTTGACGTCTCCGACGCTCTGTAGCTTCTCGGCTTCATCGTCCGGTATCTCCTGACCAAACTCTTCTTCGAGAGCCATTACTAGTTCCACAGTATCGAGCGAATCGGCACCGAGGTCCTCAATAAATTTGGCCTCTGGTGTGACCTGATCTGCGTTGACGCCGAGCTGTTCGACGATGATATCTTTGACACGTTGTTCGATTGATTTTTCAGACATGAGTTTCTCCGTAATGTTAAGCTAACAGTGTCATTAACGATCTAGTTTTAACCGTCAAGTCTTGAATCCAAAAAATGAAAAAATAAAATTGGCCCGATAGCTTGGTTGAATGTTGAAAGTTGCCCCTATAAGCAGGGAATGAACCAATTTCGTAATTGATTCAGTTACATCACCATTCCGCCATCTACAGTCAATACCTGACCCGTTATATAACGTCCTCCAGGTCCGGCAAGGTAAATGGCTGCATGGGCTATATCATCTGGGCTTCCCAGTTTCTTGAGAGGTATTTGATTAAGGATTCCCTCTTTTTGATCCTCATTTAATTCTGCGGTCATATCTGTTTCGATAAACCCCGGAGCGATGGCATTGCAGGTTACATTCCTGACTGCGAGTTCCCTTGCAATGGATTTTGTCAGACCGATAAGTCCTGCTTTGCTGGCTGCGTAATTTGTTTGTCCAGCGTTACCCATGAGCCCAATGACGGAGGATATGTTGATGATACGTCCTTGTCTCTGTTTCATGAAAGTGCGAGTGAAAGCCTTGCACATGCTGAAGGCACCTTTCAAGTTGGTATCTAGAACCGTATCCCAAGCCTCCTCGGACATCCTCATCAAGAGGTCGTCTCGTGTGACACCTGCATTGTTGACGAGGATATCAATCCTGCCGGTTTCCTTGAGTATCGCTTTGGCTGCCTCCTGGGTTTTTAATGTATCGGATACATCCACCGAAAAAGCCCAGGCCCTGCGACCTTTTGCTCGCACAGCTTCAGCAGCCGATTCTGCATTTGATTCAGTGCGGGATAAGCAGACTACATTCGCTCCTTCCTCCGCGAGGCGAAGAGCAATTGCTTTTCCGATTCCCCGGCCTGCTCCGGTGACGACTGCTATCTGGTCATTCATTTGCCCCATACGACTCTCATTAGGCCGATCTTTTTCCTGAGTTGTCAACTTTGTTTACAAATCATTTTTCGATTGTATGCTGCATTGCCATTCAATTTTAAACCCCATCAGAATGCACAAAAAAATGATGTGTACCCATAGTCGGAAATTAACAGCCTATTCTAGAGTATTAGCGGTGGATGCAATTTCTCTAAATTAGAAGTTGAAAGGGGTGGTTTCCTGCTTTATCTAAAAGGATCGCCGACGTAAAATATTAGCAACATGTATAAATTTCGATGGGGAAAATAAACCCATATAAAGCTCCTGCGAGTGATGAGATGGACAGTATCATCAACCAAGGTCTCTTTGGAGGGTCCAGCTCAATTGCTTGCCCATCCTACTCCACTGACGACAGTCTGGTTCAAAAAATGAGGCGAAAGCTTCAGATCACCTACAACACCAAAGTCGTCATAGGCAGGACGCGAATAAAGGACAAACCATACTTCGCACGTTACGGGACAGACGTCAGTACCAGCACCGAGGTTCTGGCCGAGACCAAGTCCCTTGCCATATGTCGTATGGCGCTTCTGCTCATTCAGCGAAACGAAGATTGACCGTCTTTGTTCCGACCTCTTTCTAAAAATGAGATTTACTTCTCATGACCAATTCTTCTCTTTCCTTCAAATGGATACATCAAAAGAAATTGGATCAGTCAACATGTTCACATCGAATAGATTAAATTGATTTTAAAGGCTGTCAGAAACCACAAAACGCCTCGGAAATTAACATCTCCGAGGCGCTCCGCAAAAGCTTAATGGAAGTTTTCTTATTTGCGGGTCGTCTTTTTCTTTTTGTTTCCGACCAGCTCTGCCTTGTTGGTTTTCAAGTATTTTTTCACCACTTGCAATTGCTCTAACTTGACCGGTATCCCCTTCTGGCCAAGATTTCGCAGGTGTCTGTAATGGCAAAGTGTCTTTCCGATTTGTACGATTTCGATGTGGAAATCTCCAACCTTCCAGAGTTGTCCTATCTCCAGTTCTGTTGTTTGCTTCACGTTATTGTTTAACTTCATTATCTACATTAAGACCGAAACAGGTCACTTTGGTTCAAATGGACTTTACATCCCCACTCGTTCACCATCCTAACCGATTTTTGAGAAAACCCAAGCCTTCTTTACAAGTGAATGTCATTTGATGCCTTTTTCGAGAGTTCCTTGAGCCATTTGGACGCAAATTTTAAAGCGGAAACCCGGTCAGTGAGATCAGGAGTTATCGAATAAATACCCGTAAACAAATTGGATAGCTTTTCTTTGTTCCTGACGGTTCCCCCAACACCGATGCAAGGTTTATCCATTTCTCTACATTTTTCGGCTACATTTCCAACACACTTACCCATCAAAGAGGATAAATCGAGGGATCCCTCACCAGTGATCACGAGGTCCGCCCATGCCAGCTGGGTATTCAGGTTTGCTCTATCTGCAAAAAAATCAAATCCAGACTCAGCTTTACCGCCAAGAAATGCCATCAGGCCATATCCCAAGCCGCCTGCAGCTCCGCTACCAGGTTCGAGACGCCATTCATATCCAGCAAGTGCATCGACTTCTTGAGATAGAGAGCGAAAGCAGGCTTCACTTTTTTCCATGTCACTTTCCCGCAGTCCTTTTTGGGGGCCATAGATACGCGAAGCGCCCTTGTCACCAAGCAACAGATTTTCAACATCCGACGCTATGAGCAGATGTTCAAAGAGATGCCTTTTGCTGGGAGCAGAGGCCAATGAAAGTTGATCCAAATCCGTCCATTCAGTAATGGCTTTCCCAGCTTCATTTTCGAACCTCCATCCGAGTGCTTTTGCCATGCCAAAACCGCCATCGTTAGTGGCACTGCCTCCAATGCCCACAACGCATGTTTCTGCACCTCTTTCTGCAACTTCTAGCAATACCTTTCCCAATCCGAAAGTGTCCAATTGAAAAGGGTGATATATGGAAGGCGGTAGTTGTGCCAAGCCAATGATGCAGGCTGACTCAACAATGGCCATTTTTTGTTGCTCCTGCCACCACCATTTGGTCGTCAGTGGGCGATGAGCTGCATCAACAGTTTGGCAATCGACAGGTTTTGCCTTTTCAAGTTCAGCCAATCTTTCGCCGAACCCGTCGCCTCCATCGCATATGGGCAAGATGCGTAAGTCATCCTCTGGGCGAGCCATTAACCATCCATCACGTATGGAACAAGCCGCTTCCATGCCTGTCATGGTTCCTTTGAACTTGTCAGGTGCAATCAGTATCTTCACGACGAGCTTCAAAAATCATTTCTCTGATTCTGTTGCTGGCTCCGCGATCAAATCGTAATCGGTGAAGCCTGTGATTTGAACCATATGGAATTGGTGCGGCTTCAGTCTGCCTTGAACATAAATGCGACCATCAATATCAGGTGCATCTGCTTCGCCGCGGGCAATGGACCACGAGGTTGAAGTGTCCAGAGAGATAGCTGATTTTTCAGATTTGGAACGCAACAGGCCATGTTCCCATGAGCGAATGTTTGATTCTTCAATCGCCGCTTCGTCAGCAGGACCTTCAACTAAGACTCGCATCATCTTACCTACCTGAGCAGAGGCAAGTTCTCTCGACACCTTCAGCTGAGTTTCCATGGCCCTGGATTTACGAGCTTCTTTGACTTCAATGGGGATTTGATTGGCCATGTCGCCCGCGCGAGTGCCTTCTTCATGAGAATAGGTAAAAACCCCCAGCCGTTCAAAGCGTGTGTCTTGTATAAATGTTTTTAAAGATTCAAATGCCCCCTCGGTCTCTCCAGGGAAACCGACAATGAAAGTGGTGCGAATGGCGATATTTGGTATTCCTTCGCGGATACGTTGGATCAGTTCCTCAATGTATTCGCGACTGGTTTCGCGGCGCATGCGTTCAAGCATGGTTGAGTGAATATGTTGAAGTGGGATGTCAACATATTTGGCTACTTTTTTGCATTCGGCGATAGTTTGGATCAGTTCGTCAGTCCAATGAGCCGGGTGGGTGTAAAGAATACGAATCCAGAAATCGCCTTCGATCGCATTCAGTTGTCTCAGCAGGGAGGAAAGTGTTGAGGCATCTTCAGGGAGTGCTTCGGAGGCTTCCTTGAATTTTTGAGGTGATGCAATGTTTCGCTTGTGATTTTCTCTAAGATCCATGCCGTAGTAGGTGGAATCCTGAGAAATCAGGTTAATTTCCTTGATTCCATCACGAACCATGGCTTTTGCTTCCTGAACAATATCCTCAGGCTGGCGGCTTCTGTGAGAGCCCCGCATACGCGGGATAATGCAAAAACTGCATGGGTGATTGCATCCCTCGGCAATCTTCAAATAAGCAAAGTGCTGGGGTGTCAGTCGAAAACGTGGAGTTGTATAATCTGGAATGTAATTTGGTCTTGCAGTGACATCCAGAACGGGGAGCATCTCTTCGCTTTCATTTGTTGCCGCATCGTCACTCACCTTCCCGGCATTCTCTTCATGGCTAATTTTTTTTTCGCGATGTTTGTGAGCTTGACGCACGAATTCCGGTATCTGATCCACTTGATCAATTCCCATGAAGACATCCACCTCAGGTAAGAGCTCAGGGAGTTCTTTCCTGTAGCGCTGGGTCAGGCATCCTGCCACGATTAATCCCTGGCCCAGATGTTTTGCTTTCCTAAGCTCGGATGATTCGAGAATGGTGTCCACACTTTCCTCCTGTGCGCTGTCGATGAATGAACAGGTATTGACAACAACAACGTCAGCATCATCTGCGTTGTTTGTGATGGTCATCCCTGCCTGCATGAGGTGTCCGAGCATGATCTCGGAATCCACCAGATTTTTGGCGCACCCTAACGAAATCATGCCAACCGAGATGGGCGAAGTATTTTTTTCCTTAATGCTCACTTGGATAGACTATGCCGAAGCATTGATCGAATGGCAACCACACCAATGTGAGAAATGAATCATGTTACAATCACGAAGCAGCCTGGATTTGCCTGGTGATCTCCAGGGCTAAGTCCAGAGCTTGTTTGGCAGAGGCGCCGCTGACGGCTGGTTCTGTTTTCGCGCGTATGCACTCGGTAAAATGTTTAATTTCCAATCTTAAGGGCTCTTCCTTATTTATGGGAACTGGTTCACGTACAATTTTCTTACCTGCAAATTCGCTGACAACCTTGAAATCCTTTTTGCGTGATGCCAGTAATTGAGTCCAGAAACTTGAAGGTGTTTCACCTCCACTTGCCACCCGATAAATGAACCCTTCCTGCTTCTGGTAATCCAGTGAGATGTAACTTGCCTCCTTCCCACCGCTGAAGACCCTTATTTTGCGCATGCGTTCAGGGCTTATGCGGCTCACGGTTAAGTTCGCCACACATCCATTGGCAAATTTCAATCGTGCATTTGCGATGTCCGCTGATTTACTCAGAACAGAAACACCCGCAGAATCAACTTGGACTACACTTGATTTGACAAATGCCAGTACGATATCCAGATCATGAATCATCAGATCCAAAACAACTCCTATGTCCGTGCTGCGGGCTGGGTATGGGCTTAGCCGGTGCGTTTCAATGAACTTGGGCTCTTTCGCAGAGGCATTGAGATAAGTGAACACAGGGTTGAAGCGCTCCACATGACCAATCTGAAGTACACAATTTTTCTTACAGGCCAACTCTACCAGATGTTTTGCCTGTTCGGTGTTATCAGTCATCGGTTTTTCGACCAGTAAATGCTTACCTTTCTCCAATAATCCACTTGCAATTGAAAAGTGGGTGATTGTTGGGGTTACTACGCTCAGCGCATGGGCGAATTCTGTGGCTTCCTCCATTGTTTGCAACAAGGGGATACGATGCTGGTTTGCGACTTCTTTCGCCGCCGAAATATTTTGATCATACACCCCGACGCATTCAATCAAGCCCTCTTTTGCCAGTTCGGCATAAATGCGGGCATGATGTTTCCCCAGGGCTCCCGTCCCTATGACAGCCACTTTGATCTTCTGATCCATCAGCAGAACCTTATTCCAAATGGTTGTGATATGCGAATCAAAACCTGAGGGATCGGCTTTTCAACTTTTTGTGTGCTGCGTCGATGGGGGCAACCTATTGCATAAACCCCAAAAGAATCTCAATGAGACGCTACAATTCCCCCCCCCCTTTAAAAGTTTATTTGTTGGGTAATACAGGCCTTGGTTTTCTGAAATTTGGACCACGTTTTTCTCTTCTGCTTCCAGGATGTGGACCGTTTCGCATGACTGACCTTTCCACGCGGCGTTGAAAGCTTGGGTCGGTTTGTCCTTTGAACGTGCGTCGAATGAATGGGTAATCTTCTGTCAAAAATAAGAGTAGGTAACTGCAGGAAATTCAGGAGACACTCCATGACGGCCTCCACATACATCAAAATCGCCCCAGCCAAGGTACTTAGGTGTAGTCTGCTGTAAACGTACCGTCAAATTTTCCTCCAGGCTCTTTTGAGCGAAACCCTTGCTTGAGAGAGTATAAAGATCTCATTTTATGAAAGGGACTATTCGCATTGTCCGCCTCTCCATGAGCACAGGGTCTGTAATACGGGAAATCATCTACAGCCCAATCCAGCATGTGCATTCCGGCTTTTCCAGTAAAATGGCCCCCAAAGGGTTGTAGGAAGACCATGGTAATGACAGGCTCCACTGGGCTGCACACGTGCGTGATTGGAATCTAATCCCAAGTTCCTTGCCGGTTACCACGCCAATGTTCGGTCGTTCCTGGATCAAACAGTATGCCGTTGTTGCTTATTGCCCAGGGTACACTTTGAATTTGTGTTATGGATTAGCTGGCAAGCCAGCCTTTCGAGCATCCAAGTGCTTTTTGCCACCCGAGCGTTAGTTTCTTCACTTGTTTGAGATTCATCTTCGGGTCGAATTGCGAGTCTACCTGCCACTGAACAGCGATATCCTCCTTGTCTTTCCAATAACCAACGGCAAGCCCTGCGAGATAGGCAGCACCCAAAGCGGTGGTTTCGGAAACTTTGGGTCGAAGGACCGGAACACCAAGCAGATCCGATTGAAACTGCATGAGTAAATTGTTTAAAGAAGCGCCACCGTCGACTCGGAGTTCCTTGAGTTTGAGCCCGGCATCTTTCTCCATGGCCTTAACGACATCAGCAACCTGGTAGGCAATTCCTTCCAGAGCTGCGCGGGCTATGTGCCCCGCATTACTGCCTCGAGTCAGTCCTACCATGGTTCCCCTTGCATATTGGTCCCAATGTGGGGCACCAAGCCCTGCAAAAGCAGGAACAAAATAGACACCTCCATTGTCGTCCACTGTTTGAGCCAGAGCCTCTATGTCGGCGGATTTACGGATTAGTCCAAGCCCGTCTCTTAGCCATTGAGTCACCGCTCCTGCAATGAAGATGCTTCCCTCCAGGGCATATTCTGTTTTGTCACCAATCTTCCAAGCCACCGTGGAAAGAAGGTTGTTCTTGGAAGTCTTGGGGCGCGTTCCGGTCTGCATCAGCATAAAACAGCCAGTACCGTAGGTGTTTTTCACCATACCGGGGGAAGTACAGGCCTGACCAAACAAGGCTGCTTGCTGATCGCCTGCGATTCCCGCGACAGGTATTTTTCCTCCGAGAGCGGTTGTTTCAAAATAGACTTCACTTGAAGATTTGATGTCTGGCAGCAAGCTTCGAGGTACATTGAACAAGTCCAGCAATGAATCGTCCCAGTCACCTTTCTTCAGATTGTAAAGTAATGTTCGGCAAGCGTTCGTGGGATCTGTAATATGTTGGTCCCCGTTCGAAAGTTTCCAGAGCAACCAGCTGTCCACAGTTCCAAAAGCCAATCTTCCATCCCTAGCTAATTTTTTCGCTCCGCGCACATTATTCAGGATCCACCGAATCTTCGTTCCCGAAAAATAGGCATCTAGAACCAAGCCGGTTTGTTTCTTGATCATATCCGATAGTCCTGCGTCTCTCAGTTCATCACAGAACTTTGAAGTGCGCCGGTCTTGCCACACGATCGCATTATAGATCGGTTCTCCGGTTTGACGGTCCCAAACGATGGTAGTCTCTCTTTGATTGGTGATACCAATTCCCTTGATGTCGCTGGGTTTGAGTTGCGCTTTTTTGAGAGCACGCTTCGCGACTTGCAGCTGGCTGCTCCAGATCTCCGAGGGATCGTGTTCGACCCAACCTGGCTTGGGATAAATTTGCTCAAATTCTTTTTGAGCAACAGAAATTATGCTTCCTTTGTTATCGAATACGATGGCGCGAGAACTGGTTGTTCCCTGATCAAGAGCTAAAATATATTTCATGAGATGCTTGTTGAGCTTTATGGGGTTGGAGTGATAGTCCAAAGCCATTTGAAAACGAAAGCTGCAATTGCCCCTCCTATGACAGGGCCCACAATGGGCACCCAGGCATAAGACCAATCGCTGTCGCCTTTACCGTGAATGGGCAAAATGGCGTGTGCAATACGGGGGCCCAAATCCCGAGCCGGATTAATCGCGTACCCAGTAGGACCACCCAATGAGAGGCCGATTGATAGAACGAGTAGCCCTACCAGGAGGGGGCCAAACCCTCTGTCGAAGCCTGATCCGGGAACAAGATTTTCGGGTCTTAAAATTGTCAAAACCCCGAGGACCAGAACAAAAGTGCCAATAATTTCCGCGATCAGATTCTTGGGCTTGTCTCTGATCGCCGGTGCTGTGCTGAAAGCGGCAAGTTTGGCGCTTTGATCGCTAGTCTCTTTCCAATGTGGTAAGTAGGTCAGCCACACAAGGATAGATCCCATTATTGCGCCAATTATCTGGGCCAGAATGTAGCCAGGAACTTGGCTCCAACCGAAATCTCCGTGGCCAATCATGGCCAGCGAGACCGTTACCGCCGGATTCAGGTGGGCCCCACTGATTGCTCCCACGAGATAAACAGCCATGGTCACCGCCATTCCCCAGCCTGCGGTGATGACCATCCAGCCTGCATTATTGCTTTTGGTTTTATTGAGGACCACGCCAGCTACGACGCCATTGCCCAGCAGGACAAGGATCATCGTTCCAATGATTTCTGCGGAAAAAGGAGACATAAAGGATAAAAAAACCCTAGAGTTGCACTCCTTGCTAGGCAAGCCCTAATGTTAAACTCACTACTTATGTTCAATAAACAATTAGCTTTGACCATCACGTCTATTTGTTAAATAATGATGCTGTACATGGATTGGCCTTTCACCCGCAACCAATATGAACTTTGAATCAACTAGCGAACGCATTCTCGTCTTGGGGATCAAAGAGCTAACCTCTGCTAATGCCGCTGCTGTCAAAGATGATGTTCGCCGTTGTATTCGTCCGGGGCATCGAGCCTTGGATATAGATATGTCCGACGTCCGCATCCTTGACAGCAGCGGCCTCGGAACGCTTATTGCACTTCACAAGTTCATGTGTCAGCAGAATGGGTTGGTTCGTATCATGAACCCGACACCAATAGTCGAACAAGTTTTGGAACTGACTCGACTTCACCGACTCCTGGAAATCACCAGGCAGTAGTTTTTATCACAAGGATGTCATCGATGCATCGCGAAGTCCTACCATCCTTTTTCGTTCAGTTCGAATGCGATATAGACGCATCCATCACACCGATAGGGCGAGTGATTGCATTCTTGGAAAATTATGGCTTCGATCAGACTGAATCTGGTGCGTGGGAAGTAGCCATTCAGGAGGGAGTCAATAATGCCATCCTTCACTGCGAACTCGATAAAAACGAGACTCCGCATCCGATAGCCATCGAGGTCATGGTGCGTCCGGATTATGTGGAGGTTCTTGTTCATGACCACACTCAGGGCTTTAGTTGGCCTATTTCCCCCAGCCTCCCGTCTGAAAGCAGTGAGGATGGACGTGGTGTCTATATCATTCAGCAATTAGTGGACGACTCCGATTACCTGCGGGGGACGCATTCGAATCGATTGATTCTGCGTAAGAATAGAACACTGCCAAGCGAACTGAAAGAGGAGGAGAAAAAGTGGAAGGATCGTCTCAAGACTATTGAAAATCAGCTTGATGAAACTGACAAGGCTCTGAATTCCACGCAGGAAGAATTATTTTCATGCTACGAAAGTCTCTCGGCAATTTTTCAATTTGGTACTGAGCTTGGTAAACAAGGTGACATCAAAAGTTTTGCAGACAGGCTTCTCAAGCAGTTGATTCCAATCATGGGAGCCAATGGTTATCTTTTTCGAACATGTGACGAGAATGGGAGCGTAATCCGCACCTACTCGCGTTCATCTGATTCGCTTGATCCGTCACCGCTTAATTGGAATGCAGGCAAAGCCAAGCATTTTCTCGAGTCTCAGAGTATTGTGATTCGCAAGGATGTTCTAAGGGATACCGATTTGGAAAAATTGGAAGAGGGTGATCCATTGATCGCGTTCAATTCGAAGTTCATTCAAGTGCACCCAATCATCATCGGCGAAGAAATGATCGGTGTTTTGAGCGTGGGATCCAGCGAATCTGAGCAACCTTTTACATCGGCCCAAACCAATGTCATGCATACGTTCGCTCACTTTCTGGCATTACAGTTGGTCAATGTGACTCGACAGGAAGAGCGAATTGAATTTGGTAAAATTTCCAAAGAACTCGAAATTGCACAAGATATTCAAGCCTCGCTGCTTCCATCGAAGTGGCCCGAAGTAGAGGGATACACGATAGCAGGAAAATGTAACACTTCGAGAAATGTCAGTGGCGATTTTTTTGATGTCATTTACCATGAGACGGATCCAGACAAAGTATTACTTGTCATTGCGGACGTAATGGGAAAAGGTGTCCCAGCATCAATATTTGCTGCTATTTTTAGAAGCCTTGTACGTTCATCAACTGAATTGTTTGAGCATCCTGCTGAGTTGATGCGGAAATTGAATCGATCCATGTTCCAAGACCTCTCGGGTGTAGATATGTTCATCACTGCTCAAATTGCTTATTGTGATTTAAGGCATCGTATCATGCGTATCAGTAACGCAGGTCATTGCCCCTTGCTTCTAACATCGAAGGACGAGACAATGCCTATAACATCTCACTCGCCGGAAGGTCTTCCTCTTGGTGTGGTCAAACAGCCTGAGTTGGAAGAATTGGAGATTGATGTTCCCAAAGGGGTGAGGGTCCTGATGTACACCGATGGCATTGTAGAGACGACAACACAAATGGTGGGTAACGAACTATTAGGTCAAAAAAGACTTGTTCACTGGTTTCAGGATGCACGAAGTGTCGATCAGAAAGCATCCGCATTTCAGCGCTCCCTTGAAAAACTTTTGAGAGCCACCAGCGAAGATCAACTGAAGGATGATCAAACCTTTATTTTGTTAGTGGAGAACGGATGATGTATCGAGTCCTTATTGCAGATGACGAGCCGCACATGCTCAAATTCATTGAGTTCACTTTGAGAAAGGGGGATTTTGAAATATTAAAAGCAAACGATGGTGTGCAAGCTCTAAAAGTGGCGGAGGCGCAAAAGCCTAACGTCATTGTTTTGGATGTGTTGATGCCGGGAATGGACGGAGTGACAGCGCTCAAGAATCTGAAAAAAAACCCAGTATTGAAGCTGATTCCTGTCATCTTATTGACCGCCCGTGGTCATACCCTTGACCCTGAAGAGGCGAAAAAGGCTGGAGCTTCTTACTACCTGACAAAGCCATTTAGTCCGACAGAACTTTTGAAGCAAGTTCAACAACTCGCAGCATCTGGTTCATCTCAAACTGTTCTCAATTGAAACGGCGCATTGGCCATTGAAAACAGGTTTCTTGCTATTATCGATGAATGGACATTCTCATTGAAAATCTCCTTTTCCGCTGGGCTTATTCGAAGTTCGAATTATCGGTGCCACAGCTACATCTCGAATCGGGCGTCTCTGCTGCGATTGTTGGTCCAAGCGGTTCAGGTAAGACCACTTTCTTAAAACTGCTCACAGGAATTGAACAGGCTGACAAGGGGGATGTACAGCTCGGTGAAACATTGTTGGCTAAGCTCAATGGCAATCAGCGGCGTGCCTTGCGTCAGCGCTCTATTGGCTATGTATTTCAAGATTTCAAGCTCATTGAATACCTCAACGTGGAGGAGAATATTCTTACTCCCTGGCGTCTCTCTGAAACCTCTGGGCACTCCAGAGTGCATATGAAGGCAAGAGTTTCCTCATTGATGGATCGCTTGGGTTTGGTATCTCTAAAACACCGTTACCCAGGCAAGTTATCTCAGGGAGAACGCCAACGTACAGCCATTGCCCGGGCGCTGTTATTGAAGCCTGGCTTAGTCATCGCCGACGAACCTACTGGCAATCTGGATCCTGATAACACGATATTGGTGAGAGATTTATTGTTAAGCGAAATCACTCAGCAAGGTGCCACGTTAATTGTGGTGACTCACGATCGTAGTTTGATTGAGGGATTTGACCGTGTCATTGACTTTGCAGACTTCCAATCCAAAACCCCCGTTAAAGCGAAGGCCATATGAATCGTCATGTGCTCTTCTTTGTTTGGCGATACCTTGCCTATAACAAGGTTAAATCATTAGTTTTGTGGTTCAGCTTGACGATGATTTTTGCCCTGCCTATGTGTTTGGGGCATTTGACTCGATTATTCGAACATTCTGTCAGAGCGAGGGCAATCGACACGCCCCTGGTACTCGGGGTCAAGGGCAGTGAATACGACCTAACACTTCATGCTCTTTATTTTCAGGCGGATATTCAGGATACATTTCCTGTTCAAGAATGGCATGCGCTGATGGCCAAAAACCGAGGTGCATCGGTTCCTGTGGCCCTTGGGTTCACGGCATTTTCCAGACCCATTGTAGGTACTACGCTTGAATATTTCGAAGCTCGGAGCATGCAAATACAGGAGGGGAGTACGTTTGTTCAACTTGGACAGTGTGTGCTAGGTTCGGAGGTCGCTGAGTCGCTGGGGCTCGATCCCGGTATGAGTTTAATGTCCGATGCTTCCAATGTATTCAATTTGGCAGGTGATTATCCATTGAAGATGAAAGTGTCAGGGATATTCAAGCCGACCGGAACTCCCGATGATCATGCTATCTTTGTGGATTTGAAAACTCACTGGATCATGGAAGGACTCGGACACGGGCATGAGAGTCTTTCTTCGTCTGATGACCAAGCGGATAAGATTTTGCAAACGAAAGATGGAGTGGTGACGGCAAGCGCTTCTGTCCTTCCTTACCTTGAAATCAACCAAGAAAACCAGCAAACATTTCACTTTCACTCAGCCATGCATGAACTCCCGGTCACGGCATTGCTGATATGGCCTTCGAGTGTCAAATCAGAAACCTTGTTGATGGGGGAGTTTAACCATTCATCAAACCGACTTCAGATCATTCGTCCATTGGAAGTTGTGGAGTCCATGATGGCCTGGGTGATCCGGATCAAGCAATTCATGGATCTTAATTACCTGCTGATTGGATTCACGGTGTTCGGTATGGCAGCAATGATTTTTTTCCTTTCGGTGCGACTACGCAGCGATGAATTCGAAACCTTTCACTATTTGGGATGCCGTCGTACTTTTGTATCTCGCCTTGTGATTTTTGAGTGGGGTGCTTTGATGTTTGTTGCAGCCTGTTTTGCAGTTGTTATCACCCTGTTTGCAGACCGTTGGATGCGGTGGATGTTATCAACGGTCTGAATCGGAGGATGGTTGCGAATGTCTAATGAGTAACTGACGTTTTGGAGCACGTTCAGGGGTCAAAGCAGATTCTTCAATAAACCAAAGGAGCAAATCTGTTCTAGTCTCTGTAATTTCAGCTGGGCTGTTGGTCGCGTAATGTTCTTGAAAGTAACGCATGGTTTGCCTCCAGCTTAATCCTCGGCTGTGCGTCTTATTAAACCACTCTTTCCAACGGTCTGAATCGAGCATGTTCTTTTGTGATGATGGTTTTTCCCAAGACAAAGGTTTTGTTGGTTTCAATAAATCGACTGCATTGTTTTTGGGGCCTCTCTGGTATTCGAGAATGAACCATCCATCGCTGTCAGGTGGGTCAGGGGAAAACATCGACCACGATTGGGCAAGGCGTGTTGTTTTTAAAAGCCATTGAAGTGGCTCAGGCATTTTCTCCAAAACGGAGTTAAGGCTGAACGCGTGCGGGATCAACATCATCTGGCAAAGTAACATGAGTGACACAAAAAATGCCGCCACAAACTGCAACATCAACAGATTAGATGGAGTGTGGTCTCTCGATTCATCAGTGAGTTGTGTTTCCCGTGTTGGTGTGATTGCAATCAGTGCTATTATGGAGACAAGTGGAAACAATCCCAGATCCATGAATATTAGTAATCCAAGTTGTAAACCTATCAGTATCCAGCATCCCAACTGCCTGAGAGGCACGCAGGGCCCGGCCAGCAGGAGAAGCGGGGCTATCCATTCTACTATCAAAGTTGTGTAGGTTAATGCGGATAGCAAGGCAGGGGAACGTAATAAAATGCGTCCAAAGTCACTGGTGTAAGTGTCGATATTTAATGCAAGCCACACGGCAGTTCCATCGCTCCAGCTTTCTCCGGATTTGCTCCAGGCAGAGGTAAAGTATATCAGGGCTACTTGAAGCATGAATCCTGTGCAAAGCCATCCCTCGATTCGGACTTTTCCCTGCCATTCAAGGCGCTGTGTCATGTCCAGTGACCATCGAGCTCCAAGCGGTAGAAACATGGCCCAGAAAAACAATGCGGCAAGTTCTCTGTCTGCTCCATAAAGAACCATAGGGTTACGGATATGCAAAGAATTTATGAATACCCAAGAAATGATCGTTGCCCAGCGCGTTTTGATTCCCAGTATCAGTGCCATTGCGGTCAGTCCATGAACGACAAACAGGCATGCTTGCTCAAAATCGGACGTGAACCATAAGTGGAGAGGAATGAGAGCATTGAAATCTGCATACAATGTAGCCTGGCTTGGGGGTAAAATACCCGCCAGACCATAATGTGCCCTGAATGAGTCAGCACGTGATACCAAATCCCCGAGGGTTATTGCACCTAGCCCGATCCTCAGACAGGCCAGCATGCGTAAATCCAGATAAAAGATTTGTTTCAATCTGGACTGAATGGATTCCATTAGGGTGGGAACCATACTTTGAACAGTTTAATGTTGGGAATGGTTTGGGAAATCCTGTCGATATCTGCTCAGAAGCGTCGGAATATGAGCAGGTAGGACATAAAGTTTTCCATGCACTTTTTTAGTTTCTCCTGGATTTAAACCACCCAAACGAAAATCATTATGCAAGCAATGTATGACGCCTTGAAAGAGTTCCTGGTAAGGATCAAATGCGGCTGCGAGCAAAACCTTTCCGTCCTTGCTGAAGCATCCAATCAATGCATTGCTAGGCGAATGAGGGTTCAGAGGTCTTGGGTTGACGTCTTCTCCTTTGACTCCCGGCGCAGCCCAAACCTGGCCCGGTGTATATCTCGCCTTCGTTTCCCAATCTTTGGTTGGCATCAAGCTTAACTTGCCATCAAGAAAAATAAAGGAACGTTCAATGTAGTCATAAGAAATTCCATTCGCGGGATCTCCGTATCCGGTGAACTTGCCTACTCGGATACAGGGTTGACCCCAATGTGCTTTGGAGGTTTTTTTGGTGGGATTATACGCGGTGATCTGAAAGTCCACGGAATCTTTATCGGAAGTAATGGTATGTTGCACGATCACACCATCATTCAGCTTACATTGCAGACGAATCTTTTGATCTTGGGATTCCAGGATGACTGTTTGGTGTCCAATGACTGTATGCTGACTCCAATCTGTTTCGTGGGCGTTGGGTCTGCAGTAAGCTTCAATATACCAAATCGGTATGATTCCTCCGGGAACATGTTTTCCTTGAATAGATAACATGTTTTTCTCATAGCGAAGCGTTAGGGGAGAATTACTTGCTTTTGAGACAGGGGGGGAAGCCAAACAGATCGCAACTCCAGCAAAAAGTAATCGCTTCAGCAGTGTGGACATCATCCTGTCATCTATAGGACTTCACATGGAAAAGACAAGTGCTTTACTTCTTTGATTGAGCAGTCTCTGGGAATGCATCTGTCAAAATTTCAAGCAATAAGTTGGCTTGAGCAGGTTCTTTTTGATAGGCCCATCTCGAATCAAGGACGTTGTATTTGTAATGTGCCCAGTCTCCAGAGCTTTGCACAAGTATGTCAGACCATTCATATGCAGGACTCGAGACGAACACATTGTCTCCATCTAGAGTGCCTGCACACCATTCTCGTTCCGGGTGAGGTGTAGTACCCGTGGATGCGAACGCATCGATGAGGGTGCGAACCTTTCCTCTGAAAGGAACATTTTTCAGCAGTGAGATGATGTGTTTGCAACATCGTCCAAAATGCCTTCTTGGTAATTTGGATCTTTTTTCTTTCCAATCATCGCACGTGCAAGAGGGGTCACTCAAATCTACCTCATATTCATAAGCACCCGTAGTAAAACTTGTGATTGTGGTTTTGAAATCAATTTTAGGGAGCGAGAAAGTCTCAGTGTCTTCCTGCTCCGCTGCCGGCAGTAGGCTTGCAGGAACATCAATGCCATTCTCTGCAATGCGATCATGCCAATGAGTATGGATTTCCACCAATAATTCGGCAACCTGACCAAGCTCATCCAGAGAAATCTCTCCATCCTTCCAAACTTCCACTAAAAGTGTGGCTAGTTCCTTGCCTGGCCAATGCAAAGTGCATTCAGGACTGGCATTGAGAAACTCTGATAAGTTATAAACTTCATCAGCTGAAAGTTCACCATCGGCGAGTATGGCTTCGCACAAATCAATCAGTGGCGTTGGATCATAGGATTCCATGCTTTGTTAACGTATTGCTCTTTCGAATTTGGAAGGACTACAAATCACTAAAAATATGGGGCATGTTTGCAGAAATTGCAAGGTATAAAGGTTCATCTCACCATGCGTATTATCCCCGAAAGCCGATCCGTATTTGATAGTTGTTTGAATTCTTCAGTGTGTTTTGAAAAAGGGCAGCGTCATGAGTGGCGAATACGGTGTATCGCTAATGAAATTGCGAAATATTGCCATGCCTGATTGGGCGCTTTTGCTTTTATTTTAGTCAATCAATTGAATTCCAGAATCGCTGTAGAGCTGCTCTCAAATCCTTGGAACTCTCAATCTCTTCCTTGGGCCAAGCGTCGGGCAATAATGCATGATAAGATTCATCGCTGTATCGTTGATCGATCAGCACCGCGACCCCTCGGTCCTGTTCTGTGCGAATCAGCCTGCCCACGGCTTGCATCACACGATTGATACCGGGATGGCGGTATGCAAAGTCAAATCCATTATCCCCATACGCATCAAAATGCTCGCGGACCAAATCTCTTTCCAGACACACTTGCGGAAGTCCTACTCCGACCACAACGACACCTATCAATGCTTTTCCAGCCAGGTCTATCCCTTCGCCAAATATTCCCCCCATGACGGCTAGACCAATTTTGGTGTAATCATTCTGCTGTTTGAATACTTTCAGGAATTCGGACCGTGCTGATTCATCCATTTCTTGGGATTGTGCCATCAAGACCGTTTTAGATCCGGTTAACTCAGGAAGATCTGACAGTCGTTGCATGACCTGTCTCAGGTATTCAAAGGAGGGGAAGAAGGCCAGATAATTTCCTTGTTTGGATTGACTGGTGATTTGGATCACTTGAGCTACGTCTGAATAGGAGAAGGCACGTTGACGATATGTGGTAGAGATACCCGTATGAATGATGGTTTGCCATTGGGATCTTTGGAAAGGTGACGGCAGTGAAAGGTTCGAATGATGTTCACTTGTGCCTAATAATTGCTGATAAAAGCTCGAAGGCGAGAGGGTGGCCGAAAAAAATAATGTGGACCAATTCTTTTTCCACGATGCTGATATTTCTCTGGAAGGATCCATACAGAATCGATGCAAGGTGATGTGTCGATGGTGTCGCTTTAGAATAAGTTGGTGATGGTCGCCTTGCTCCCGAGTTGCTTTCAAGAACTTGTAGATTTCAAAGTAAAGTTCCAACAACTCTGTATGCACAGCGTCCAAATGGGGCGTCTTGAGTTGTTCTTCGGCGACTTGCAAAAATCGCTCCATCAGCAAACCCCAGGATTTCGGGGTTTCCTCCAATACAACTTCGTTCGGAGATACCCTTTTGATGATTTTCAGGGGTTCACTTGTTTTTTGTATGGAGGATGTTTGTTTTTCTGCTGGGAATAATTCAGCTTGATGAAGGGTGGGTTGGATGCGGATAACTGTGCTGGATCCCATGTTCAATGTGGCCCTCATGGTCTTCCATAACTGCCTCAATAAAGTGGCACCTTCAGGCTTGTTCTTCTGGAGCCATTTCACCGATGATGTCCAATTTTCGGTTCGAATACATTGCGAGTGCATTTCCCTTCCCCGATTGACGAGGTTGTGGGATTCGTCCACCAGCAATGCGATCCTATTGCGCCTCGGAGATTCTTCGCCAAACAGATAACTCAACTGTGCTCCCGGATCGAAGGCGTAATTGTAATCTCCCATGACAATATCCACCCAAGGTGCCAAATGAGTTGAAAGGGCGTGTGGACAGATGTTGAATCGTTCGCCCAACTCATTCAATACCGTTGTGTTCAACAGATCAGGAGATGTATGAATAGCGGCGCCTCTGGCTTCCCCAAGTCGGTCAAAATAGCCCTCTCGTCTGGCACAGGTTGCCGGATCGCAGGCTTTGTTTCCACGTCTGCACACTTTTTCACGAGCGAGCATTGAGAGAGTCTTAACTCTGGCTCCCTTCTGCTCCAGTAGCTTCAAAGCTTCCTGAAAGACGGTTTGGCCAGGTGTGCGTGCAAGTACAACCATCAATTGTCTGACATGCTCACCCGCAAGTGCCTTGATTGATGGAAACAGGGAAGCCATCGTTTTCCCGATGCCCGTTGGAGCTTCCAGCATCATGGCCCCTCCTTTAAAATGCAGATTCCTGACGGCCTCCAGCATGGATGCCTGACCCGCCCGTAGTTTTGAAAAAGGGAATGTTAAATTCTCTATAGTCACATTGCGTTGAATCGTTCTGGCAACATGTTGATCCAGCCATTGCAAGTATTTCTCAAGGACTTCCTGCAAGAAAGATTCAACGAATGAAGGAGTTTTTTTTTCGTCGAAGCAATACTCGGTATCGCTTTCAAGATGAAAATAGGTAAGTCGAAGATGCAGAGGCTTCGATGGATTCAGGCGGTTCCAGATTCCTCCGTAAATGCGTAACTGGGCCCAGTGAAGATCGGATGGTTTTTGCGACCATTCGCCGGTGACTGTCTTGATTTCTTCGAGAAATATTTCTCCTGCCCCCTCCCTGACTCCGTCGATGCGTCCTCTTAGGGTCAGGGTAAATGTAGGTCGAACGGTTACCCATTTCAGTGCGACTTCTGCCCGATAATGATCATCCCGGGAAGATTGTAGTTTTTGATGCCCTCGTGTTCCCTCAAGCGCGCGACTGGGTGAAGTGAAAGAAGGACCGCTCCGGAGATCACCTCGGCGCAACACGAATTCCACCAAATCCCGAACTGAAACATCCAGGGAAAATGCCGTATCGCCTCTCGAGTTACTGACACCCATTCAGAAATAGGAAGCTGATGTTGGCTTTAATCAGGTATTTTGGCTACTCCAGACCGGGGAACCCAGTGCATCCATCCGTGGCTCAATGCCCAGCCCAGACTCCGTTGAAGCTCTGAGCCTTCCGCGATCCCTTTCCGGAGCCCCTGTTGCAATGGATTTAGTCACATAACTGTTGAAGTCAGTGCTCGTAAATAACAGTTCTGTCGGTGTGCTGTGAGCAAAATGTGAAATGGCAGCGGTGATGATATCGCCACCCCATGAATCTTCAATGGTCATCGCAATCCCAAGCTGTGCACAAAGGTCGCGGGCAAGTCGTGCGCGTGTAAGTCCGCCAAATTTGCTGATCTTGATATTCACGACATCCATTGCCAAATCTGCTTTTCCGCGGATGAGCATTTCCACACCGTCCACAACTTCATCCAGTATGAAAGGATGATCGGTATGCCTGCGGATGGAGAGGCATTCCTCGTAGGTTCGGCAAGGTTGTTCAATATAAACATCCAGATCGCGCACACTTCTTACAACCCGCATGGCCCCTTCCATCAACCAGCCTGTATTGGCATCTGCTACCAATCGATCTCCGGGTTGCAGGACTTCGGCAACGCGATGAATGCGTTCAATATCAACATCAGGATCACCACCCACTTTCAGTTGAAATCGTCGATAGCCTTCTTCGCGATAGCCATGGACACTTTTGGCCATATCCTCTGGGGAGGCTTGAGATATGGCGCGATAAAGGTGGAAATCTTCTCCATAGCGCCCTCCCATCAACTCGCAGACAGGTAGTCCGGAGTGTTTGCCGAGGAGATCCCAGCACGCCATGTCAATAGCCGATTTGACGGATGGATGTCCCTTGAGAACCGCGTCCATGTGACGATTCAAACGCTCCAGTTCCAAAGGATTTTCTCCGATCAAAAACGGTGCCAGAAACTCAATGCCTGCTCGACATCCCCCCGCAAAAGCAGGCAGATATGCTGGACCTAATGGGCAGACCTCACCCCAACCAACCAACCCTGAATCTGTGGTCATCGATACGACCGTGGAATCAAAAACATCGACGGATTTGCCTCCGGACCAACTGTAGCGACCTTCCTTGAGCGGGAGCACAGTTGAGTTATCTGTTTGGCGAAGAATCTCCGAGGCGCAATAGGATCGCATTGCTGGTGGACGAATCCCACAACCTCGTCAATCGG
>KB911976.1 GCA_000383715.1 Verrucomicrobia bacterium SCGC AAA164-E04
GATTCTACACGCTGCATCAGCTACATGCTGGGAAACAGCAACAGTCGCATGATTTTTGATTTCCTCGGGGTCAAGGAACAACACCATTATCTATCTCATTTCTTTCGCAATTTCAGTCGATCCAATATCGATGGCCTCTTGAAGATTAGTCTCTGGCACATGGAGAAATTCGATTATTTGCTTAACAGGCTCAAGTCCTATCAGGATCAGCATGGAAGTCTTCTTGATCACACCATGGTGATCTTCGGTTCAGGAATGGGGCATAGTGATAATCACACGGTCAAACGTATTCCCATGATATTAGCTGGAGGCAAAGGTCGTATCAAAACCGGTCGATACGTTCGATATGCCGAAAATCAGGAATTGGGTCGATTACATCTCGCATTGATGCAGCAATTCGGTGTGTCGCCATCTGAATACGCCGGTGTCCAAACGCCGTTGCCGGGATTGGATGACTCATCGTATGAGGCCTATCAGGAGCAGCCCTTTCAGAGCTGGGTGAAAAGCGACGTGAACAGCGTGATTGTTCAGGGGCGTTTGCGATTGTCTGAGGACCTCAATGAAGCAAGGATATTTTACATGGATGTTGATAGACATCCTTCGATCCGGATCGATGTATCGTTTCGCGATTTCCATCATTTCAATTTGGCATATCATTGTGGTACCCCGATCACTTTATCAGGGAAAGCCGAGGATCGTGACGGACGCACCACGATCACCAAGATTAAGTCGCTGCAATCTCTGCTCGGAAAAATGCCGGATAGCCTAAACGGCTAGAATCGCTGATCACCATATCAATGCCTTTTTGTCGGAACGTTCAGCGTAAACGCGCTCTCAAATCAACGGCTCAGGGGCATATTCACAATCAAGAGTAGCCTTGTTTCTCTGGTGTTTATTTGAGGTATGGTTTTTGGATTGATTGGAAAGGGCCTTCAGTAAACAGGGATGCTTTATCAAATCAAGACGGTCAATCCTTAAGTGTGTGTTACTTCTTTGTCCGCATAGGTTGAATGGACGGTAATTTTAAAATTTCACCGCAGAGTTTGTTTTATCGCGAAGCCTGAGCAGGACATTCAGCTACAAGTCCTGAACAATGAATAGCGCAATCGAGCCTCAGATATAGTACATTTCCCGTGTCTGATTGTCTTCTTCCATGATAGCTCGGAAATGGATCGAATCAGCAGTTTCATCCAGGCAGGACTGCATCTTTTCCCAGGCAGATTTCAAAGCCTGAGGGCATTCATTGTTGCCAAGCGCGGCAGGTTCAAAAATGTCGCCGTGAATGCAGCGCAGGATTTCACCGAAGGTAATATCCTCCGGAGCTTTATTGAGTAGATAGCCTCCTTCTTTGCCTCTGATGCTCTTGACGATTTTCTGTGATTTTAATTCGATCAGGATCTGCACGAGATAGTTCTGAGGAATATTTTGTCCCTTAGCCAAGTCTTCAATACGCAAGGCTTTTCCGGATTGGTATTGTCGAGACAATCCAAGAACCGCACGTGCTGCATAATCACTTTTAACGGAAAGTTTCACTTTTACCAGTTTAAGACAATACGGAACTCAGGGCAATCATTTCATGGGGTTCTCTTTGGATCGAAACAGTGGAAAGGATATGATCCACAGGCTTGGCAAAATGGGTTGCCCTCGAGTCACAGTTTTTGACAATGCGCCACTTAAGCTCGCAAAATTGGCGATGACTTGCAACCCTTACGCAAACCGATGGGTTCGGGAAGTCTGGCGTTTAAACTTGCTGGCAGTCCATCAATGGCTCGCTCGCTCGATTTCTTTGATTGTTTGAGGGCATTGAGGAGATTGGTAAATAAGAGATCATACGATCACCATTATTCTTGCTCAGCAAGTTTGGATTATGTCATGTATTTGACTTTCACCTGGTTCTCCTTAGGGTCATCCCATGCAGACTTTAGTTAATGGGGAACCAATCGCTCCGGAATGGATTGAGGAAGAATTTTCGCAAATCAAATCCTGGCACGAGCAGCGATCTCAATTGAGTTGTTGTGAGCGTGATGATGAATTTCGTGCTCAGGCTCGTGATAATGTCATTGGGCGTGTGTTACTGAATCAAGCGGCTGAAAAAGAGATCCCGGATCCGACAAGTGAGCAAATTCAGACAGCAGTTAAACAGCTCCACAAGGATTATGGTGGCGAAGAGGCTTTTCTGGTGACCATGGGCTTGAACGAGGGACAGAAGTCCTTTGTCGATCGGCAGGTCGTTGTCAATTTAAAGGCAGATCAACTCATCGCCAATTTTAGTAAGGACTTGCAGCATCCTGAAGAAGATACACTGCTCGCTTATTACCGAGAACATTCCGAACCTTACACCACGGAGTCGCGTGTCCGTGCGCTGCATATTTTTAAATCATTGAGGCAATCCGAAGACAAGGATCAGCTCTTCAAGGAATGTTGCAAAGTGCGCGAGCGGCTTGGTTCGGGTGAAGACTTTGAAACAATTGCCAGAGAATTTTCAGACAAGCCAGCGGAAGAAATTGACCTTGGTTTTTTCAAAAGAGGTGAGTTGATGGATGAATTTGAATTTGTTGCTTTTTCCATGCAAGTCGGTGAAGTAAGCCCTGTTTTTTCTTCTTACCACGGTTTTCATCTAGCCAAGGTCCTTGAAATTGAGCCGCCTGTGATCACCCCTTTTGAGGAGGTGCGAGAAGCAGTGCTAGAAGCCTGGATGCAGGAAAAGCGAACCTTGCGAATTCAGGAATACATTCAAGCACTTAAAAGCAAAGCCGAGATCAAAGACATCGAAGAGGAGATTGAGTCTGAGCCCCCGAAAGTTTAAGGCACGGAGTTGGACATGGTAGCTCGGTAACTTGATTTTATTCCTAAACTAAGGTCTGCGCGTATTATGATCCTGTAGCCAGCGAACATCTGGATTGTTCGGCGACACCAGCATGGATGGCATGGATTCGATTTCAGGTAATAATCCGTTCTTAACCAATGTTGGTGTGGTGTCAGGGTGTTGCCAGCGTTTGATCTCTGAATGTCCATCCACAAATGACAAAGTAGCAGCATTATTGTGATATGCTGCGGGGAAATCGAAAATAGCTGTTTCCTCTGGTTCGTTTGGGTACCCCTTCATTCCAACCAGAAAGTTTCCGAAATTTGTGGCATCCTCCCGAACATCCAGAAACAAGAAGGTGGATGAAGGCCCGGGATCTGTGAAGTCTGACTGATTTTGGTATACCTTGTAGCCAAACCAGTAAACACGTTCATTTTCACCCCATGCACCGCAGTGAACATTCATGGCCATGGACCTGACTCTAGACAACCTTTTGCCATTGACCGTGACGGCGCTCTTGTCGGCTGGACACTTAAAAATATCAGCCGACTGAATGTAGGACCATAAGGGACTTTTTTTGATGTCCTTTTCTACATCCCAGTTTGATTGGTTGTCCGGATTGAAATCCATCAGCCCTCGCACCCATGCTGGTTTCAGTGGTTCAGGTCCACCAGCGTCTCTGGGGTCACTGGCTGCGGTGATCTTATCTTCATTGTCATCTGCATATAGAATCCATCCGTAAGTCAACTGACGATGATTATTCAGGCATTTGATGGCGTGTGCTTTCTGCTTGGCTTTGCTGAGTGCGGGCAGCAGCATCCCTGCAAGAATGGCAATGATCGCAATTACAACCAGCAATTCAATGAGGGTAAAAGCCTCCTTTCGACGCCGGATGCAGATTGATCCGAACAAGCAGGAAAAGTTGATTTCCTTATTCGAGTGTCTGGATGTCAGGTTTCGATTCATTGTTTCGATATGCTTACATAGCACATTACATGCTTGAATTCCAATTTCATCTGCCAATTGCATGTTGCTTGCGTCTCCACAATAGATCGATTTGTCAAAAAATTTCTATTCGAGGTGAATACTTCCACCGCTCTAAATGACACCTATTTAAGCGACCCATGCAAGGCTGCCCTTGACAGACCGGGGTAGTTCAGTAGACGGTTCAAGTGTATGCAATCCTACGGATTTTCTAAACATCTTTTAATCGCATTTGGAATGGCCTTGCTCGGCTATATCCTTCTTTACAGTTGTGACCGCCACCTGAGGTCTCGCAAAGGTGCCTGGGAATTCACTTTTTCAAGTTCTTCCAATGGAGAACCCGTCCTCACGATTGACCAGCCTCATTACGGGATTAGCAAAGTCAGGATTGTCATGGAAGGGGAATCTTTCGAAGGACCCACTCGAAGGTTGCGTTTTGACCAGCCCGGCCTCGAGATGCCTTTTGGTGAAGCAATCTTCTTTGATACCACTTATTTACCCGGATCCGTGACGTTCGACCTTTTCGGGCACGAGCTTGAGGTATTGCCAAGAACGCTGATCATCAACTTCAAGGAGCATCCATGGCAAGTTGGTGAAGTCATCAAAGTCAAGCCTGACGAAGCATGGACTCGGCAAGTTGAGGTCCTTGAGCAGAATCAACCCTGAGGGTTCTCGCAACCCTGCTGTGCATCACAACAGGTTTCTTTGAAATCCAGTGAAGCAGAATTGACGCAGTATCTTAGCCCTGTTGGATTGGGGCCATCTTCAAAAACGTGCCCTAAATGTGCGTCGCATTTGGAGCATAGGATTTCGGTTCGAGTCATGAGCAGTTTTCGATCTTCTTTCGTCCGAACGACCTGTTCTATTGCAGGCTGCCAGAAACTTGGCCAGCCAGACCCTGAATCGTATTTGTGAGAGGATTCGAATAGCGTTTGTCCGCAGCACACACACTGGTAGCTGCCGGCCTCTTTGTGATTCCAATATTTTCCCGTAAAGGCAGGTTCAGTTCCTTTTTCTCGAGCTACCTTGAATTGCTCTTCGGTTAAACATTTTTTCCATTCTTCTTCGTTTCTGGGGAGATCGTCATCTTTCATGCAAGTAAACCTGCCTTGAGTCTTGAACATTGTAAAATTGAATTTAACCACCATTAATCTGCTTTTTAAAGGTCCCCCTGTAACTACAGAACCAGCTTGTCCTGTTTGATGCGTCTCATGGTAAGGATCAATCTACTTTCCGGGATTGATCCTTTTTGGTTTATGCCCTCATACTGATCGTTATGGAACCGAGCATCACAGAAGAACAGGCACGCATGTTGATTGTGTTGGTGCGTGTTGGTTTTTATTGTGGCGTGGCTTGGTTGCTTTGGAAATTAATCTTCAAAGACGCCTACTTGCTGAAATTCATCAAGCCCGTTAAAAACCCAAAACTCAAAGGGGTCCGGCTTGTGAGCTGGGTGCTTGTTTTTGCATTCATTGCCATTCTGGCTTATCAGGCAACTTGGCAACTGGGAGGTTTCCTACGCCCCCGGTTTGTGGCTTTCATGCAGAAGCATGATCGCCGTAAATTCAATCCGGCGCTCCAAATTCAGCGCGGCATGATCGCGGATCGTAACGGGCGCGCACTTGCGGAAAATAGAAAATCCAATGGAACGGTGAAACGCTACTATCCATTGGGCCCTGCCACTGTTCATCTGGTCGGGTATTTCGATCCTGTCTTTGGCGTCACTGGATTAGAGCAATCTGCCGACTCGCTCCTAATGGGTTTGGATGATGTCAATGCAGACGATTGGGAATCGTTTGGTCAGAGACTTATTACACGCAAAGATCTACCGCAGGGTAAGAATCTCAAATTGACCGTGGACTCCAAGTTGCAGCAAGGTATCTTCGATAAACTGGTTCAGGGGCGCTATGACAAGAAAAGCAAACCCGCTGGCGGAAAACCATATCGTGGGGCGATAGTTGTTCTCGATGTGCGCGATGGCGCTTTACTGGCGGCTTGCAGCGCTCCGGGTTTCGATCCCAATCAGATGACCCGTAAAACTTTTTCAAAAAGCCAGTCCGGATCCCCTTTATTCAATCGAGCATTGCATGGACTTTATCCTCCGGGATCCGTTTTCAAGGTTGCGATTGGTTCTTACTATCTCGAGAAAGCGATGCTCGGGACAGGTTTTCCATTAACCATTGATTGTGGTCCGGAGTTTCGCACTCCTGACGGAAAGGGAATTGTGCGTGATTTGAGTTATTACAGTTATCAAGCACGTGGAAAAAAATGGCCGGGATTTGGGGAGATTGATCTAGGAAAAGCCATTGAGCAATCCTGTAACGTTTACTTTGCGCAGGTAGGAGTGACCATTGGCAAAGATGGATTCGACTGGTTGCGTCGCCTCTTGAGATTTGATCAATCGCTGACGCTTTACAAAGGTATTGTAGGCTCCACCGCATCGGCTAAATCCAGATTTCCAGAATTAAATCCTGATGACTCTTTTAGTATGGCGCTCATGGGCATTGGCCAGGGTAAATTGCAGGTAACCCCATTGCACATGGCGATGGTAGCTGCTTGCGTTGCCAATCAGGGAATGTTGATGCAACCGAGGTTGACATTTGACAAGCCAATGGAAGAGCTTGGACGGGCCATGAGTCCGCGTACCTCAGCATTCATGCGGGACATGATGGCCCGGGTGGTGACGGACGGAACTGCGCGCAAGGCTTTTGATGGGTTCGAAATGTCGGTAGGCGGCAAAACGGGATCGGCCCAAAATCCAACAGGAGACTCTCACGCATGGTTCATCGGCTTTGCGCCATTGGAACGTCCCCAGATCGCCATCAGTGTGGTCGTCGAAAATGGGGGCTACGGAGGGAGCACGGCAGCACCCATTGCCCGGCATGCTCTGGAATTGGCAACGCGTTATGGACTGATCCGTCCGTGAGCCATTTCAATTGAAGCGAAATGTAGCATGTGGGAAACGATCTCTAAATCTATTTCTGATGCCACAGGTATTGAATTAGGCATTCGTGGTCACCAATCCCTTTCAGGTGGGTGCACCAACGAAGCATATCGCGTTGAGACGGGTGATCATATCTTCTTTATGAAACGGCACCAAGAGGTTATGGCTCCAATGTTTCAGGCTGAGTTTGAAGCGCTGAAGGAATTGGAATCGACGCAAACGATTAAGGTGCCAACACCGATTTGCTGGGGAGCTGGCGAGGGTCATACCTGGCTGGTGACCTCATTTCTGGATTTGAAAGCGTGTAAAGGGGATGCCCTGTTCGAATTGGGCAGACAACTAGCTTCATTGCACAAAATTCAACAACCTTATTTCGGATGGAAACGTGATAATACGATTGGTATCACCAAACAACCCAACCCCCCTTCGAGAGATTGGGTTTCCTTCTGGCGAACGCATCGGCTTGAGTGGCAATTTAAACTGGCTCGAGACAAGGGGCAGTCTTTCAGTGGTGCTGACGCCTTGCTGAATGGTATGGGCAGGTTGTTTGATCATTATGACCCACAACCAACCCTGATTCATGGTGATTTATGGAGTGGAAACATCGCTGCTCTGAGTGATGCAACCCCGGTCATTTTTGATCCTGCCGGATACTATGGCGATCCTGAGGCGGAATTTGGAATCATTGAAATGTTTGGTGGATTCGGGAGATCTTTTTTTCAAGGATACGAAAGTATTCGGCCCCAACATGCAGGTTTTTCCAGACGCTTGCCGCTATATCGACTTTATCATGAACTGAATCACTACAATCTTTTTGGTCCGAGCTACACTTCTTCCTGTCAATCAAGCATTCAGCAGCTGTTGGAATTGATTCAGGAAACATAGTTTGGGCATCAACTACCCCGTCTCTTTGTGGATACTTCCATCCTTAAAAAGCCACAGCTGATTTGCCAATCGTCTGGCCTCGGTTTTGCTGTGTGTGACATGAAGGATGGTGATTTTGGTTTCCTTGTGGATGCGCTGAAGTAATGCGCACATTTCTTCATGCAATGCTTCGTCCAGAGCACTCAGAGGTTCGTCAAGGCAGAGAACTCGTGGTCGACAGGCCAAGGCTCTCCCCAATGCAACACGCTGGGCTTCTCCTCCACTCAGTCCCTCCGGCATGCGGTCGAGTAAGTGTTCGATTTCAAGCCAGCTTGCCAGTTCTTTGACACGATCTGAAATGATCTCAACCGGTTGCTTTCTGAGTTGAAGTGAAAACGCGAGCTGGTGGCGTACCCTCATGGTTGGGAAGAGTGCTCTGTCCTGCGGAACGTAACCTACGCCACGCTCAGCGGGTTTCATCAGAGTGACCTTCAAATTTCCAAGATAAATCTGACCTGAGAGGATGGGGCGTAATCCGCAGATGATTTCCATCACAGTGGTCTTTCCGCATCCGCTTCGCCCCATCAAAGCTGCATAAGCACTTTCAGGAATTTCCAAATTCAAATCCTCCAGCTGGAAACTACCTTGACTTACCCGGATATTTTCTAACTTGATCATGCATTGATCCTTTGCATTCCAAAAAGCCGTGCAATGAGAAGAACTACTGCGGAGAGGATAATCATCACAATGGAAACGGCCAGCATACCTTTCAGGTTTCCACTTTGCATTTCCAGATAAACCGAAGTTGGCAAGACTTCCGTGCGCATGCTGGTCGATCCTGCGAATATGAGAATAGGTCCGAACTCACCCAGGGATCTCGCCCAGGCCAGGGTACCTGCCGCAAGCAGACCTCTTCGTGCCTGGGGGAAGATTACTTTCCAGAATGCCTGGCTTCGGTTGCAGCCCAGCGTCATGGCCACCTGCTCGTATCGCTGTGGAATTTGGTCGAATGTGACACGCATGGTTCGGACTGCAAATGCGCAAGCTACCATGAACTGTGCGAGTATCACCGCGGGCACCTCAAATACCACCCAAGGGCTCATCCACCGAAAAGGGGCATAGTTGAATAAGATCAGTAGACTCAAACCAACAACGAGTGGAGGAAGGACGATGGGGATATCAAGAATCGTATCGACCATTGCTTTGAACCTGAATTGGAAGCGTGACATAAGGTAGCCGATTGGGACTGACACCCAAAGAGACAGCATGGTGGACACCGTGCAACTAATCAGGCTGAGTTTAATGGAATGCTGAATTTCGCGACGTCCCAGGGTTTCCTTCAGGCTTGATGCATCGGTAAAATGTAAATCTGCCAGCACCATCAAAAGGATCATGACCACATAAAATCCACCCAGGATGGCCAGCCCAACCATGAAAGGAACATCTGAACGAACCTTGAAGCCTCCCTCAGGATCACTCTGTTTGATAGTTTTTTTTGTAGAAGTTGCGGGCTTCATTGGCCAGTGTCAGGGCCTTCCCATTGGAAGCCATGATTGATGAACGAATCATGAGATTGAGTTGAAAGTACCTCTTGTGTCAAGCGAGTCATCATGTGTGGAAATTTGCTTTGCCGGGCTGTTGCTATATTCTGAGTTGCGACAGCCAGCGGGTGATGGATATCAATGATCTCGACATTACTTTCAAGATGTTGGCAATTGGCTTCGTAAACCAGCGCCACATCAAGCTTATCATGTCCCTCCATCTGCAGTATCAGTTCGTGAGCCGTGGGGGAGGTAACGATGATAGACTTGTTCTCCTGAATTGATTGCTTGATGTCAAGGTCTTCAAACATCGCTTGGCTCAAGGCTCCCAGTGTGCTCATCTGCGGGTCGGTCGTGCCAATCCCGATGCCTGCGCGTGCGAGGTCATTCAGTGTCTGGATGTTCTTGGGGTTTCCCTTCCGGACCAACATGCAGACTCGTGTGCTGGAGACGTCCGAGGGTTGTGTGAACTCCGGTTGAACCATTGCCATGTAAGAGACATCACAAGTCATGAATAAATCCGGCATGTTGAATCGACCGGATTGGATACTTCCCACGATAGTGCCGCATCCTGCAAATTGGGTTTTGATCAGGCATCCTTCACGCTCTTGAAAACGTTTCAAAGCCACAGCGACTGCCTCGCGATTCACACCGCCGCAGTAAAAAACGATTTCAGGTTCCAATACCCATGTATCTCCTTGAATGGGAGTGAAATGGTGTTTCTCAAATAAAGGTGATCCCTTTTCAGGAGCGGCCAGATATCTTGCAAACCTCAGCGCCCAGGTTGGGTTTTTGGTTGCGGTTGTAATGTTCGCTGAAATAGTGGATGTGCTGTTTTTTAATTCCCTGAGAGGAATGGATTTCAAGCCGAATTGCTTCGCTGTGGAATCCCAGATGAAACCAGCTTGCACGTTGTCTGAGGTTTGAATGGCACCGGCAAGCTCGGTTACCCTTGGAAAAGTGACGCGAGCCTTCTCCTTTGTCACTTCCCACTTGTCGGATGCCAACAGGATATCGCGTGTTTTTTTTCCGGCACCGGCTTTCTCGTCACACATGCCATAGTGGATGCCTTCGGCATGCAGTTGATCTATGCTTTCTAATGAAAAGTTTTGATCTTTGGAAGCTGCCAATATCAGTTCAAATTGTGCCAGTAACAGACTTTCCTGCGTCAGGCCCTTTGAACGGGCGCGGTCGACAAAGGATACGTCTGCTGGAATGTAAACGTCGCAGCGTGGCGCGTTGCTTGCAAGCTCCAGTTCAATCTTACCTTCAAGTTCACCACTGGAACCGTAATCAAGTCGGATTTCAACGTCGTATTCTTTTTCGAATAACCTGGCCGCCTCCTCTACAGGTTTGCGGATACCCGCAGCGCAGTAAATCACAAGCTCTGTTTTGCTAGATGCGCTTTCTTCGGGTGAATCGCGAAGCCACCAAAAAGCACCCGCCACTGCTACGAGTGTGACAATGACAAAAAACCTCAGTCCTCCGCCCTGATTTTGGTAAGTTGATTTTGATTCCTTCATGTTCAGTGGAAATAACCCTAAATCCCTTCAAGCATGCTTGCAACTGTATGGAATCTTCAAGCTAATAGCTTATTTCCAGTCACAGGCGTACTGCGTCATTGACAAGGATCTCGAAAAGGGGGGCTTGCCGCAAAAATCCTGGTTAGCCTTCATGGCTCATCAGGTCCCGCTTGGTACTGATTTCTCTATGCTTCCTGCTTCATGATTGACGCCAGTCGGCGCAGTTTCTAAGTTGTTGGCATCATTTTCACGGATACATATTTATGAGCAAGACCAAGCGAACTAAAAAGGCAGCAGGTAGCAATAACATTGAATCCATGTTACGCGAAGACCGTGTTTTCAAGCCTTCCAAGGAGTTTTCCAAACAGGCCCACATCGGTTCAATGGCGCAATACAAGAAATTGTACAAGCGTTCTATCGATGATCCTGAGGGTTTTTGGGGCGAGCAAGCGGAGAAGGAACTAACCTGGTTCAAACCTTGGTCCAAGGTCCTGCAATGGAAAGCACCCAACGCGAAGTGGTTTGTGGGGGGGCAGACTAATGTCAGTGTGAATTGTCTGGATCGTTTTCTGGATTCTGAAAAAGCCAATCAAGCTGCGATTATTTGGGAAGGCGAACCTGCCGCACCCGGTATACCCGGAGAGGAGCGCACCTTGACCTATCGCCAGTTGCACCGCGAAGTCTGCCAGTTTGCCAATGTTCTCAAGGCTCGTGGTATCAAGAAGGGTGATGTCGTCCTCATCTACATGCCCATGGTCCCTGAAGCTGCCGTTGCCATGCTGGCTTGCACCCGCATCGGTGCGATTCATTCGGTAGTATTTGGTGGGTTCAGTGCGCAGTCCGTTGCGGATCGAATTCAAGATTCTCAAGCCAAGATGGTCCTGACTTCTGATGGAGGGTTTCGTCGTGGTGGCGTGGTTCCTCTGAAGGAAAATGTGGATAATGCGCTGAAAATAAAGGTCAAGGGGCGATTTATCACTAAATCGATTGAATCAGTGATTGTTCTTCGCCGAACCAAGAACAAGGTCACAATGAAAAAAGGCCGCGACTTCTGGTGGCATGAAGAACAAGCCAAGGCATCGGCCGAATGCAAACCTGCCAAACTCAATAGCGAGCACCCGCTTTTTATTCTCTATACCAGTGGGTCTACCGGGAAGCCGAAAGGTATTTTGCACACTACAGCTGGTTACTTGCTGGGAGCCAAACTGACTTCGAAATATGTCTTCGATCTCAAGGACAATGATGTTTACTGGTGTACCGCTGACATTGGGTGGATCACAGGCCACAGCTATGTGGTTTACGGTCCATTGGCAAATGGTGCAACGACCTTGATGTATGAAGGCGCGCCCAACTGGCCGGGACCTGATCGTTTCTGGGATTTGGTGGAAAAACACCGGGTTTCCATCCTTTACACTGCACCGACAGCAATTCGTGCTTTCATGAAATGGGGTGAGGAATGGCCTAGGAAACATGATTTGAGTTCGCTGCGGCTCTTGGGAACGGTTGGTGAACCGATTAATCCCGAAGCCTGGATGTGGTATCATCGAGTGATCGGTGGCTCACGTTGTCCGATTGTGGATACCTGGTGGCAGACTGAAACCGGGGGAATTATGATTTCTCCATTGCCCGGTGTCACTCCTACCAAACCAGGCACGGCTACTCTACCATTTTTCGGTGTCAAACCCGAAGTCGTCGATGACAATGGCAAAGCCGTGCCCAAGAACAGTGGTGGTAAGTTAGTCGTTCGCCAGCCCTGGCCAAGTATGCTGCGTGGTATCTGGGGAGATCCCAAGCGTTTCGTAGAAACTTACTGGAGTGAGGTTAAAGGAAACTATTTTACCGGTGACGGATGCCGTCAGGACAAGGATGGCTACTTCTGGATCGTTGGACGCATTGATGATGTCTTGAATGTATCAGGTCATCGCATAGGCACCGCCGAAGTCGAGAGTGCATTGGTTAGCCATCCTCAAGTTGCTGAGGCTGCCGTCGTAGGCCGGCCAGATGAAATCAAGGGACAGGCTTTGGTGGCTTTTGTAACCCTGAAAGGTTCGAATAAGGGGAATAAGAAGCTACTTGAAGAACTGCGCCAGCATGTGGGTAAAGAAATCGGCCCTGTAGCCAAGCCCGATAATGTTCGATTTGCTGATGCCTTACCCAAAACACGCTCTGGTAAAATCATGCGGCGTTTGCTTAAACAAATTGCTGCTGGAAATGTAAAAGTGCAGGGCGACACCAGCACGCTCGAGGATGCCAATGTCATCGCTCAATTAAGTAAAGACGCGAGCTGAGAATGCACCTTTCGGGCCTTTGCATGGCTTGAACGGAATCTCGTTTTTCATTCAGGGGCGACGATGATGTCGCCCCTGCAAAAAACTCATTGAAGCCGTTTCAGGCGGATGCGCCTGTATTCCAACTGGCCTCTGTCCCCCTCAAGTCCGATGGGGCCTGTCTCCGGTAATTGAAATGCGTCTTCCAGGAGTTCTCCATTACAGGTGCAGTGGGCGCTGTTACCCCTTACCTCAATGACCAGTTCGTTCCAGTCCTGAGGTTTGTAGCGCTTCAAGTCTTTGTAAGGCCCAGCGAGTGAATAATCACGGCATTGAAGTTGAGGGCGTCGAATAAAGACGCCACTATCCGCGTTTGGGGTGGCACGGAATTCGAGTTTGAGGATGAAATTTTCAGGGAAATTTCTAGTGGTCCACATCTGTTGGATACGATGGCTTTCCGCTGGGGTTGTCACTACGATGCGTCCATTGATGACTTGATAGCGTCCATCACTCGAACTCGTCTCACCTGAAAAATCAGATTTCAACATCATGGATTTCATGTCTCGAAGTCCCCATCCATCAAGATTTCTTCCGTTAAACAGCGAGACAAACCCTTTCTCCAATCGAAAGATATCCTGAGTCGTTTCAATAAACCCAGCAGTCGCCAGCAATGGTCTGAGCGAAGCTGCCCACATTGTATATCCTTGGTCGTTTGGGTGCAACAAATCCGGGAATTCTTCGGACTTGGCATTGCCCTCTGCATTGGCGAACAAAGCCCAGGTATCCAGTAAGGTAACCTGTGGATAATCTTTGGCCAGATTCTGCAAGTGTTCATTGATTTGTTTAATTGATGAGGCAGGGCGTTTTTTGGAGCTGTCACTCGGGAATACCTTGCACAAAATAATGGGCATGTCGGCTCGGTGGTTCTGAAGCTTTTTGAGGATTAGGTTGACATTGCCTGCAATGACCCGGGGTCTTGCACCTTCTTCAAGGTCATTGGTACCGATCAGCAATACAATTCCTGATGGATTCAACGAAATTACGTCTTCCTGCATTCGGATAAGCACTCCGCGTGTGGTATCACCACTGATGCCCCGGTTTGATTTTTTCAGATGTTTGAAGTGGCCGCGAAAAGAATCGTTCCAACCCTGCGTGATGGAGTCTCCCAGGAACACCACGGAATTTTGCTCCTGTTCTATCAGGTCAGCCCATCCTGTGCGTTTTTTTAACCATAGATTCTTAAACCAGTCATAGCGGCGAATGGGGCCCTCTCCAGGTAAGCCATCATCAGAAACCGGAATAGCTAATGACGGCGTATCATCCGCCTGCATTGGTGAAGCTAGAAAACTCAAGCTCAACAAGGTGTGGAGCAATGCATTTCGTGTTTGAAAGAATGTTTTCAGGTTCATTGATTTGAGTTTTACTGCACTTGATGCGGATGAAACAAGAACAGGTTTGAAGAATGCATTCGCTTTCGGGGTCCAATCGATTCAATCAGCTACTGGGGATCATTGCCAACGGCTCCGAAATCACGATGCGTTTTAACTCTAATCTCCACGTTTCGAATATTGAAGACGGCATGAGCGGCGTTGCACGGTTTTGTTGGGAAATATTGCGAAGTCAATGAGATGGTTTCACGCACCATTTCGAAAAAAAATCAAGACCGCCGCCCAGGTCACATGTGTTTCTGCGCCGAATGAAGGCTGGTATCTGTCAAGACGGTTGACGGCATAAGAAACGTGCAGAGGTCCTGTGAGTATACTCTCTCTACCATTTCGCCGATTGGCTCAGGTAATCCATCAAGGGTGGGACAATCATCCACAGACAAAATCCGAGAGCGATCATGAAGCCAGTCAGCAAGGTAAGCAGAAGCACGCTTTCTTTGAGAGGCTTTATGTTGTTACCTTGCGTTCGTGAACGCCGCCGTTTCCGTTTCCTTTTATGATGGTGACTTCCCCCGCGTGATTCGTGGTGTAACCGTTTTTCAGTCATATTACCTCAATTGATTCAATGGATGAAAGATTTGCATTGTATCATATGAATCTTTTATTGGGGGATTCCACATAAAAAACAATGCTGGGCGAGTGAGAGTTTTTAATTCCGTTTCAGATCACGCGATTTGGGGAGCTCAGATGGCGTCAGGATACTTGGAGCGGAGGGCTGCAGCCGCTGGTGCGATGCTTCAGTAACTCAATTTAGTTGCTCCACAATCAATCTTCGGTTTTTAAAGAACTCGCGATAGAAAGGAGTGTTCATCCTTGTGTCAGGATGGCCGTGAGATTCCTCTCGCATCCATGCTTCAACCCGGCCTTGAGGGTCCTTGGTCAACGTGGCAAGTTGATTCAGATATTGAATCAATCTGGGGTAATTATATTTTTTTTCCACCCAGTCTTTGAACTGCTGGGAACCTCCGTAGAAAGAGTTATATCGTCTTTGTCCAAATGCTAAATCTGCATCCCAATGAAGTAGTTGGAATTTGCGATCACCGGGTCGCTGGTAAAAATAGGCGTTTTTACCACGCGCTTGAGTAAAGGTGTCCCAGTCAGCGATAAAACCCATCACCGCAGTCATTTTCAATATGGCATCTGCATCAAGAACGGATTCAATCTCATCTCGAGTGTAATCACTTCGATTGACCAAATTTATGAAAGCAATGAAATTTGAGTAATCATCGTTCTCTTCTTGGGAGCGTTTCATCCATGAGTGTCGATATAAAGCAGGATGATCGCTACCTAAATAATTCCAGGATGCATCACGGTTGACTTGACTCCAGTGGTCAGACATCCACCAGTCATCATCAATTCGGTAGAGCTCTCCCTGATTGCCATTTTTGAAATTCCGTTTGAGGTAATCTGCATCTACGGGTTCTACATCTTCTTTTACAACTACACGCCCTGAGTTGATGATCACATGAACAAACTCATTCTGCCCGCTTACGTGTCCCAATAAATAAAGGAGATATCGGGCTATTCGATTATGATGGCGGACGCTTCCTCTGTTTCGAGTCGGGTCATTGTCATAAGCAAATTTTCCGTGATCTCGGAACAATCGGTCTTTTGGGAGTCGAAACTTACCTCTATCCAGTGGTTGTCGACGTGTCCATGGACTCCCACTCGTTCTCAGCTCCGTACCATGGTACACATCCCTTTCGTTAGAGATGAAGGTCGAATTGAAATATTGATTGGAAAGGCGTGGGTATCGATATTGGTAATCCTGTGACGCGGTATTGGAAAAAGCATGTAAGTGATGATCCGATATCAGCAGTCTGATGACACGAAGGTCGCGTGGAATCTCTCTTCCATCGAAAATACAAAGTGCCGGCTGAGCGATGGGTTTCCTTGGTAGTGTATTGCGCTGGCCATTCTTGGAGATGGCTTCCACATAATATTGAATCAATTGACCTTGCTTGAATTCCCTTTCAAGAATGGCTTGATATGTCGTCAGGGAATGATCAAGAAGTTCGGTATTCTTCCCGGGTGCCATGGGTTCACGGTTCCATGGGCTATCTGGGGCGCCATCGAGTCGGTAGACTAAATTAACGATTCCAGTTTCTGCAGGCCAACCTACACTTGCAGTAATGCTCAGGGGTTTCGAAGGTGTACCTACCGCAGGGGATTGCAGCAAAGTTTCGACCAATGGTGAAGGGTGCGAGCGCAGGTTTGAATTTGGTGCTCCCGGAGTTCCCAAATTTCGAGGAATGGGAAGCAGCACAGATTCCGATAAGCTGTTTTCCCAGGTTCGTACAATGAATCGAGGTGATCCATGAACCCAGCGGGCTTCAAATTCAATTTCGTAAGTATCACCGGGGTTTAATTCGGTCAGATCAATTTCGGCTCGATTGGCTCGGTTATCTCCATGACCGTGTGCAATAAGATGTAGCCTGTCGTTTTCAATGAAACTGTCCGCGTGATTACCTTGGATTAACCACCCTGTAGAACTGTCTCCCTCTATGGATATGCGGCCAGGATTGATAATCAGATTTCGGTCGTGACCTTTTTTTCTGAACTGGATGTTTCTCAAAACGACATGACTTTCTCCAACCAGATACAGATGCAATTCTTGATGATCCATGGGGTGCCAACGTTGCTCATACCCCCGATAGCGTGTGGTGAAATGAAATTTCTGAAACTCAGATGTTCTGGATTCGCGACTGTCTTTCCAGGCAGAAGACAGAGAATTGTCCATGTCTGGGTGAATCAACTCCATACTGCTACCCTTGCCTCTGGCTAATTCAGGCCAATCCCCCTCGCAACGGTAATCCACCTGATCGGCCAGATTACCGTTCTCATCCAGTAGTCGAATCCGTTCCCCATTGTTTCCTAGTTTACCCTTGAAAGGCCCTAGACAGGGCAAACCTGAATGTGCATCCACTAGTTTCTCCGGGTTTTTTGCAATAACCAAATGCCTGCTTGGTTCAAGTTGTGTCCCTTTGGGGAAGTTGTATTCTATGCCATCCCGCAACTTCCATCCATCAAGCTGAATAGGTTTTGATCCTTTGTTGAGTAGTTCAATGAATTCAAGATCATCCTGGCCAAAGGGAGGGGCATACATAATTTCATTAATGATAATGTCTGATTGAAAACCAAGCTGGTTGAGTGAACCCAAAGAGTCACGATTGCTCGTGAACCATTCGTGCTGGTCCAAGACGGCCCTCTGACATGACTTGCCTGATTGAATACGTACTGAAACCGCATCCAGAACTTCTCCGTTAGCTTGATTCAGAAGAAATAACTTCAAACGTTTTTTATCCTCGGGGAGTCCTTTGAAATCGACAACAGTCAACGCATCAGGCGCTACATGTCCGTCCAGAGATTGGGCCTGATCCAGCTTGGACTGGTGTGCCAGAGCAAGTCCTGAAAGGGAAATGGCATGCGCATTTGAATGAGATAATTCCACGGACAGCATTTCCCCTTTGTCAGGGAATACTATTTCACTGATCTGGATTTTGCCTTTAATTGGTTTTGGGCTTAGTTCGTTTGTAATCGACTCGATAGCTTCTACCTTCCAAATATTTCGGGTAGGGTTGAACAGCCTCTGCTTAAAACCAGCTTTTGGTAATCTAAGGGGAATGTTCGACACAGATATTCGTTCATTCGATTTCGAAATCGAAATAACAGCATCCAGAGAAATGTTTCTATCGAGTGAGATTGTTTTTTGTTCTCTTGGTTTCAGTACGACCGAAGGAAAACTTGCGACAGTGCGCGTGGTTTGATTCGGATTATTTGCTGCGATGATCGTGTAGTCTGCCAATTGCTCATTGATGCCTGAGGTGTTTTCAATGATCACATATGCCTCGGAGTTTTGGGCTATTCCCAATTCGATGATGTTCAATGGGAGAGTACTATTCCGAGTGACAGCCCATACCTCAGCTCCAAAAACTAAACCAGAACTTGTGTTGTCAGCTTGATGTACAGCCACTGCGATTATATTTTCTCCCTCCTTCAATTGAGTTTCATGTATCCTGATGACATTTTCTTCCAGCACGGCGTCTTCAAAGAATTCAATCGCCATGGCATCATGACTGTTTTGATTGCGATTCCCGGACATGCGACTCGAATCAATTTCCTTACCGTTGAGGTAATAAACGGCTCCATCATCTACCACCTGATTGACTTCCAGATAGCTATCCGTGATGGGTGTGTTCATGTTGAATTGTGTCCTGAAAAAATAAGATAAGGGGCCTTTTGAAAGATGGGTTCGAATGCCCGGCGCTGGGGGTGTATCGCCTTCAAATCCAAGTAATCCTTCCCCATTACTCCAGGAACTATCATCAAAATCAGGTGCCATCCAATTTTGCCCTAACCCTGAATGACCTTCATGATAACGCCATGCAACATTCATGGGAACCAGCAACTCCCGGTTCAATTCGGTTTCGCTGCTTTGTATTTGGAACTGGAGACCTTCCTCTGGAAATGAGGCAAGTCCGGGACTTCCTCCTGGTTTTGAACTGGCTTTCCAGTTGGCCCAGTGGTTCACGGTTTTGTCCGAATGTTTAATGACGATACTGTAGCCTGCACCTGTTGATTCGATAGGCCAAGGTGGATCATTGTCATAATTCAACTGACATAACGTGATACTGTTCCTGTCCATTAATACCAATTTTTCACTTCCACGATCAATCTTCCCCTTCCAGGGCCCCCATATTCTGATTTCGCTCGGGAGTTGGTATTGTGCACGAAACTCATTTGGCTCGGCTTCAGTGATCAAGAAACGTTCAAAAGGCTTGATGAAGCTAGAACCTGCATTGAACCGATCAAAAGGTGGGAAATTATATTCAAGGGCTTTTCCATTCAACGTCCACTCTGCGCAATCAAAGGGAGTTGCCGTTAAATTAACACATTCAATCCAGGCTGAATTGTTCTCTTGCCTGGGGTGGAACATAACTTCGGTGAAGATGATTTGATCAGCTTCAACTCGATAAAATGAAATAATCCATACCAGGCACTGTATCCAAATTCGCCAAAACTTTGAAAACGAATGATGAATCACATGTAATACTCCTTCGTTCATTGCATCGTTCTGCATACCTAATGGCTAGGTCATTATTTCAAGCTGCTTTTTTCGGGTCATGACAGATCTGTTCCTTATTTGAAAGCGGCATCAATGACAAACTGATGGCGACAATGAGATTCGCCAGTAAACCAAACAGTCCGTGGTGGAATCCGGTGGATTGAATCCATTCATTGCTATACAGGCCGAAAGTGACACAAAGCCCGGTGATCAGCCCCCAAAAAACTGCGGTACCGTGTAAACGTTTCCAATGCATACCTAGCATGAAACCGGGAGCCAGTTGTACGAGCATATCGAATTTCAAATCGAGCAACTTCACCAGTGTAGGTTTGCTTGATAGTGAATTAAGATAAATGGCAAAGCCCGCCAGTATTCCGACTACCAGCCATGAAAGCCATTTCCCCATGAAAGTCAGTTGCGATTCCGTGGCTTTTGGATTGATGAACCGTAGATAAAGGTCTTTTGTGGTCATCGACGAGATGGTCAGCATGCATGAATCTGCCGTGGACATCAAAGCACCTAATATGGCCGAAAAGAGGATGACTACCAGCCAATATCCAAGTGTTGAAGATTGTTGCACTTCCCTGCAAATGATGGTGAGAATGCGATCGGTTTGCGAGCCATCAAGCCCTTGGAAATGAGCTGCACCTGTAACTCCGACCATCACCGCTATCCATGAAGTCATCAATGGGAGAAACACCATTGCAATCAGACTGTTCCTGAGCACTTTGGTCGATCTTGCAGCATAAATTCTTTGCACTGCCTGCGGGTAAAGCGAGGCTCCCAGCCCAAAGATCAGGATATAGCTCAACCATCTTCTGCTTCCCAGGGGATCTGGTGGGAGAACCTTGACGCGATCGGCATCCGAACTGTTGAAAAGTTTTTGGGTGGTTTCAGCAATACCTCCAAATTGTGTCCAGATAAGAAAAATTAAAATACTAAATCCAATCATCAGGATCACGCCTTGCAGGACATCCGTCCAGGCAACGGCTCGAAATCCTCCCATCGTTTCATAGACCAGCATGATTCCAGCCAATAACACAACTCCCACGATATAGGCCGTTTCTGGTGGCATGGTCGTCAATCCCTGCAATGCGCGACCCATCGCCATCAATTGTGCCAGCAAGTAGTTCCCCAGAGCGAGAATCATGAGGATTGGGGCAACTATATTGATTCCACGATGGTGGTATCGATGATTCAGAAAGTCATTTGGAGTGATAAATTGATGTTTGCGACTGAGGCGATGCAATCCCGGTGCGAATAGCAGATACCCGACGATGATGGCCGTCATGAAATGCACCGAGGTGATCCAGGAAAAGCCTACACGATAAGCTTTACCGCTGAATCCAAACATTGTGTTTCCACTGTATTGTGTCGCGTAAAGCGTGAGGAGAAGGACGACCATACCGACACCTTTACCTCCAAGATAAAAGTCTCGCAGCGAATTGTCTTTTTTGGCGCGACCTCCAAGCCAGCCAATGAAAAGCAGGCCTATGAGGTAGCACACCAGGAAAGTGATACCTCCCCAGCCGAATGGCATCACGCTCTCATTCATGAGTGGTTTTTTTCGCTGACAGGAAGATCATTTTCGACAGACTCCACAGGCCATCGGGTCATCAGTAACCAAGCAGTGAAGCAAGAAGCCACAAATGACGCAGCAAGGGAACACAGCGTCCAGGTAGGCAATCCAAAAAGGGTGCCTTCATATTGAGCTGGCCAATACCATGGGATACCCGCGACTATCAATATTGAGTAGACTACCCATATCCACCACGATAAAAAACGGCGTTCGCCAGACAAGTCAATGCCGGTTGAGCTGGGAGTAGATTCTGCTGACATGCCAGGCGGTGCCATCTCTCGTTTCGGAATCGTAATGAATCTATTGTTATTTGACCATTGGTTCGGAGAAATCTGTATCAGGATTCTCGAGGTCTAATTCCTTGATCCAGATGTTGCGGTAACGTACGTCGTGTCCTTCGCATTGAAGTTTCAACCCACCGGGACGATCAGTGATGCCTAATCCTCCATTGTTGCCTCCATCGATACCGGAATTTTTCCCGCCCCAGACTTTATTGATTGGAAAGTTGGTGTGAACTTTTTTTCCATTGAAATAGGCGGTGACATGAGCCTTTTCGGTGCGCTTGCCATCTTGAAAACGGGCTGCTCTGAAAGTGAAATCGTAAGCATTCCATTTGCCCAACCCGTTGTAGGCATGATAAGGAGATTCACTTTCATTGATGACAGCCCCCATACCATGTTTTGTTTTGTCGCCATCCAGAACTTGAATTTCATATCGGTTCTGAAGGTAAACTCCACTGTTACCACCCTTATTTGGGATAAGGAATTCGATGTGCAATCGGAAGTCCTTGAATTTTTGTTTGGTAACGATGTCGGCTGCACCATAAATGCCACCTGCTGCAGCGGGGTCATCCGTCATGACTGCTGTCCCACTGTCTACCGGATCATCCACAATCTTCCACTTGATGGGGAGTGAGGATGCGAAACGCGGCCCCTTCCAGTAGGTCCATTTTTCGTCGAGCATTTCTCTGCTTCCATCAAAGAGCATTGCTGCTCCCTGCAAAGGTTTAGCGCCGACGCCGACTTCCGCTTTCAATGTTGTATTAACAAGTAACAACGAAAGGCAGATGCCTGACGTCCACAGGTGGATTGATTTTCTTTTCATGATTAGACCACGGGCCATTGTTCGAGTCCCAATCATTACCGCGAACAAGCCATTCAGCAAGAAAGATTCCCCAGCTTAAAAGTCGCCTCTGAGCACCATGGCCTGGAAAAATTTCGAGGTTCCGTCGGATGATGCCTTTATTCCGGGATCGCCGTATAATTCAAAACCTTTTTTGAAATGTTCATTGATGGATTGCTCCAGATCGTTGGAGTTTTCAGATATGATGAGTTTATATTTTTGAATGCGATGGGACATAATCTTGTATTTTGAGTTAGAAGTGAACAGGCCTTGATGGTCCTCAGGATAGATCTTTACCTCCTTATCGCTAACGCATAACGTCCTCATTTACACTGAACCGAGATCATTCCAGATTGGCCAGATAGTCTATTACTTGTTGGAACGATTTAAACCATGGATTTAAAACGCCAAAAAAGCAAGATTTCAATATCCCTCTTTCTCTTGGATGTTCTCTGTCATTTACGACGCATGAAATCAGGCTCTTTTCTCGCTCAGGATGTAGGGTTGGTGTGTTTAGGCCTTCTTATTTCTGGTTGCGGGGATAATTTGGAGAAGATTGAACCGGTAAACGTGTCCCTTACACCGCAAAAGGCACCTGAGGAAATCGATTTTGAATCCCAGCGTGAAATACTCGAAAGTGCTTCTTTAGCAGGTGAAATGATGTCGGAATCTTACGGACAATGGATGGAGGCTATTTGGGATGATGTCAAATCCAGTAAAGATAAACTAGGTGTCTTCAGAAAATTGGAATTCATCTCAATGCAATGGGGACAATGGAGCGATCAAAGACGCATTGATCATGACATTGGACTTCATGATCTCCAGCCATCTTCAAAAAGATGGACACCCGATGAATGGCGCTCATGGTTGGAGGAGATCAAATCAGCAGGCATTGAGCTGGCGCAAATGCAATGGCGTCATGTGGGTTTCATGGCGCATGATGACCGCTACTCTAGCCCTGTTTCCAAATTTACATTTGAGTTTCATGCCAAACGAGGTGAACCGGCAACCAGATGGATCCTTCGGGGAGGCATGAACATTATTTGGTACTCCAGTCGAAAAAGTAATGTATTTGGTGGAGTGAAGCACATCGAAGTTACCGAAGCGACCCTCCTGCAACGAGATGGCCTTCCGCCATTTGAGCATGTTGTGGCAGCTGATGTTTCTCCTGCCGACCAGGATCTCGTTCTAGAACCTAATTTGCAAGTGCTCGATCTTGATGGTGATTTTGCGCCTGAAATCATTCTATCGAGAATCAACCGTGTGTTCTGGAATCAGGGCAGCGGGCGTTTTCGAACCGGCTCCTTGCTGGAATTTCCTTTAGCGCAATTTCATCAAGGGATTGTGGCAGATTTTTCCGGAAATGCATTTCTGGATTTTCTGGCCGTGACAACGGAGGGCCTCGCTTTGTATGAGGGCGATGGCAAGGGAGCCTTCGCCAAGGCGCCTCGCAGGCAGGATTTATTCAATGGACAACTCATCAATCCATTCGTACTGACATCGGGAGATATTGACGGCGATTCAGATTTGGATGTTTGGTTGGGGCAATACAAAGTCCCTTATCAGGACGGTCAAATGCCAGCGCCGTTTTTTGATGCCAATGATGGGCATCCGGCTTTTTTGCTTATAAATGAAGGGAATGGTACATTTTCGGATGCGACAATTGAGGCCGGGTTGGAGTCGAAACGATTCCGTCGAACATACAGTGCCTCCCTCGTGGATCTTGATCACGACTTAGATTTGGACTTGGCTGTCGTCAGTGATTTTTCGGGTGTTGATTTTTATCGGAATGATGGCTCTGGACATTTTGAAGATGTCACGCGTGACTGGGGAGGAAACCGTTATGGGTTTGGGATGGCACATTTGCTGGGCGATTGGAATCTGGATCAACGTTTGGATCTGTTGATGATTGGGATGCATTCTGCGGCAGCAGAACGCATGGCGACACTTGGTATTCGAACGCTTGGAAATGCGACGGATCCCTCCGGGATGCGCCAAGCCATGTCTTATGGGAATCGGATTTTCTGGGGGAATGAAAATGGGGTGCAGCAAGTGGCAGGATTGAGTCCGATGCGCCAAACTGGGTGGTCCTGGGGGGCGGCTAATATCGATTTTGATCTCGATGGAGATCAGGATGTTTACATTGTGAATGGACACATCACAGGAGCGCGGACTTATGACTATGAATCCGAATTCTGGAGGGAAGATCTTTCTATTGGAAGCTCCCGCGAGGATTCTGGACTTAGCGAATATTTTGAATCCAAACAACTCCGATACCAGCAGGCAGGGGCTTCCTACGGAGGAAACGAACGTAATCAATTCTTTCTGAATCTCAACGGAAAGGAATGGATAGAGGTAGCCTACCTGTTTGGATTGGCGATGCCTGAAGATTGCCGCAATGTGGTTGCGGCGGATTTTGATGGGAATGGATTACCTGACCTTGCTGTGACGACTTTCGAGCTTTGGCCTGATGAACGACAAGTGATGCACCTCTTTCCAAACTTTCATCAAACCAAGAATCATTGGATAGGTTTTAAACTGCGCGAATCCAAGGATTGGCCGCCTCTGATGGGGGCGCAATTACAGATTAAATATCAAAACAAGACATTGACTCGTCCGATAATCACCGGGGACGGCTACCGGACCCAATCACCCTACCAATTTCATTTTGGGATTGGGCAAACGGACCAAATAGATGAAATGATCCTGCAATGGCCAGACGGAACCCGGTACACACTTTCTCCCAACGATATTGACCGCTACCATTTGGTTGAACCTGTTCGTAGATGATGAACTCGAGCTCTCAGAGCTCAATCAATTCCCTCATTCTCTGCAGACCAGTTTTGAGAACGTCCTTAGGATCCTTTGCCCACAGGTCTGCATTAAATAGCTCGAGACTCATGGCCCCCTTTGTATCCTTTATTGCGCAGAATGGATATTTCTGACTTCAGGTCAATGACACCGTCACCAATCATGACTCGATCGGGGTCCGTTTGTGTTTGGGCGGGTTTATCTGGATGCGCATCGTCGATGTGGTAATGACTGATCCTGTCCACCGGGATTTGTTCCAGATCGTTCAATGTAGAGCCACTGTTCCAATTATGAAAAGCATCCAGAATCAGTGTGGCATCAGAGTCCCCTGATTGCTGGACGACATCCCAGGCCTGTGATAACTGATGGATGGATTTAAAAAAACTGATGTATTCAAAAGTAGGTTTAATTCCGGTTTCTCTGCCGGAATGGGGAGCATGGGCTGGGAACGACGGCCTCAAACGCTGGCTGATCTCCAAGCCTGCGCAGCAGTAGGCCAGACACGTCTGATGCATACCTATTCTGACCTTTTTTCCAAACATGGTTTATCGGTCGGACAGGTCCTGCTTACCCATGCAGACCTCAAGCATCACGAAAGACACCTGAATGCCAGAAATACCTTAACGGCTTTACTGGATCGTGATTTTATTCCGATTGTAAACGAGAACGATGCCGTGTCTTTTACCGAATTGAAATTTGGAGACAATGACACGCTCTCGGCTCTGGTCGCTTGCCTGATTCCAGTTGAATTACTCGTCATTTTAACCACAGCAGACGGCTTGATCGAAGATTTTGCGACACCTGAGGCGAAAAGAATTTCGGAAGTGGAGCGAATTGATGAAAGAATAATGGCAATGGCGAGGGGTACGACGAGTGTCACTGCAACTGGTGGCATGACCACCAAGATCGAGGCGGCAAAGATCGCAGTCAGATCTGGCATACCCATGTTCATAGGCCCTGGCCGCAATGCGACGATTCTCAGAGACATGGCGGAAGGCGCTGATGTGGGCACTGTATTCCTTCCATCAAAGAAAGGACTTAAAGGGCGCAAACGCTGGATAGCATTTTTTCATCGTCCAAAAGGTTCCCTGACTGTTGATCAAGGAGCGAAGCTGGCTCTGCGTGAAAATGGAAAGAGCCTTCTACCAGGAGGAGTCACTGACATTGAAGGACCTTTTCAATCTGGTGAAGTCGTTCGTCTTCTTGATGAAGAAGGCACCGAATTTGCCCGGGGAATTGCCGAGTCAGATTCAGCATCCTTCCAAACCTGGAAAGATCATGGTGAGGAAATCATTCATCGGGATAACCTTGTCATTCTCTAAGCTCCATTAAAAAATGAACCATCAAGTCACACCTGTTCAGGCAGTTCTTGAAATCATGTCTCGATTAAGGGCACCTGACGGATGCCCTTGGGATAAGGAGCAAGATCATGAGTCTCTTAAATTTCATGCGGTGGAAGAAGTTTACGAGCTTATCGATGCCATTGAAGCTGGAGATGATCATGAAATGCAGGAAGAACTGGGTGACTTGCTGCTTCAGGTTGTCTTTCATTGCCAGCTTGCCAAAGAAAGAAAAGTGTTTGATTTCAATGCTGTCTGTCAAACATTGGCTGAGAAATTGACCCGAAGGCATCCTCATGTTTTTGGAGATACAAAAGCAGATGATATTGATGAAGTATGGGCCAATTGGGAAAAAATCAAACGCACCGAAAAAGAAGGAACCCACCTGGAGCGTCACTCCGCAATGGACGGCATCCCAAAGCACCTTCCTGCGCTTCAGTATGCTGAAAAACTCGCAAAAAAAGCACGCAAAGCCAAACTCATTCCGCTGGAAACCCCTCCCTCAAACAAGCTACCAGAGGACCCCGCACTTCTGGGAGAATCCCTGCTCGAACTGGCCATGGACGCACAATCCAAAGGGTGGTCTGCTGAAGCCCTTCTGAGAGAGGCCATTCAGAAAAAAGAAAAAGAACTGAGGGACGTCGAATCCAAATAAAGTATTTGAAGTATTGCCCTTCAGATTTTCAAATTCTAACCTTCTCCCATGGGCATTGTACGTCGATTAGATCATACGAGGTATCGCGTCAGCGATTTGGAAAAGAGTGTAGATTTTTACAAAAGAGTTCTCGGACTCGAGGAAGTGCGTCGTCACAAATCACCTCGCGGCTCTGAACTTGTTTTTTTAAAAGCCCCTGAAAGCGAAGAGCTGATTGAACTTTGTTATTTCCCAAACAGTGGCCCTGTGGAAGTGCAGGAAGACTTAACGCATCTCGCGTTTATCGTCGATAGCTTGGAAGCATTTGGAAAACACCTGGAATCCATTGGCGAGACGTTTTCAGATGGCCCTACCATGAAACTTGATGGCAGCGGAGGTTTTGCTTTTGTCGACGCACCTGAGGGATATGAAGTTGAATTGATTGAACGCAGACTGTAAGCGGTCAGTCGAGAGGCGTTTGACTATCTTGTATCAATAATTCAATCCCCGGACAAACATGCCTGTCCGGGGATTTTTTTTTGAGAGAACCTCTAAGTCGCGAAGTCCGGAACGATTACGAGGCATTACTGACGCCCTGGTCGCGACCTTTGGCGTTGACCCCGGCCCTGTCCTTGACCTCGGCGCTGCTCTTGCCCTCCACGATTCCTGAGACCCTGACCTGCTTTTTCAGCCTCCTCACGCGTTATATAGCCGTCTTTATTGGCGTCCAGAACGCCCATTAAGCGCTGCATGCGCTCAGGGAGCTCGTCCTTGGAAATTTTATTATCTCCATTGGCATCTGCTTGCATCAGGCGATCTGCCATCTGCTTTCCACCGCCTGCCTGACCTCCACGACGTCCTTCATTTTGTCTGGAATCACCCCGTTCAGGGCCACCCTTACCCCTACGCGGCCGGATTTCATCCATGGTCAATTTTCCATTTCCGTCGCTATCGAGCTTCTTTAAAACGGCAACCGCGTTTTTGATTTCAGATGCAGAAAGCTCACCGTCCTGGTTGGCATCAAGGGCCGCGAACACAGGAGGCCCTCCTTGAGGCCCACCGAAGCCACCGTCAGGGCCACGACCCTGTCCCCTGCCTTGTGCCTGTGTGTTTGTTGTGAGCGCTGCGGAAAGAGCGACCAAAGCCAATAAGGTTTTTTTATTTTTCATCATGTTTTCTTTGATTGTATGTTCGTTAGTGAGAGACGATGACAATCTCAAGCTGGTTACAGGAAGTTGTAAATAGCCCCTTCTACCCGAGATTTTTTCTGTCTGAATGAATAAAAGTATTTCTGATTGGCGGGGTTCAAACAATTCATCTAGCATGATCTGATGAGCAGGTTTTTCACCACGGGTGGCACTTTGCACCATAACAGTCCTTCTTATGTTGAAAGAGAGTCCGACAAGCAATTGTTTGATCTTCTCTCGCAGGGAGAGTTCTGTTATGTGCTTACAGCCCGACAGATGGGGAAATCCTCAAGTATGGTGCGGGCTGCAATGCGATTGAAAGAAGTAGGCATTGACTCGCTCATACTAGATTTAACCGCGATTGGCCAGAACCTGAATATCGAGCAATGGTATGATGGATTATTGGTGAAAATTGGCCAAACAATGCATCTGGAAGATGAACTGGAGGATTACTGGATGGACCATTCGAGAATGAGCCCGGTTCAAAGATGGTTTCAAGCAATACGCAATGTCATCTTGCCTCGTATCGATAAAAAACTCGTTGTTTTTTTCGACGAACTGGACATGGTCCGCAGTTTACCTTTCCCAACGGACGAACTTTTTGGAGCAATCCGTCAGTGTTACAATCAGCGCATTGAAGATCCCGAATACCATAAATTGACGTTTTGCCTACTGGGGGTGGCCACACCTGCTGATTTAATCAAAGATCCCAATGCAACGCCCTTCAATATCGGACACCGGGTGCCACTCAACGATTTTTCCCATGAAGAGGCTCTTCCTCTTGCTAAAGGCTTGGAAGAACACGCAGGGAATCATCAAAAGGCGGAAAGGTTACTTAAACAAATCCACCACTGGACTCACGGTCACCCTTACCTTACTCAGAGACTCTGCCGTGCTGTCATCGATAAAAACAGTCAAACAGCTGAGGAGAAGAAAGAACCGGAAGCCTGGGTCGATTGGATTTGCGGAGAGATATTCCTATCCAGCAGAGCTCGCGAAAAAGATGATAACCTTCTGTATGTAAGGGAAAGAATCCGCCGAAGCCAGCTGGATCAGATGATGCTTTTGGAGCTTTACGAAAACGTGCTGAACACAGCAAAGCCTTTCTCCGATGATGATACAAATCCCTTGATCAGCGAACTTTTTCTCTCGGGACTTGTTCGAGTTGAAAAAAACCATCTGGTCGTTCGGAACAGAATCTACGCATATGTTTACAATGCAGAGTGGATCGAGCGCGTGAAACCCATGGCTGAAATCGAGTTGACTGATGGACAAAGAGTACGCATCAAATCCAGTTGCAGCATTGGTCGCACCGCTGCCAGCACGCTTTGCCTGCCTGATCAAAAAGTCTCACGCCGACATGCCATGATTCAAAAGGAAAAAAGCAATCAGTTATGGTTGATCGACGCAGACAGTCGAAATGGAACTTTTCATAACGGATGCAAAGTAACTGAACCCACACTGTTGCGAGACAAAGATCAAATCAATATTGGTCCGTTTTGCATGATATTTCACCAAACCGATGCCCCTCGAGATGATGAGAGTGGGCAAACATCAATGGACAAGACTGTGTTTGATCTTTGAGCAAAGGAGCATCGATTCCACATAGAGCCCCTTCATAAAAGTCCGATGATATAATAAGTGAGAGATACGAACAAAATGAAATTTCCATTTTACCCTTTGATAGCAGCATCTATCTACCTGACGCTAAATTTGGCGCAATGCGAAACTCGGGAACCGGCCTCCTACCAGGCCCAGCAACAACGCCTGAATCAAGCTATTCAACAACAACCCATTCACGGACATGCCAGAAACATTATTTTATTCATTGGAGACGGCATGGGCATTTCCACCATTACAGCGGCACGCATTCTGGAAGGCCAACAAAATGGGAACTCTGGGGAAGAGAACAACCTAAGTTGGGAATCGTTCCCTAACACAGCCTTGATCAAAGTTTACAACTCCAATCAGCAAACTCCTGATTCAGCCGGAACCATGAGTGCGATCATGACAGGACACAAGACCAAGGCATATACCTTCGGCTATGATCAGGATGTGGTGCGTGGAGATCACACGTCCGTCGAAGACTATGAAGGTAACTCCAGAAAAGTAACAACGCTGCTGGAGCGTTTTGAGAAAGAGGGTAAATCAACAGGTATTGTCACTACTGCAAGGATTACTCACGCCACTCCAGCTGCGTGTTATGCTCACTCTCCAGAACGCAATTGGGAGCATGATGCAGACATGAAATCCAAGCATAAGAATGCCTACGAAGCGGGATTTAAAGACATAGCACGACAGTTGATTGAATTTCCCCACGGTGATGGACTCGAAGTTGCATTGGGGGGAGGAAGAGGAGCCTTCATCCCTGAAACATCTCCAGACCATGAAGATCCCACAAACTCCGGAAAAAGACTAGATGGGAGAAACCTGATCAATGAGTGGCTGCTTCAGCCTCAATCCTCTTTTGTTTATGATCACGCAGGGTTGGATGCGGTGGATACGAATCAGACTTCCAAGCTACTTGGATTATTCGAACCGGCCCATATGCAATATGAGATTGACCGTGCCAAACCCATTTATCCTGATGAGCCATCTCTCGAGCAAATGAGCATCAAGGCTTTGGAAGTTCTAAGGAAAAATGAAAAAGGATTCTTCCTGATGATCGAGGCAGGACGGATCGATCACGCACATCACGCAGGCAATGCTCACAGGGCACTCATGGAAACCATTCGACTATCGGATGCTGTCAGGGGCATTCGGAAATCTCTTACCAAACAAGAAAAAAAAGAGACTTTAATCCTCGTCACTGCTGATCACAGTCATACTTTTACAATCGCCGGATACCCCACACGCGGGAATCCTATTTTAGGTCTTGTGGTGGGCAATGATTCAAAAGGGCAACCTGAGAAAGAACCAAAGAAAGATGCCCTTGGCTTGCCTTATACAACTTTGGGCTACGTCAATGGGGGTGGGTATACTGGATCAGTTCTCAATAAAAAATCAGATTCTGTTTCTCATGGCGGCACGCATTTTCACGGTGAGTTTGGTGACGGAGGTGGAAGCCTTGTCGCAGGAAACGATTGGAAATACATCAATGTGCCAAGACAATCGCGCCCGGACCTGAGCGAGGTGGATGTGGAGTGTGAGAACTACGTACAGGAAGCAGGCATTCCCATGGGAAGCGAGACTCATGGCGGGGAAGATGTAGTCGCCTATGCCGAGGGGCCCATGGCTCACTTAATAAGTGGAGTCCATGAGCAAAATTTTATTTTTCACGTGATGCGTTTTGCATCGGATGCCAGTCAATTCGTTGACTGAAACAATTGAAAAAGTTTCTCACAAGATTGCCCAACAGCAAACCCAGCTTAAAATACCCACTCCCTCTGTTAGGCTCATCCAGAAAAACAACGTGAGAAAAAAGGGGGTTCCATGCCTGTGGCGCCTGGCAGTCTTCACTGCATCGAGATAATCTTTCCAAGGAGCCCAAGGGTAAAGAAAAAAAGTCGAGGTGCGGTTTCGTCTGCGCACATATGGTTCTATTTTGATCAGCCACAGGAAAATCAAAAAAAACAATCCGGATCCCAGAAACCATAATCCGTACAGCATCGAGGGGGAGGTTATCAGTCCATCATTACTTGTGTTCACAGGGGTTTTGTAACCGTTTTAAAAAAGACTGGCAATAACTAGCTACCTACAGATCATTGCCATTTCAATCTGCAGCCATCATGAGAGCACCTGATTGAAGTCGATTTGGCAGCAATTTTCATACCTATCTTACTATGCTGCATGCACTTATCACGCAGATCCTTTAAAGAAAACCATCCGATTTCAATGTTCCTTTGATTTATCGTGATCTTTTAAAGATCTTCACTCTGAGGGTGGTATGTAACGGTGCTCCCCTCGCCGGGAAGCATTCAATGCTTCCCGGCTATCCTGAGCTGAACCTGGATCACCCTGAGTTTTCATCCACGCATCCAGTTCGTTGGCCAGTCTTCCCTGAATGTCAGACAAATTTCCCTGATTGATTAAATTCTTCATTTCAAAGGGATCCTCAGCCGTGTGATAAAGAGTTTCGGCTGGGCGTCGAGTGTAGCGTTTGACCAGCTCATAAGTCGCTTCGTCGTCTGAGGAAGCGAAAACCCAGGTTGCCCAATATGGGTTATTGAGTTTTCCATCTCCATTCGATCCCATCAGATGCTTTTCAATATAGATCTCATTGGGCTCAAGATTCCTGATATAATGATATTCCCCATCGGAAACGCTTCGTATCGGATAGGGAGGACCTTCGGGCACGTTGTTGTGCATACCGAAAACAAAAGATCGATGACTTTTTGCCAGCCCTGACAAGACCTTGTGAAAACTGGTTCCATCAAATCCTTTTTCTTCGGATACGCCTCCAGCGAGTTCCATGATAGTTGGTAGTATATCGGCATACTGAACCATCGCGAGCGTTCGTTGCCCTGCTGTGATCTTTCCCGGCCAACGCGCAATCAGGGCAGTGTGAAGTCCAGTGTCCCAATTCGTCCATTTGCAACCCGGGAATTGAGAGCCTTGTTCCGAGGTAAAAAAGACGATGGTATCCTTGGCTTTTCCTGAGAGCTCCAAGGATCGAAGAATTTCTCCAACCTGTCCATCCATATAGGTTATTTCTGCGAGATAGCGACCAAAGTCTGAGCGGGTCCGCTGTGTGTCGGCAATGTTGGCAGGCAACTGGATTTTTTCAGGCGGGTAAATTGAAGCGTCCCCCATGACCCAAGGTACATGCGGTTCGACAAGGGCCACCACCAGACAAAAAGGTTGTTTGCTATCTTGATTAATAAAAGCCTCCAGTCCGTTGAGATCGTGATCACGAGTTGGATTACGAACGCAATTCGGATCAAATCCAGCCACTGTCTCAAAAGTAAAAGAAGCCTTGGGTTTAACGTGTACCTTGCCGGCAAGCCCGACCCGATAGCCCTGACTGGACAAATGATGCGGCATACTCGTTGTCTCGGGGCGACTGGCAGAATGATTCCAGGCGCATCCATTTCTCATGGGAAATTGCCCTGTATATAATTCGGCTCGACATGGCTGACACATCGCGGAAGTCAGGTAGGCCCTGTCAAAAACCAAGCCTTGTGATGCCAATCGGTCAATATTAGGAGTGAGGGCGTTTTTCCCTCCATAAATGGGTAGATCGTTGTAGGTGCAATCATCGGCCATGATGATCAGAAAGTTCGGGCGCTGTTCTGCTACCAATTCTGTTCTGAAAATCAGAGAAAACACGAATACCAACAATGCGATAGCATGACGGAAATAATGTGACATGGGGATATAGTGAAAACTGAAAAAAAAAGGTCAATCTGTTTATCATTGAACGGTATTCCCCAAGCATTCCCAACGAGGATGCCTATTCACATATGTGTTGATAGACCAAAGGCGATCCCGAGGTATTCCTCTCGCAAACTTGGCCTCTTCACTATTTTGTTGCTAGCTTTTGTGAAATTTGAGGGATGATTTTTAAATTGGATTTACAGTCTATCGAGCCTAACAATATTAACCATTATGAGTTCTGAATCATTAAATCGCTGGAATGCCTTGAAACCATTCGATCCCGAACAGGGTAAGGTCGTCGTGAAACCTCTAGGTGACGGCGAAGGCTACTGGGTTGGAGCCTGTAGTATAGTCTTTGATCCATCAGATGAGACCTACTATCTCTACTATAGAGCCCGCGAACCCCGCCCCGTTCGGGGTGGAAAATGTTTTGTTGCTCAAAGCAAAGATGGCATTCATTTCGACACTATCTGGAAAACGACGAAGGAGGAACTGGAGACAGATTCCATCGAGAAGGGAAGTTTGATAAAAACCAAGAACGGGCGCTGGAGACTCTACCTCAGTTATGTTGCCCCCGCGGACCAGCGTTGGTTTGTGGTTATGCTCGAGGCCGATCATCCTTCGAATTTCGATATCAGCAAACAAATTCCCATCCTCAATGCAGAGCAAACGCAATGTGAAGGTGTGAAGGATCCGTTTGTGATGGAAGTTGATGGTAAATTTTACATGTTCCTGAGTTACGCGCCGGGTAATTCCAATGTCACGGAAGAAGAAAAACAACAAATGCATGCCACCTCTGACATCTACAATACTGGACTCTCCAAATCTTCAACTGCCCTGGCAGTCAGTGACGATGGTATCCATTTTGAATGGATTGGAGATATTTTCCCTCCAAGTAAGTCTGGCTGGGACTGTCACGCGGCCAGGATCGGATCAGTTCAGGTTATACCTCCTTTTTATCTTGGCTTTTATGATGGTGGGCCAAGCCACACGGAAAATTATGAAGAAAAAACCGGTTTGGCTGTCAGTCTAGATCTCAAGAAGTGGCATCGCATTACACCTGACACCCCTTACCTGACCTCACCACATGGTAGCGGTTCTCTCAGATATTTGCATCCAGTGGAGCTTGAAGATGAACTCCGCTATTATTACGAGTATGCTAGGCCGGACGGGGCCCATGAGATTCGTATGATCCAAATGCCCAAAAGCTGATACGTTTGACATGTCTCAACGTCCTAATATCCTGTGGATCTGTACGGATCAACAGCGTTATGATACCATTCATGCGCTAGGCAACCACAGAATCAAAACCCCGCATACGGATCGGCTCATCCGTGATGGGGTGGCCTTTACCCGAGCCTACTGCCAGAGCCCTGTCTGCACTCCAAGCAGGGCTTCTTTCCTGACTGGCCGATACGCAAGGACCACTCGTTGCCGACAAAACGGGCAGCAAATCCCCAAAGAGGAGAAACTTCTCAGCCGCATATTTGCTGATCATGATTATACATGCGGACTCGCAGGGAAGCTACACCTCTCAAGTTGTGCCAAGGGGCGTGTGGAAAGTCGAATTGACGATGGTTACAAGGTATTCGACTGGTCGCATCACCCGCAGCCGGATTGGCCTGAAAATGCGTATTCACAGTGGCTCGGATCGAAGGGACAATCCTGGGACAAACTCTATCAAGGCGCCTCCACTTCTTATATCAAGGAAGGAGTCCCATCAGAATATCACCAGACTACATGGTGTGCAGAAAAAACGATTGAATTCATTCAGAGCCACAGCGAAGAGCCATGGTTTTTCAGTTTCAACTGCTTTGATCCGCATCATCCATTTGATCCTCCTCCTGAATACATGAGGTTGTATGATCCAGATCAGATGGAATTACCCAAGTTCAAACATGAAGAGTGGAATCAGAAATCAAGCTACCAAAAACTGGATCATCGATGGGCTCACAACGAGCCGGGCTACTTTGATTTACAATCCATGACCGATGACGACAGACGTCAGATCACTGCAGCATATTATGCCATGGTTACCCTTATTGATGACCAATTGGGGCGTATCATTGCCGCCCTCGAACAATCGGGACAACTTGAAAAGACTCTGCTTGTGTTCATGTCTGACCATGGCGAAATGCTCGGCGACCATGGCCTGTATCTGAAAGGCCCTCATTTTTACGAAGAAGCACTGCGCGTTCCATTGGTATTGCACTGGCCTGAAGGGTTTGAATCAGGCATTCAATGTGACGGTCTGGTGGAGCTAATTGATCTGGCCCCCACCTTTTGCGAAGCTGCAAGTATTCCAGTCTATGAAGGATTTCAGGGAAAGAGCCTGACGAATATTTGCCGAGGTGAAAGCTCACCTGATCAGCATCGTGATTTTGTCTTCAGTGAATATTACAATGCATGGACACACCGCCACTCCTATGGGACCATGTTACGCTCCAAGACTGAAAAGATCGTTGCCTATCACGGCACAGACGATGGGGAAATATACGACCTGGAAAAAGATCCCAACGAGTTTGAAAACCTTTGGAATCGCCCCGGGGAACAGGACCGCAAAATGCGATTATTGAAATGGTGCTTCGACACAAGTGTCTTCACCATGGATCCAATGCCTCCCCGTCTTGGCCCCTTTTAATCAAAATATCCCAAACACTCATTATCCATATTCTTTGAAATGAATCCAAAACTCTGCCTCAATACCAGCACAATCAAGCCTCAACCATTAATGGAAAAAATCCGTCTGGCTGGAGAAGTTGGCTACGATGGAATCGAATTGTGGATAAATGATCTCTACGAACACATCGGTCAAGGGGGTGAAATTTCCGATGTTGAAAAAGCCCTTGATGATCACGGGCTCATCGTCCCTTGCTGCATCGCCATCAGGCAGTGGGGAGACATGCACGGTTGGGAGTATAAACTCGTAATGGACGAAGCCAAAAGACGGTTCGACCTCGGCGCGCGCATCGGAGCCCCTTACATCGTAGCAACCCCTCCCATCGAAGCATGCGACATTTCCACCCTTCCTGAAAGATATGCAGACCTCCTGCAGATCGGCAGAGAAACCGGAATTAAACCTACTTTTGAATACATCAGTTTTTTTAAATCCATCCATCAGTTATCACAGGCCTGGGATGTCGTCCAGCAATCAGGGGACTCTGATGCCACACTGATTCTGGATGCTTTTCATAATTGGAACAGTGGCTCTACATTGAACGATCTGGAACAAATCCCGGTGGACAGGATCAGTCATTACCACATCGACGATGCGCATCCAGATAAACCCGCCCAAACACAAACGGACCCCGATCGAGTCATGATTGGTGACGGTGTCATTGACCTGAAGTCAGAAATATCCATTCTGCGCAATAAAGGATACAAAGGGGCCATGAGTCTCGAGCTATTTAATGCAGACCTGTGGGCAAAGGATCCTAAGGACGTTCTCAAAACTGGTCTGCAGAGAATGAGGGAATTGAT
>KB911977.1 GCA_000383715.1 Verrucomicrobia bacterium SCGC AAA164-E04
ACATTTCCGCGTTTTATGACAACGCAAAAAGAGCAACGAACCTGACAAATTTTGATCAATTCAGATTCATAGACAAAAACATGACTCATGTTTGAAGCGAGTCAACCACGTTTCAGGGCAAGGCCAGAGGTCTGATCATTGCTCTCAAGCAAGCAGCCTTTCCTGCGGGACTTGCTCCATGACACTTGCCATGGGAGTTTAGTTTCTGAAAGGCTTACCAAAAGGGGAAGTTTTTTCATAATCATCAAATGGTTCCAAAATCAAAATGCAAATGTGTAAGCCCTTGGGCGATTGCGGTAACTTTGGGCGGTTTTTGATTGGAATCTCCTGAAGAGAATATCAATTGCGCTTTGATCGATGCTCACTTAATGCTTGTCGGAGTTCGTCGAAGGTGAGGGCTCCATCTGTGTTCGTGTCGGCTGAGTTGAATAAGTTGTCAGGATCGGCGGAGCGTTGAGCGGCTTGGGATTTGGTAAACTCGGTAAGGGAGAGTTCGCCATCACCGTCGACGTCCAGTGCTTTGAAACGCTTCTTGGCATCGTTCATGGCTTGTTTTCGCTTTGCAAACGGTCGGTTGCTCTGCGGGCTGGCACAGCCAACAATCATCAACGTGCAAAGTAAGAGTAGTAGTATTTTCATTCTAGGTTTGAGGTGTTAGGGTCGCTGATGACACGGAAGTAATTCTTCTGCTTTCCGTTGGGCACAATGGGCATTACCGTATAACCGTAGTTTGCGGATGCATGAGCGGTTGGGGAATACGGATTCCAGTCCAGGAGATCGTCTGAGCGTTCGATCTTCCACGAATCAGAAACCGACTCGTAAATAAGAGAATAAGTTAGATCGCTATTCTGACGTATCTGCAATGAAGGCAACGGTTCGGAGGCTTTAAGATCGAGATGGTTCAGGGAAGTGTTCTCGTCACCCTCGCGGTAGTCGACATAGTTGAATCCCAGAAGATACATTTCGTCTGTGGTCTTGCCTCCCCACCCGCTCGCCTTCGGGGGCATGCTGGGGTTCATGGGATTATCAACCGTGTTGTCGTAGGTGGCGATGGCATGGATGGTCGAACCTTTGTTAAGTTTGAGGTATTTGGGAAGGGGGTAGTCTCCCTGCCAATTAAAGTCCCATGAATCGATTTTAAGAAGGTTTTCGCGATTGCCCTCGGGATTGATAGCGTAGATTTCCCAGCTTTTCCCGAGCAAATGGCAGTGTGGATAGATACTGATGAGGCTGATGTCTTCCTCCACGTTCCAGATGCCGTGGAAGCGGGAGATTTCGTCGGGAGGTAGTTTGAAGAGTGACCAGCCTTCGAGCCTGCCGCCGAAGCCTTCTCCTAACCGATCAGCAATATTGCCGCTGTCTCCGGGCCCGCCGGAAACGTTCTGGCCGAATTCTTCGGCGAGTTCTTGGACAACGTCGAGACGTTCTGATAAGCTAAGCGTTGTAGTGTGTCTTCCTCAACGAGATCGAAGGGCATCATCTGGCGTGTTTTGAGATAGCGCTCCACAGGCTCATCGGCGAAGAACAGGTTGACGCCGGATTGATCGGAATCCCTCACCGGCCATGGGGCATAGTGGGTTTGCATGAGAATGTCAGCACCAGCTGGTAGTTTAATGCCCACCCCTTTTGGTAAACGTAGAGGAACCGCGCCAGGTGTGTAGCCGGGGAGCTGAGCTTGGGGACTGATAGGTATGCCAAATCCGCCAAAGACTTCGTAACCAACAAGCGGATCACTCGCATCGCTCTCGCGCGCCTGTCCCGTGGTATCGAAAGCAAGCAAGCCGTGATGCAAGATGGCGCGGTTGCCAGGGCGGAACTCGACGCCAACGAGATCGCGGTCTTCTGTTAGTCCGGTGGGCAACACAAAGACGCGGTATTCATCTGTATTACTCCCCTTGATCTTATAGGGTTCGTCGACACGTAAGGTTAGGTCGGGATTGCCGAGGGCGGAACCTTTGGCGAACTTGGGAATGGGTGCTTCCAAAGCAGGGTCGCCCTCCGGCATCCCGGCTTCGACCCACTGGGCGATGGTTTCGACCTCTTGATCTGTTAACCCGCGCTCACCCAAAAACTTGCTGAACTCGCGATCGGCCATCCATGGAGGCATGTAGCCTTTGCGCGTGACGCTGAGAATGGTGTAAGCCTCGTCACGTACTTCTTCAAAGTTTGTCAGCGGAAACGGGCCGATTTCGCCAGCGCGATGACAAACGGTGCAGTTGTTGTAGATGATGGGCGAGATGTCCGTGGTGTAGGTAACTGCGTCTTGACCCGCAAGGGGGGGCAGACAAATGAAAGACAATGTCAGTGCTGTGATAATCTTTTTTTTCATAAACGTGCGTTGGTTAGAATTTAGTGAAGGGAATGAAGCAACCGATGGCTTCGGTGCTTTTTGGCTCAACGGCTTCGCCTTTGGCGAGGGCTTCAAGAACGTCGCGGAGATCGTGCGAAGTCGTGACCCGGCGGCGTTTGCCGAAGTCGGCGTAGGTGTTGTCGATGCGGCCTCGGTAGAGTGTCTTGCTGTCCCGATCACGGACGACTACTTCCGGGGTCACCTTTGCTCTCAAATGATGCGCTTTGCTTAGACTCGCATCGGGTTCGATGGCAAATGGGATCTTAAACTTGGCCTTGAAGGCGGCCACGCTTTGCTTCGTGGCTTTGCTAGAGGAGACGTAACCACGAAAGGCGATGCCTTCCTTCGCGTAGCGCTCTTGGAGTTGAGAGAGCGTCTTGGTATGATAACGTGCAATGGGGCATTCTTCCTTCAGGAAGACATGCACCGTTGCAATGGGTAGTGGCTTCTTGTCTCCAACAGCAACCGTGGCGAGAAGCAGAAGGAGTGTGGTGATGATCTTCATGCCTCCCATACCCGCGGGAGTTACAAAGCGTTACTGGGCAATGAAGATTTCTTCAGTGAACCGCCTCATGGCCCTCAAACACCTGCTGCAGCAGTGGCAGGTCATCGCGCACGGCATTGTGGAATTCTATCTGCTGCTCGTCAGTCAATTCGGCGAGAATGCCCTGACGGGTGTCTGTCAGAATCTTCCAGAGGCGGGGCCGAAATTCCTCGCGAAGACCTTGTCTTTGTTCCCGGAATTCTGTGAGGATCTGTGCGATCTTTTGGTCTTGTTTGGGCGGCAGGGAGAGTTTGGCGAGGCTCGCATTAAGCCGTTCCGAAAAAATCGATGGCCGTTCGAGTGCTCTGGCAAGCATATTGCGGTAGGTAATCCTTGTCCCTGTGACACCGGTGATGACGCCAGTCAGGAAGAGTATGACAAAGGCGATAATAAGTTTATGTTTTGTATTCATGGTGTGATGACAGTATTGAATTCAGAATTCCAAGCGCTGGCCAACTCTTCCGTGCCTGCTGTAAGGCTGGGGAAACCACTGGTATACATGATTACCTCCGAGCTTAGAAAGGCCGCAACGACAAAGGTCGCAGCCCAAGCCAGTTTCGGGAGGAGGAAATCAATCGTGATCACATTGTTAGCCGAAGCCGGCGCGGTCAGCGACATGACTTGATCGGCAAAGTTCTCCGGAGGCGCGACAGCGGGCGCTTCACGAGCCGTGCGGAAGAGTTTCTCAAGTTTAGGTTCGTTGTCTTTCATGGGGATTCTTGAAGACGAATCAGGTTATCGGTAAGTTTTTTTTTGGCGCGATGGAGGGTGACGCGAATGGTTCCTGCCGCTTTGCCAGTGAGTTGACCGATCTCTGGCGACGTGCGTCCTTCGATCTCAGCCATGGTTAAAATGACTTGTTCATCCGGGGTGAGGTCCACCATGCAGCGATTCAATATTTCCCGCGCTTCCATGGCCTCGAGCGGGGCAGAGTTATCCTCCTGTTGAAGCCATTCAAGAGCGCCTTCACCGAGTTGGGAAAACGGCACCTGGTCGCGAAAGCGTTTCTCGGCACGCACATGATTGAGTGCCACGTTCGTCGCCATGCGGGACAACCAGTTTTCAAAAGGTGCTTTCAAAGGGTCGAATTTCTCCAGTTGCCGCCAAGCTTTGACAAAGACGTCCTGCGCCATGTTCTCCACACGACCGCGGTCACGCTCGTAGCGTGAAAGGATGGCAAAGACGCGTTCTTGTTATCGCTCGACCAACTCGCGGAATCGCTCAGGGCGACCCGCCAGGATCGAACGCACGCAGGCGGCGTCATCCTCAGCTATAGCGGACACATTTATACTCTCTATACAAGGGAGGCTTCTGAAGCGTTACAATGAATCTTTGCTGGCTATCGCCTATCTTTATTTTTGAAATCCCTTTTACGGTAGGAACCGTTTGAGAGTCAATCAAGCGGTTCTCAGTCTGTCCTTTTGATACAAAGGCATCATCGTGGAGCACGAGCACTCCGGCTGCAGGTTTTTCGAGGAGGAGAATGCAGGGATCGAATCTGCAACTTTCGAGTGGACGCACCCCAGAGTCACGGCGTCAAATAGAACATTTCTCAGTGACTTCGTTCATGGAATACCCAGCACGGCTGAGGGTAATCTTCTGCTTGTGCGTGCTTGCCTCCTTGTTTCCTCAAGGAGGCAAACCGCTTAATGCTTCCGAGGAAAGTCAGCCTTCCCTGCGGGAGTTGCTTCATTAAATTTGAAATAACGATGCCTGATGCTTATTTTCCTTTGAAATGATGATCTGCAAATTTCATAAATTGTTCCCAATCATAAGGATCGATGGAGTGTCCGCCTTCTCTGATATGGAAGCCGACATCGGAAGTCAGGATGGGCTTTCTGATTTCTGGTAAATCGGGTGATGTCAGGCCTTTTTTGCCGAGAAATTCATAAACCTCACTTGCATGGTAAGCGGATAAATATTCTCCCCGCGGATCGGCCCATGTGTCCTCGGTTGAGCTGTGGACATACACCGGTCTTGGGGCGATGCATGCAAGGAGCATGTGTTGGTCAATGGGGAGATCATCCTCCTGCTCTACAAATTTCCAGGCATTGCGGCACAGCCAGTATGGAAATCGCGTCACCATTTTCTTCAGGGTTTCACCGGATTTCCGTCTCCAGAGGGCGGCGCCTGCGCAACCTGATTGAGCTGAAATGGCCAGAGCGAATCGATCATCCTGTGCTGCGGTCCAAAGAGTTGCCTTTCCCATTTTTGAATGGCCCATGATGGCAATGCGTGTATGATCAATATCGGCATCTGACTCCAGATAGTCCATACCCCGACTGGCTCCATAAGCGCATGCTGACAACACTCCCCACTCGTGAGCCTTTGGGAAGCTTTGCCCCTCGGGATAAAAAAGTTTGTGGATGCCCTTGAGGAATTCAACCTCATTGTGCCTCAGGAGATCCTGCTGATAAACCGCACAGAACCCATACCCTCTGTCGAAGAATGCTCCAAGTGGCCAACCGTTCTTCAAGAATCCGGGGCGCGTTTCAGATGCGTCAAAATCATTTGATTGAGTATTATTGAAGCTGTGTTTCAAAAATGCCGGAACAGGTTTGTCGGCATTGTTAGGAACAAAAACGAGAAAATGCATCGAAACCCGGCCCTTTTCGTTTTCCAATATGATTTTGACATCTTTTCGGGTGGCTTTTCCGTCCATGAAATCGGGGTCTTCTTTGACCACTTCAAATCGGACATCGACAGGTTGAGCCGGTTTTGGAATGCGTCCGTAAATCAGGTTGCTGTAAAGCGAAAGGATTTCGGGTCTGCGAATGGAAAACCACTCCTCGGGCGTTTTGATCGGCTTGCCTCCTGAGGAAACAAGCAGTGGCGGAAGGTCGTATTCCGGAAGTCTGTTTTCCTCATAATTGACATCCTGGTCATACTCCTTGGCCTCGCGGGCACTCAGCAGTGTCGGGACAAGGAGAGTGATCAATAATAAATATACAACGCGGTTCATGGTTTGATGTTTTCCTGTATTACCTTACGCAGGGCAAGTTGAAAGTGAACGCATCGCTCCGGTAATCCTTGAGTGATGGACTCAATACCCGCAGTGGATTGTAGATATTTCGCTCATCAGGTCAGGATTTTTCCCTTGAACGCGTTTATACTTAGTGTCAGAAAACACAGATAAAAATCAATCCGATACCTTTTCTTTTGTTCTGAATATTTTGATCGATCCCATTTCACTCGAGGGAATGGGCAAACCCACTCTCATGCCGTTGTTCATTGATGAAGCTAGATGAATCGCAAATACTGAAGGTGTTAATGGAGTGGCGGAATCGCATTTCCGCTGCGACATGGTTGGTTGTGAAGGATGCTCATGCGGTAGAGGACATCTTTCAAAATGTAGCCATCAAAGCCATCACCCGGAATGTTGAATTCAAAGCTGAGGCTGCTTTGGTCTCTTGGGCATTCATTACTGCAAGAAGAGAGGGAATTGACTGGATCAGGCGACAGCAAAGGGTCTCCACGGGGTTGAGCGAGGACCTAATGAAAGTTCTGGAAATGGAATGGGTTGCTCATTCCGATAAGACATCTTCCGGTGCGCGTGTGGAGGCACTCTCCAGCTGCCTTGATAGAATACCTGACAAATCAAGAAGTCTATTGAAGCTAAGATACTTTGACGGATATAATTGCATCGAAATTGCTGAAAAGATAGGTATTGAATTGAATACCGTCTATAAACGGTTATCGCGCTTGCATCAGGGATTACGAGTCTGCATTGAGCAGAAAACCCGAACGGACTCAGGCCATCTCTGATATATTGGAAATCAATGAAAGACGGAATATCGCACGAAGAATTGCTTGTCAGGTTTTTGGATGGTTCATTGTCTTCATCTGAGGAAGCCGAGCTCATGCAGTTACTCGAGCAAGATTCCTCGGTAAGGGAGTCACTGCGAGCAATGTCAGAGCAGGCTATCGCTGTCGCGGATCTCGAACGGACCAGCGTTGCAGTGAGGGCTGAAACTGCTCGGCAACCTCAGCGTGAGCCCGATGTCGATGAACACGCCTTCATGCGAGGGTTTCTGCGAGTGAGTTTTAAATTTGTTCTTCCACTCGCAGCTTTGATCACTTTGACAACAGTGGCTCTCCAAGAGATTGTTTCAAAAGAACCTGCCCCGTTTCTGAAGATTTCAAAAGTAAGCAGTGCTTCTCATCTTCATACGGCCCTGGGTAAGATTGTGGATCTGGGAATCAATATGCATGTCAGGGAAGGGGATACGGTTGAATCCAGATCCTGCGACTCATGGCTTGTTTTGCAGCTCGGGGATAAATCCCACATTACCCTTGCAGGTCACAGTTATCTGCAAAACCTGGAGAAAGAGGAAGATTCGGTTCAATTACGATTTTTGACCGGCAGTTTGTGGGCAGAGTTTTCTCAAGAAAAGGGAATGCAGTCTTTTACCATTCAAACCCCTACGTGCTCAATCGAATTACAAAACGCCCAGTTTGATCTGCACACGGAACGTTTTTTTACTCGTCTGCGCGTCAACGATGGAACCGCCGTGGTGACGAGACTGTTGGATCAATCCCGAAGCGAAGTGCGTTCGGGTGAGCAAATTGAATGTAAGCTCGATGGTGCTGCTGTCTTTGAATCGAACGAGCAGCCTCTTCCCGTCGACCACTGGCAGTGTCAGCTCCTTAAAGGTCCGGACATTTCTCTGGGCACAGTGCTCCCTTCTTTCGAAAACGATTTTGCTAACATCAAGGCAGAACCTCTGCCCTGGAAGGTACGTCATGACAAGCATGTCATGCTATACGCGGTCGCCCTTTCTGTCTCTAGAAGCAGTGATCAACCTGTCTTACTGCAGCCTGGTTCGACTCTGCGATATTATGTGAGTTATGATGAGCCAGACCGTGTTAGATTTGGCTTCAGCACTCAGCGCATAGGGGGTATTTATGCAGGCAAGTTTGAAACAGATGTCCAGCCATCGCAGCTTGGTCCGGCAGGTGATATTCTGGAAATAGAATTGGACTTGGACGCATTCTGGCCCTTGAGTCCTCAACTTTCACCAAGACCGGAGGGACTTGAGGTTAGTGATATCTACGCATTGACCATCAAACATGATGCCGGGCTCAAGGTGCATCGCATTGAAATTATTCCGCCGAAAAAAAGTAGTTCGAATTTAGACTGAGAAATACCGCCGTTATCTGTTAGAAATCAACTAGCGATATTTATTCCAAACTTCGGGGACAGCGACCCACATCCCTGGTATTTTCGGATTGCTGTTCCAATTCTCCTGGATCCATACCTTCTCTTTCCTGATACGCTCGGCATGTCCGTCATAAAAGGCTATGTTTGCACCTTCATTATGTCGGTACATAGTAGGACCTCCGGTGCCTGCATCCTTGTATTCCTGGACACTACCTTGCTGGCCAAGCGCATCCCAACCCAAATTGTAGTCTGCACCTTTCCAGCGTGACCACCAATCCTGACCATCGTGGAAAATAAGTTTCTCGGATGGGCTGCTGATGCTGGCGAGTTTGTGGCCAGCATGATTTTTGCTTGCTAATGCCCAACCTCGACCATCGGATGGAAACCAGTCTTCGAAGTTGTAACTGTAGCTGGCGAGTGTACCTCGGTTTTCTTCATTGGATTGATTTGGGTTATTTGAAAAAGCAAATTTTGCTGGGTTGCGAATCTGCTTGTCGGCAGGGCAACGATAATCAATCGGTGTTTGAACAACGGAGTTTGCATCTTTTGAGTAACCTATAATATCGCGGAAACTTTGGTTAGCCATCCAGATCTGAGTGTTTCCGTTACGATTGGCAGCGATCAAGGGGACCGCCTGATCATCATGGTCTGTTGCGTAAACCATGTTGGCGATTGAAAACTGGCGTAAATTGTTGAGGCAGCCGGCTCCGTGTGCTGCCCCTTTTGCTTTGGATAATGCAGGTAAAAGCATTCCAGCCAAGATTGCAATAATGGCAATGACTACCAATAATTCGATCAATGTAAATCCTGCTTCACGGCTAAACAATGCGGCACGGTGGCTTGTATTGTGAATGTATTTCATGGTCTCAAATATGGTGGTTGATACCTATACCATACTTCAGTTTGAGATTTGTGGAAGACTAATCTAGGCGGGTGCCTGTTTACGAACATTGAAGTCTATGCATCGTTTGGAAGTCGGAAACATCTTGTGAGGATTGCATCGTTGCTTCGGGTCAAAGACCGCTCGCACATCGATCATGGCTTTCAGGTCCGATGGAGTGAACTGTTTGACCATGAAATCGACTTTTTCAACTCCAATGCCGTGTTCGCCTGATACACTTCCACCAAGTTCCAGGCATTTTTCAAGGATATCTTCTCCTGCTTGAATAGCTCGTTTTACTTGGTCGGGTTCTCTCTCATCAAATAGAATCAAGGGATGTATATTACCATCACCTGCATGAAATACATTGGGGATCCTTAGGTTTACCCGCTTGGAGCATGCTTGTATGAAATTCATGATTTCGGGGAGTTTGGATCTTGGTACCACGCCGTCCTGAGTCAGGTAATTGGGACTGATCCTTCCGATTGCTCCAAAGGCTCTTTTGCGACATTTCCACAGTTGAACCCTTTCTTCCTCAGATTGGGCCCGTCTGATTTCGCGTGCGCGGTTTTGCCTGCATATAGCCTCAATCATCGCTACCTGATTTTCCATGCCTGCTTCAGGGCCATCCAGCTCAATGATCAGTAAGGCGCCAGCATCCAAGGGAAACCCAAAATGATACGCTTCTTCAATAGCCTGGGTGATCAACTGATCCATCATTTCCAAAGCGCCGGGGACAATACCTGCCTTGATAATGTCACTCACCGTTCGACTCGCTGATTCGACTGTTTCAAAAACACCGAGAAATGTTTGTAAGCATTCAGGCTTTGGTGTCAGTTTGACCAGGACCTCCGTGACGAGACCAAACATTCCTTCGCTGCCAATGGCAACGCCGCGCAGGTCAAGACCTTCGTGATCTTCACCCCCATCCAAAGGCGTCCCCAGCCATATTTTTTCGCCATCGCTCAGAATCATCTCGAAACCGAGCACGTGATTTGTGGTAACACCGTATTTCAATGTGTGAGGTCCTCCGGAGTTGGTGGCGACGTTTCCACCTATTGTGCATGCAAATTGACTGGATGGGTCTGGGGCGTAGAATAGTCCTAGTGACTCAACTTCTCGACTGATCCATGCATTGACGCATCCTGCCTCGACCAGTGCTCTCCCATTTTCTTGATCTACTTCCAGAATCTTCTGCATGCGAGATAGGCAGATCGTGATACCGCCATCTACCGCAAGCACGGCACCGCTCAAACTGGTACCTGCACCTCTTGGAATGAGGGGTAATTGATGTTCATGGCAAATCTTGATTACTTGCGCTGCTTCATCCGCAGAACCTGGGAGAACCACTGCCTGAGGAAGTTTCTTCTCAAGCGTATAGGCATCGCATTCATAAACCATCAGTTTTTCAGGGTCGGTCAGCAGTGCTTCAGGTCCAACAACGTCGCGCAGGGCCTTCTCCCAATGGTAACTCCCGTGTAGTTGAGTGGCGTGTCGCATGGTGTAACTGTGGGATATAATTATAAATATGTCGAGAAATGGTAAAAAACTCCAAACCGGCATGAATTAAGCTGTAAACCCAATATATTAGTTGTGATAATTTTGCTTTCAATGGTTGGGAGCAGAAGATTGATCAATAGGAACCGCATATGAGATACAGAAGAGAACGGAGCGGCCTAGGCCTGCTGGCATTGGTTGTATTCTTGAGTCAGGGTGTTTCAGCTGCTGAACGACCGGTCATAGAGGGTCTTCAGCTAGAAAACGGACAACTAACGATACGGGTAGATGTGCCTGATGGTTACGGGCATGTCCTTGTTGAATCCGGAAGCGATCTACGAGATGAATTGCTGCATCCTTTGGTCTCTGGCGAGATTTTTGGTTATGCTGGAACAGCTACAATATCCATTCCAGAGCCAGGGCACACAACGTTTCTTAAAATTCAAGCAGGCATTGAAACAAACCCTCCCTTGGCTACCTACACGGGAGGAAACTACTTTCATTTTGAAGCGGATCTGCCTGGAGGAGGGCCACTGAGTCAATCACAAGCAGCCAATCACGCCCTGAACCGACTTGCCTATGGACCCACCCCTTCTGATGCTGCATGGATTGATGAGGTCGGATTGGATGCTTTTATTGATGCCCAATTACATCCGGAAAAGATTAGTGATGAGCGAAATGCAAATCTGACTGGTTCAAATCGATCGCTATTTCATGAATACCGGCCAGGCCTTGATACAAAAATGATAACCGATGGGGACCTGTGGTATTTACGAAAAGGCAATATCGCTCCACCGGCGGATTGGAATCAATTGGACCACAAGATTACGGACGACACAGGCTGGAGTTTAGTTCGTTCTGGTTTTGGTTACTCCAACAATGGTAACGAGAGAGATTATTTCCGTTTCGAACTGTCCGACATGAGACGTATTGAGGAAGGAGAGGATGCTCGCCCAGGCTATTTAAGTTTTTTTGTGCGTCGTGAATTTGATGTTTCAGATCCATCTGAAGTGGGAGGTTTATTTCTCAATATGATTTATGATGATGGATTCGTGGCATACTTAAATGGAGAGGAAGTGGCGCGCGCCAATATGGGAGATTTGATTCGGCCCAATTATCGTTCAAAGTCAGCAAGGTCTGCAGATGGTGACCCGGATTTCGGACTTTTCGAAATCACTGAATCCAAAGATCTACTCGTACCTGGCACCAACGTTCTGGCGATTCAACTTCATAATACCAGTATCACAAGCTCTGATGCCATTCTGGTTCCAGAGCTTATCCACCGTGATTTTTACCCCGGCAGGGAGTATGACCGAATCAACGACATAGATTCTCTCCAGAAGTTAATCCATGCCCAAGGCATGTTCAGCAAGAAGCAACTTCAAGCGGTGATGGGGGAATTCTGGGAAAATCATTTTACGACCGATTATGACAAGACAGCTGAGTATCTGGATGACCTGGAGGACTCGCTCGGTGACAATGCCATGTTCGAGCAGCAAGCCGAGCAAGAGGCAGCACATGTTGAATTTAAAGAATATGAGTTTTTCCGCGATCACGCTTTTGATGCTTTTGGGGACTTATTACTTTACAGTGCGACCAGTCCTTCCATGTTGATATACTTGGACAATGTTATTAATGGAGTCGGTGAAGCCAATGAAAACTATGCACGTGAAATATTAGAGCTTTTCGCGTTTGGTGTTGATAACCGTTACACCCAAACAGACATTGAGGAGTTATCTCGGTGTTTTACTGGTTGGCAGATTCGAAAAGTAAGGGCTGATAAGACTCAGGGATTTCCAGAATCTGCCCTGAATCCCCCTACACAGCCAAGTACTGGTTTCTTTGATCTTCCAATTGTCGATATAGGTTCAGGTTGGCGCTACTTCAAGGGAATGCGAGAGCCTGTTCGTTATCGAGAAGGTCTGGCACCTGAATGGACTCGGGTTGGCTTTGACGACACAAATTGGCTGAAAGGGGCAACCGGTATTGGCTATGGCGACGAAGACGACAATACCGTCCTTGATGATATGCGCAGAAGGAATGAACAAAAAGGGTATTCTAGCGTTTTTCTGAGGCGTCATTTTACTCTGCCCGCGGGCACAGAGATCAGCAATTTGGTGTTGTCCATCGACTACGATGATGGTTTTGTTGCTTATATCAATGGAAAAGAGGTAGGGCGAAGCGCCAGCATGTCCGATACTGGAACACCTCCAAGATTTAATGAAACAGCTTCTCAAAATCATGAAGCGGGTGGTGAACCTGACGATATAAGCCTTGCTCGCTACGAGAGATTTTTCAACCCTTTTCCAGAGCCCAATGTGCTTTCCATACAGGGGCATAATGTAAACTTTACCAGCTCTGATTTTTCTGTCCTACCGCGCTTGGTGACCAGGAGTGTTACTCAGGAAAGCATCGAACCGGGAGATCCCAATGGACAATGGACTTTTCGCTTCAATCCAGCTGATCATGACTATACTGCCAAGATACTTTTTGAGGGCACCGAGTGGGAAATGCGCATACAAGATGATCGGCAAGGTATCGAGGGTCTGAATGATGCTCTTGATGTCATCAAAATGATGGCCAATCATCCTTCCACCCGTGAGTTTATCTGTGTCAAATTGGTGAATAAATTTGTGGCCGATAAAATCACCCTCCGCACATACAAGGATGGTTCTGCTCCCTCGCACTTATCAGACGTTGTCGATCGTGCCATCGATGCATGGCAGCAGGCTGAACCAATCGGGCATATTGGAACCGTATTAGCTGCCATATTTGATCGGTCAGACGTTTCCAACCCATTTTGGACGCAGTCCGTTTATCAAGCAAAGGTCAAGACTCCTGTTGAATACATCAATAGTCTGGGGCGGGCAATGGAGTGGGGAGTCATGCTGGATGATTTACCTGAAATCAGTGAGGACATGGGAATGCATTTTTTTACGCGCGACGATCCTGACGGATGGTCCGAGTATGGATTTGATTGGGTAAACACGGGAGCGATTTTGGAGCGATTGAACTTTGCCACTCGATTAACACGGCACAACAATAACAAATACCTGCGAAGCTGGTCGATTCGGCGGTATTTAAGATTGCATGACATAGAGACCGCGGAAGAAATAATAGATCATTTTGATCAATTACTATTCAACGGTTCCCTATCGAAGGACACACGTGATTTGATCCTTAATTTCGCTCGAACTGCAGAGAACGGCAGACGAATCGTACTCAGTCCGGAAAGAGATGATTACTTGTCCAGGGTAGGGGAGCTAATCGGACTTATTCTTGCCATACCGGAAATGCACTATCAGTAAGTCACATAGCCTATCAATCCCTTAACTTAGACATAACCCTTAAATACATTTTTAAAATGCAAGTTTTCAACCGACGAAATTTTTTACAAACCAGTGCCCTTGCCTTTTCCTCGATTGGGCTCAATATGGTCACTCCTTCACTCTTTCAACGCCGACTAGAAGCTGCGGCGCTGCCAAAGGACCGCAAGATGATTTTTATCTTTTTGCAGGGAGGTAATGATGGCATCAACACTGTTATTCCTCGAGGCGATGCTGATTACAATACCGTTAACCGTCCGAGCTTATATATCCCAGAAGACCGTGCTATTGATTCAGGAAATGGTTTTGCGCAGTTCCATCCGGCATTGGAGCCCATGATGGAAATATACAATAATACCAAACTCAATGGTCAGGAAGGGGCTGGGAACATGGCCGTTTTGCACAGGGTCGGTTACGATGGTCAATCGCGCTCTCACTTTGACAGTCAGCATTATTGGCAAAACGGAATCCCAGGGGATACGGACACTGAAGAAGGATTCATATACCGGCATATCGACGCCAATTTTGATTTGAATCATCCAGGTAACTCCTTTGTGGCAGCAGGGTTGAGTTCAAATCAATTGGTTGCCCTCAAGGGCCAGAACATGATTCCGAATTTCAGTAGGACACGTGACTTTACTTTTCCTGCAGGAAACAAGTTTCTCGGCACGCCTCCATCTTCGCCTGCCTCAAAAGACGGTAAAGGTTTGATGGGGCTATATGGATTGTCACCCGATAAACCATTCAAGCCTTATGGAGGATTAGTACATGGCGCTGGGCAAACCTTGGGGAGAACGATGACCGTGGTACAGGACGCAGTGTCCAAAGGAGACTATACACCTGAAAACGATGCTGTATATCCAGATACTTCCATGGGGCGCAAACTTTCCGAAGCTGCGATGTTGTTAAAACGCACTCCAGCGAAAATCATTGGCTTACGCCGAGGCGGTTTTGATACTCATCAGCGTCAAGGGCAGATCAACGGGAGTCATGCTAATTTGTTGGGAGAATTAGCGCAGGGGATGCAGGCGTTGCATCGTGATTTACAATCTCAATGGGAAGATTTGCTGGTAGTTACCATGACGGAATTTGGTCGTACGTCCAAAGAAAACGGAAGTAACGGTACTGATCATGCTGAATCCAGTGTCATGTTTGTAGCGGGAGGAGGAGTCGAGGGGGGAGTTTATAACTGCGATGAGACAACATGGGAAGAGAACGCAATGTTCAGTGCCCGCAGCCGCTACTTGGGACGACGCACTGACTTCAGAGCTGCTTTCGGAGAGATCTTTCAGCGGCATTTTGGAGATGATCCAGCCATGATGGATCAGTTAATGCCAGGTTACTCCATCGCCCAACTGGACAACCCCAATGATTTCAAATCCCTTAACTTTCTTAAAGCCTGAGCGTGGATTAAATAGCAGGGGTTTTATCCCAAAAAAGAAACCCCTGCTATTTCCGAGGCCATGGTGACCTTTTATTGCCAGTGCGAAGTCTATCATTGGGGATTTTCGAGTTGACATCCAAGTGGCTTTCCTCCTTCATCCTCTCTCAATGATCATCAAATCTAGAGAGAGAAGTTATCGGCATTGTCGCTCCAGGTGCCTTCACTAGAAGTTCCGGGCGGCATTCTCTCTATTTACGTTTCTTTCATTTCTCCCGTTTGCTTCAACCTTTGTATTTCAAAGCGATGAGTATTTCTATTATTTCCGGTTCCGTAACTTCTCCTAAGGGTTTCCTGGGGGCAGGAGTTTTTTGTGATGTAAAACGAATGGGTACCGGCAAGGGTTCCAACAAGGGGCGCAAATTGGATTTGGGTGTCATATATTCAAAGGCTCCCTGCGCAGCTGCCGGCATGTTTACCACCAATCAAATTTGTGCTGCTCCAGTGAAAGTCTGTGTTGATCATCTAAAGATCGGCAAAGCCCGGGCTGTGGTTGTGAACTCAGGGAATGCCAATGCGTGTACGGGATCAAAAGGGCGTGTGGATGCGGAATCCATGTGTCGTCAAACGGCCAAGCATTTAGGCATTAAAGCGTCCGAAGTCTTTGTGGCTTCTACCGGTCGGATTGGTCTACCGCTTCCGATGTCAAATATTCGTCAGGGTGTTGAGGCTGCATGCGGTGAATTGACGACTGAATCCTTGGGCGGGGATCAATTGGCTGAGGCTATCATGACCAGCGACACACATCCAAAACAATATGCGGTAGAGGTTAACTTGGGCGGCAAAAAAGTCACGATCGGTGGTGTCGCCAAAGGTGCAGGGATGATTCAGCCGGGGATGAGTCCAACTGGTAATAGACCTTACAGTATGCCCCTGCATGCCACCATGCTTTCCTTCATCACCACGGACGCTGCTATCAGCAAACCAACCTTACAGCGCTGCCTCACGGAGGCAGTTGCTTCGACTTTTAACCGAATCACAGTGGATGGTGATATGAGCACGAACGATACGGTACTGGTTTTAGCGAACGGATTGGCCGAAAATCAGACAATCAGGCATACTGCAAAGGATGCTACCTCAAAATCCTCATTAAGCTTGTTTCAACAAGCTCTGAATCTGGTTTGTTTTGCGCTTGCTAAAATGCTGGTTAAGGACGGCGAGGGTGTATCTCGGTTCGTCACTGTACGTGTGGCAGGTGCCAAAACTAATCAGCAAGCAGATGCAGCCGTTCGTTCTGTGGCCAATAGCTCGCTGGTAAAAACGAGCTGGCTGGGTGGAGATCCCAATTGGGGAAGGATTATCGACGCGCTTGGTTATTCGGATGCCGCCGTGGAAGAAAATAAAGTGGACATCGGCTACAGCGCAGCAGGTTCAAGGAAGATCCTATATTCACTGAAGGCAGGCAAACCCACGCGCGTTACCTTTGAGCGACTTTGTAGAGCCGTGGCTGACCCCGAATTTGATTTGCATGTCAATTTAAACCTCGGGAAAGGCAAAGCCGTCATGTACGCGAGTGATTTAACTGAGGAATATGTTGAGTTCAATAAAGGGGATGTGACTGACCCTGCTTCATTGGGGGGATAAAACGATTGTCATGGAACATCTAATTAACAAGGCAGCTGTGCTCTTAGAAGCGCTTCCTTATATTCAAAAATTCAATGGGGCTACTTTTGTTGTCAAGTATGGAGGGAGTTTCATGGATTCACCAGACGAATCGGTTCGTCAAGGTGTGGCTCGTGACGTCGTATTTCTAGAGGCCGTTGAAATCAACCCAGTTGTCGTTCATGGAGGAGGCAAGGCGATTTCGAGAGCCATGAAGGCGGAGGGGCTCTTGCCCAGGTTCGAGCAGGGCCATCGAGTAACCGATGAGAAAGCGGTTCAACTCGTTCACGAAGTTTTATCGCATCAAATCAACCCTGAAATAGTCAAAACGATCAATGCTCTTGGTGGAGTCGCTCGAGGTTTCTCTGGTACCGAAATTTTCAAGTGTCACAGAAAATTGGTGGATGGGCCGGATGGGGATAAAATCGACATCGGCTACGTCGGAGAGGTTGTAGAAGTGAATACCAAACCGCTCCTGGAATGCATTGCCAATGGAGTGACGCCAGTCATCAGTCCCACAGCGATTGGAGAGGATGGGCATATTCACAATTGCAATGCCGATATTGCGGCGGCAGTAACGGCCACCTCATTGAAGGCAAAGCGCTTGGTATTCATGAGCGATGTTCCTGGTCTTTTGCAGGACCCAGAAAATCCAGACTCACTAATCTCGCATCTGAGAGTTCAAGATGTTGCCGTGTTAAAACAAAAAGGCATTATTGGGGCTGGAATGATTCCCAAAGTGGATAGCGCGACCAAGGCCATTGAAGCCGGTGTGGATAAAGTATCCTTCGTGGATGGTAGAGTGAATCATTCAGTTTTGCTTGAAATATTTACTGATCAAGGAGTTGGGACTGAAATAGTGTTGCGTTAATTTAACGGAAACAACGGATTAACGAGGTTTTTCAAAAAAGAAAACAAGATGAATCATAACAAAACAATATCCGCATCGATCAGTGAGACAAATCATGCGGTACAATCTTTGTTTAACGATTACGTTGTGCCCACTTACGGTCGATTTCCTTTGACTATTGAAAGGGGTGAAGGAAGTCAGGTATGGGATGTTGATGGACGTCGTTACCTCGATATGGGGGGAGGCATAGCCGTCAATGCTCTTGGGCATTCACATCCTGAATTGGTGGAGACGATTTCAAATCAGGCTGCTACCCTGATCCACTGCTGCAATTTGTACTATCAGCCTTTGCAAGGTCAACTGGCGCGTGCTCTGGTGGATAGAATAGGACCAGGGAAATGCTTTTTTGCGAACAGTGGTGCTGAAGCCAATGAAGGTATGTTCAAGCTTGCAAGAAAGTACGGCCATGAGGAAGGCCGGTATGAGATCCTGACTTGCATGCAATCTTTTCATGGACGAACCATGGCGTGTATTGCTGCGACCGGGCAGGAAAAAGTAAAACAGGGATTTTCCCCGATGATGCCAGGGTTTCGTCATGTGCCCTTCAATAATCTCGAAGCCATGGAAAAGGCAATCAGTCCTTCCACCGTGGCCATCATGATCGAGGGCATTCAGGGTGAAGGGGGTATCTGTTCTGCCGATCCTTCCTATTTGAGAGGGCTGCGGTCTTTGTGTGATAAGCACCGTTTATTGTTACTCTGGGACGGAGTTCAATGCGGTCATTATCGCACAGGGGCTTTCCAAAGTTATTCATCAATCCTAGGCGATGAAGAAAATGATTCTTTATTTTTACCAGATGCGATCTCCATGGCGAAGTCTATAGGGGGAGGATTTCCCTTTGGCGCTTTCTGGGTAAGAGAACCATATCAAGACATTCTGGGGCCAGGGACCCACGGGACCACATTTGGAGGAAACCCACTGGGTTGTTCAGTTGCATTGAAAATCCTGGAAATCATTGAAAGAGATCAGTTGGAGCAAAATGTAGTTGAAATAGGATGTTTGCTCGCGAACAAATTAAAAGGTTTGGCAGAAAAATACCCTGGTTTGATTCAGGGTATTCGAGGGATGGGGTTGATGATTGGTATTGTTTTTAATCCGGAGATATCAGCCTTGGCGGGTGACCCACGTCCTGTTTCTCTTCAGATGGTGGAAAGGCTTCACGCCCGCGGAATGCTCACCATTCCTTCGGGAATCCAGGTCGTGCGGTTTTTGCCCGCACTCAACATCACTTCAACTGAAGTAAACGAGGCATTATCCATTTTAAACGACACTTTAGAATCAATTGAATCATGAAACATTTCCTGAGTCTTGAAGAACAAAGGACCGAGGATTTCGAAGCGATCCTTGATTTGGCAGATAAACTGAAAGCGGAACGAACCAATACAACATTCCGCCCATTGGCCAATCAAACGTGGGCCATGATTTTCTCTAAATCATCGACGCGAACACGAGTTTCTTTCGAAGTCGGAGTGAGAGAATTAGGTGGTCAGGTTCTTTTCCTTACTGCCAATGACATGCAGTTGGGGAGGGGTGAGCCCATCAAGGACACTGCTCGAGTGCTGGGTCGCATGGTGCATGGTGCGATCATCCGAACCTATGCTCATCAGGATGTCGTTGATTTTGCCGCATACAGCATGATCCCAACCGTCAATGCGCTGACTGACCACGCGCATCCATGTCAGATAGTTGCCGACCTGATGACTATCCGAGAAAAGCTGGGTTGCATCAAAGGAAAGGTAGTGACATTCGTTGGCGACGGTGCCTGCAATGTTGCGACCTCCTGGGTGTTTGCCTCAATCAAGCTAGGTTTTGAGTTACGCATTGCTTCGCCAAAAGCTTTTTTTCCGGCGAAAAGTCTCATTGAGAAGACTGGTTCCAACGTGATTGTTACCCAAGACCTTGAAGCTGCTGTGGAAGGCAGTGATGTTCTGTACACCGACGTATGGGTCTCCATGGGGAAGGAAGAAGAATCGAAAAGCCGACTTGAAATGTTTAAAGGCTACCAGATAAATACTCCACTGATGGCGAAAGCGAACCCGGATGCTTTGTTAATGCATTGCCTGCCAGCATATCGCGGTAAAGAAGTGAGTGAGGAAGCTTTAGAAGAGCATTCGACGACTATTTTTGATCAAGCCGAGAATCGATTGCATGCGCAGAAAGCCATTATGTCGTGGCTTGTTGAATAGACTATATCTAAAAAAAACTCAGGAGCTAAAAGCCCTTGAAGATAGGCGGTATCTAACGCAAGATACTTTTCATGCACTGTAAAACCTTCATTTTTGCGATTTACTTTTGCACTGTTTCGGTGGGGACAGGCTTGCAAGCTCAGGATTCAAATCTCAAAAACACCATCTTTCTGCTTCAACAGGAAACTGAAGAACGCTATCGCAAATTGCGAGCTGAAATCGATGATGCGCAGACAGCTAATCTATCCCTCATGCAGAGGATGCAGGTGCTTGAGAAGGAAAACCGTTCTTTGAGACGGGAAGTCGCAAAGATTCCGAAATCTCCCGTTTCCGAATCGGATTTAGCGAAACTTTCGGAAGCACTTATAGATCGCATCAAGACAGTAGACAAAAAGCGAGCCGGTGATAACAAGGCTTTGGTGGATCAGATCAAGGATCTTGTCACAGCGGTGAACAAACTGAACATCAAAGCAGTTGCAACACCTTTAAAACCTGCCAAGCCGCAGCGGGTCCCCAAAAAGATAGCGGAAGTCACCATCGAGCCCAATTACACGATTTCGGCGATTGCTGAGGCTTACCGGCTGGAGGGTGTCAATGTTTCCATTAGTGAGATTTTGGAAGCAAATCCACAAATCACTGATCCCAGAAAAATCAAAGTGGGGGACGTGATCATCATCCCTATCGAGTGGTGAGCAACAGTTTTTGTGCTTTGATGCAGCTTTGGCACTAAGTGAGTTGGGGATTTGATCATGGTTTATTTACTCTACTCAGTTGGAGCTATTATCTGTTGCGGGGCCATTGGGATCACACTTTGTGCAACGGTCAATTACAGGCTGAACTCGAGCCATCTCGTCATTTATTGCCTAGGTATTCCTGTGAGGCAATTTGCGCTCAAGGATATGATCTCCATCTCGAAGCGCCGCAGATTTCGAGCTGAATTCTGGGTAAATACCCTGGCCTTAAAACATCGGAAATTGGTGATCAGGCGTGAGCGTGGATTGTTCAGGGAATTGATCATCACTCCGCGTTACCGATATGTCTTTCGCAAACAACTGGAGGAAGCAGTTGAAGGGGTGAGATCAGAGTCCTTGATTGTTGAAAATGAAGATAACTGACCTTTTTCTCCTTTTTGTTTTGGTGTCGATTTATCAAGATACGGATGCAGTCAATGATGACCAACCCTATACTGTTGTAATGGTAATAAACACTGTCAGTAACTGTTCTCTGGATGCTTTCATCCGTGCATATTCTAGACTAGCCTTCGCGTAGAATAAGGTCGCACTTTAGGTTGAGATGCAAACCCGTTTTGAATGGAGTGAACTCGTCTATTTAATAATGAATCCTTCTTTGATTTTGATGCAAAGGGGGCAGGGATAGAATCAGGTCACCAACAGGACTAATCCTTCAATGTTTTTCCGCATTATACTTTCATATTATTGAGATGGTTCGTTTACTCTTCAGCGATGGCCTCCTCCATGCGGTGCTGGGCGCTATCAAAATTTCGAGGTTTCTACATTGATCGGCCGATTTTTTTGATCATTGACCCCTTCCTTTAAACTGAGACTGCCATTTTCTTGATCATCCGCTTTCAACATATTACATTACCCTCACGTGCACCTGACATTTGATTTAATCGAAGAACTGTATACATGACTCACAACGATTCGTCCTTGGCTGCGCTGCTCAAAGAGCATTTTGGGTTTGAACAATTCCGCCCCTTACAAAAAGAAATTATTCGGTCCGTTCTTGAAGGAAAGGAAACGTTTGCCCTCCTTCCCACAGGGGGAGGGAAGTCACTTTGCTATCAATTGCCTGCATTAACCGACGAGGGAGTGACTCTTGTTATTTCTCCTCTCATCGCATTGATGAAAGATCAGGTTGATGGTTTGAACGCGGCTGGGATTCCTGCTACTTTTCTTAATTCATCTCTTTCTCGTCCCGAAGCTGCCGAGCGCATGCGAGGTTTGTGGGGAGGGGCCTATAAGCTCCTTTATGTAGCGCCAGAACGCCTGATGATACCTGATTTTCTGAGTAATCTGGATCAATGGAATGTGAATCGGTTTGCCGTTGACGAGGCTCATTGTATCAGCGAGTGGGGGCATGATTTCCGCCCGGAGTATCGAAAATTGGGAGCATTGAGACAGCGATTTCCCAAAGCTCAATTCCTCGCACTGACAGCTACAGCCACGCCGCGCGTCAGAGATGATATCATTAAGGGCTTGCACTTCAGTGAGCCACAAACATTTGTTGGCAGTTTCAATCGCCCAAACCTGTCCTACAGTGTGAGGCCAAGACAAGATGGAGATGGTCTGGCTCTCGCTTTGACTCGGAGACATAAGGGCGAGAGTGGTATTATCTATTGTTTCAGTAGAGCAGCCACTGAGAATCTCGCACGTTTTCTTAAAGACAATGGGGTCAGCTCTAAACCGTATCATGCGGGACTCTCTGATGATGAGCGTCGTCAGACACAAGAGGATTTCATTAAAGACAATGTCGATGTGATCTGTGCCACGGTTGCATTTGGAATGGGAATCGATAAACCCAATGTGAGATTTGTCATGCATTATCACCTTCCCAGAAACATCGAAGGTTATTATCAGGAAACAGGCAGGGCAGGGCGCGATGGGCTTCCTAGCGAATGTGTTTTGCTCTTCAGCGCGAGCGATGAAATTAAGTACCGGCGTCTTTGGGAGGATAAGGCAAGTGAACAAGAGCGCAAAGTAGCTATTGACCAATTACTTGCCATGAGTCATTTCGCTGAAAGTGCGGATTGTCGACGTGCTGGTTTACTCAACTATTTCGATGAACATTTCGATGAAATTCCTTGTGGCGGATGCGACAATTGTCTCAATCCACGTGCAAAAATGGACGGCACAGTCATTGCGCAGAAACTGATGTCCTGCGTATTCCGTGTCAGGGAGCATAGTGGTTTTTCAGTAGGATTGAGGCATTTGATTGAGGTCTTGACCGGAGCCAATACGGAAAAAATACGGCAATGGGGGCATCAGGCCTTGAGCACTTACGGAATAGGTAAGGAATATTCACGGGATGCATGGATGCATTTTGGTCGAGAACTCATGCGCAAAGGCCTCTTGAATCAAGATGCTGATCAATACAATACCATTCAAATGACCGAGAGGGGAAATCAGTTCCTCAAAGGGAAAGAGACCATTCCCCTGACCGAGCCGCCGGTTAAACCAGATGCGGCCATTGCCAGGACCCTTGCATCAGGTGATGAGTATGATCATGCGCTGTTCGAAACCATTCGTGGCCTGAGGAAGCAGTTGGCCGATGAGCAAGGGGTACCCGCCTACACTATATTCTCTGATGTTGCCTTGCGCCAGATGGCCGCGTATTACCCTGATGACCTCCAATCATTCAGCAAGATTTCAGGTGTTGGTAGGGTGAAACTCGACTCCTACGGCCCCTCCTTTGTTGAAGCGATTAAGACATTCCTAGATGTCAACCCTCGACAGAATTACAAGCATCCGCAACCGGACTCCAAGCCTGTTCGTGAGCGCGATGCTTCCAGACCTGGTGAAACCGTCTTCAAAACAGTCAGGATGTTCAACGATGGGCTGGACCTTCATTCGATTGCTCAAACCAGAGAGATTGGTATCCAAACGGTGGAACAGCATCTGGCAAAGGCGGTGATCGCAGATCTCGAATTACGGGATCACGCTTGGTTCACGCAGGAGGAAGCTGATACCATGGAAAAAGCCTTCACTGAACTTGGTGATGATCGACTTGCTCCCGTAAGAGAATCCCTGAATGAATCGGTGACTTATCTGCAACTTCAAATTTACCGAGCCATGCGAAGGAAAACTTCAAAATAAGCGCGACTTGGCTTATTCAAATTAGCTTTTGCGACACCCCTTGTTCGATAAAATAGCAATCGATATCTTCCCATGGGATCCCTCTGCCAGTCAGGGGTTTCCCATGGGAAGATATCTCAAAGGTTGTCTTTCAGCGCTCTCGGATATGTCTTGCCTGACTGGGTATGGAATCTTATCAGTATGAGCACTTCTTTTGTGTGGGGGTATCCTATCCAATCTTCTAATGCTCTGATTGAAGAGTGACAGTTTTCGGTGCGCCAAAATTTTTTATCCTATCAAGCAAGCGAAGTCCGGTTTTTTGCGGAAATTATTTATTCCAGCAAAACCTTGAAGAATGTTGGCTTTCCTAGCATAAACATGAAGCTTGAGTGTTGCATGTCAGAGGTGCTCCATTTCCAAGAACATGAGCGGATATAACGATGGAAACATATTTCAACAATCTCACGACTGATGAGGGGGGGCATAAACAGTTGCTTCAGGACATCAAGAACTTGATCGAAGAAGCTGAGGGTTTGATTAAAAATACAGCCGAGGATCTTCCTGAGAATTCGAAAAAGGAACTTCTGGAACGTCTCGAACGTTTGAAAAAATCAAGTTTGCGCATAGATCAACAGACATATGCAGGTGTAGAAGTTGTCGATCAGATTATTCGTCGATATCCTTACCAGTCCCTTGGCGTAGCGGCTCTTGGAGGCATGGTACTGGGTATCATTCTTAACAAACGTTAGCTCCACAGTTTATGGGATTGGGCAGAACATCTGCGGTCATTGATAATTGTGGCTCCGTAGCTTCATTCACTCACACATAATTCTTGCCTCATGGGGGCAATTTTCATTGTCCCTCTGATGAGAACTCAAGACACCAAGTAATTGCATCATGCGAAAGCAGTATCCATTTGACATCATAGAACCAAAGCGCCAGCGAATCTGGGATGAGACAGCAGCCTTCAAGGCCTGGAATCCAGGCGAAACCATCCCCAAACACCATCCATTCGCTGAACGTCATGGATTAGCAGGGGAAGTGGCTGCTTCTCAACTACCTCCCAAATACTACATCCTCGACATGTTTCCATACCCTTCTGGCTCCGGGCTGCATGTTGGGCACCCTGAGGGGTATACCGCAACAGACATTCTTGCCAGGTACAAACGGTCCAGAGGGTTCAATGTGCTGCATCCAATGGGGTGGGATGCTTTTGGCCTTCCTGCGGAACAATACGCGATCAAGACTGGTCAACATCCGCGTGTCACCACTGAAGCCAACATCAGTAATTTCAAAAGGCAGATCAAGTCACTTGGCTTCAGCTATGATTGGTCGCGAGAAGTGGATACAACCGATTCGGATTATTTTTGCTGGACCCAATGGATATTTCTCAAGCTTTACCACTCGTGGTTTAACCAAGAGACAAATAAAGCTGAATCCATCGAAACTCTGACGATACCCTCCGGGCTCGAAACAGAAGAAGCGCGCGCCTCATACAAAGATGAACGACGACTTGCCTTTGTAGCAGAAGCACCCGTCAACTGGTGCCCGGAACTTGGAACGGTTCTCGCCAATGAAGAGGTTGTTGATGGTAAAAGTGAGGTCGGTGGCTTTCCGGTCGTCAGAAAGCCCATGCGCCAATGGATGCTTCGTATTACCGCTTTCGCAGGGAAATTATTGGATGGGCTCGATGAGATCGAGTGGAGCGATTCCTTGAAAGAAATGCAGCGTAACTGGATCGGGAAATCCGAGGGAGCTGAAGTTCTTTTTCAGGTGGCTGATCAGGAAGAGGTCATTACTGTGTTCACCACTCGCCCTGATACCCTGTTTGGGGCAACTTATATGGTGCTTGCACCCGAGCATGCTTTAGTTGATCAACTGGTCACTGAAGAACAGAAGGATGCGGTTGAGGAATACAGAACCTTTTCATCCCGGAAAAGTGATCTTGAACGCACTGAATTGGCAAAGGAAAAGACGGGTATCTTCATCGGGGCCTATGCCATCAACCCGGTCAACAAAGAGCGCATCCCCATCTGGATTGCCGACTATGTTCTTTCAACATATGGGACCGGTGCCATCATGGCTGTACCTGCTCACGACTCAAGGGATTTGGAATTCGCTGAGAAATTCAACCTCCCGGTATTAAAGGTAGTCAAAGCGCCGGAAGGACAGGACTCCATCGGCTTTGTCGGTGAAGGTGTCAGTGTTAATTCTGATTTCCTCAATGACCTCCCAACCTGCGAGGCCAAGCCGAAGATGATTGACTGGCTTTCCGAAAACAAGGCCGGATGTCGTCGTACCAATTTTAAGCTCAGGGATTGGTTGTTCAGTCGCCAAAGATTCTGGGGTGAACCGTTTCCGATACTGTGGAAAGACGGACAGCATCGAGCCGTTGGTGCTCATGAGCTGCCCGTCATGCCGCCTGATTTGAAAGATTTCAAGCCAACGTCCGACGGTGAACCTCCACTGGCGCGTGCCGCTGAGTGGGCGAATCTGAAGGACGGTTCCATTCGTGAGACCAATACCATGCCGCAATGGGCCGGCAGTTGCTGGTATTATCTTCGCTACTTGGACGCTTCAAACAAGGGTATGTTTTGTGGTAAGGAGGCGGAGGCTTACTGGATGGGATCTGCGGATGAGAAAGCCAACCCCGGCGTTGATCTTTACGTTGGTGGAACAGAGCATGCAGTATTGCACCTGCTCTACGCGCGGTTCTGGCACAAAGTTCTATATGACCTCGAATTAGTTTCTACAACGGAACCTTTCTATAAACTGGTCAATCAGGGGATCATTCTTGGAGAAGACGGGCAGAAAATGTCCAAATCGCGGGGGAATGTGGTCAATCCAGATGAAATTGTCACAGCGTATGGAGCGGATGCGTTTCGTTTATATGAAATGTTCATGGGACCATTAGAAATGTCCAAGCCATGGAACACCAAGGGGGTTGAGGGTGTTTACCGTTTTCTTGGTCGCGTCTGGCGCATGATCGTTAATGAACAGAGTGAGGTAGCCTTCGAGCAAGCGATGGCTGTTGATGCGCAGAAAGACGAAGCCAACCTGAGCAAACTGACTTTAAACTCCACGATAAAATTTGACATTGAACCGACGCCGGATCAACTCAAGTCTCTGCATGCTTGCATAAAGAAGGTCACCGAGGATCTTGATGGGATGCGTTTCAATACTGCGATTTCTGCAATGATGGTTTTCGTCAACGAAGCTGTTAATTGGAAAGTTCGGCCGGCCGAATGCATGCGCACGTTCCTGACCTTGCTGCAGCCATTCGCACCGCACCTTGCCGAGGAACTTCATGGAATGTTGCAGGAAGAAAATGCCGGAGTGATTGCCTACCAGCCCTGGCCTGTATTCGACCCCGCTCTTTTGATTGAAGAGAGTGTTGAGATGCCCGTGCAAGTAAATGGGAAATTGCGAGATCGACTCAAGGTCTCAAGGGATGCTGACCGGCAGTCCATTGAAAAACTGGTATTAGCTTCCGAAAAAATCAAAGCCAACATCGAAGGTAAATCAATCAAGAAACTCATCGTGGTTCCGGGGAAATTGGTTAATATCGTTGTCAAATAAACCTGAACAAAGATATAAATTAAAATTATGATGCATCGTAGAACGTTCCTAAGTCGCACCCTGATTGCTGCTGCAGGTGCTGGCGCAACCTGGTTTGATGTTCCTTCCGTGATCGCGGATACACGTGAGCAGTCGCTGAAAAAATATGGGGGTTTCCCCATGGGAATTCAGAGCTACTCATTGCGAGCTTTTGGTATCGACGGGGCACTCGAGAAAATAGAAGAATTGGAATTGCACTTTGTGGAATTATTCCGAATGCATTACCCCCCCCATTCCAGATCCTCTTAAGATAGCGGAAATGAACGCCAAATTGAGAAAACATGATCTTTCAATCAGTGCTCATGGGGTTCAGTCCTTCACCAAGGATCATCAAAAAAATAAAGCGTTTTTTGAGTTTGCCAAAAAAGCAGGCATCCGAAATATCAGTGCGAATCCGGAAAAGGATTCCTTTGAAAGTCTCAATCGTTTGGTTGCCGAATATGATATTCGTATAGCGATCCATAATCATGGGCCAGGTGCACTTTACGATGCTCCATTGGATGCCTTGAAAGCTGTTGCAGGCTATGACAAGCGCATAGGGTTTTGCGCTGATCTTGGGCATTACATCCGCTCAGGAGTTGATCCCGTTGAAGTGATCTATCAGCTCGGTGACCGGTTGTACGGCGTCCATCTTAAAGATTTTGCGGAGCAAAAGAAAAAAACAGAGGGAGTCATCATCGGTCGGGGTCACCTGGATGTGGAAGGTGTATTCAAGGCATTGAAAAAAATAGGTTTCCCTGCCGATGGAGCTCTTTCGCTCGAGTATGAAGAAAATCCAAAGGATCCCATGGAAGACATTCGAGCTTGCCTGAATGTTGCGGCCGAAGCTGCTCAGCGAGCGGCTCGATCGTAGTTCAAACGATCGCCGCGGAGATCTCTTCGTACATCAACGGTCTCCGACATATCAGGCTTTTTTTGCTTAACCCCCGCTTCTTTGAGGAGCGGGGTGTTTGCAACGGCCTTTAAAAGTCATTTCAGAACGTGTTGTAAGGAGTTTTCATAGGGCGTGCAAAGTCCACGAACAAGACGACCTTGAATCCGTTCGTATCATTGCATACCTCATGATTATAGGTATCACCAATTAGAAGACTCATGCCTTCTTCCCAGTGTTTGGTTTGAGTTCCAATCCTAATCCGACGCGCTGCGGATGTCCCTCCACCCCTTTTCTATTTTTTGAGCCCACGAACAAGTGCTGAATTCATAAATCGCGTAATCTCCAACAGATCCTCGTTTGGAAATAAATCCCTCGATTTTATCCGCAATGATGCGTCCTAGTTTAACTCCTGCATGACTGGTTGGCTTGAGCCGGTATCTTCTGCTTGTCAATGGATCATCAAAATCGATACCCGTTTTTACTTTTGGGTTCATGCTGATTTTTTAGTTGATGATGTGGATCTTATCCGCTGGAATCATCACTTCAACCAGTCTTAAATGGTAATTAGCAGCAGAAAGATTGACAAATTCTAACTGAATTCGGTGGAGCATATCTGATCATGCTTTGCCTAGCTATCATGCATCTTATTGCCCTATAAATGTCTCGCGATCACATGATCACGTTTTCAATGACTATGGCGAGCCCAGGTGCTCTGGAAATATAAAAATGAGTATCCGATTGGAGATGATCCAGGTGGCACGACTTGCTCCTGAGCTTTTAGGTGATGCCGCAGGGTTAGTGCGTTCCTTCATGATCAAACAGCTTCATGATAATGGAGGTTTTGTTGATCGCAGGGGGCATCCGGATCTTTATTACACTGTATTTGGATTGGATGGGCTGCAAAGCCTTGGTGCCTTGCCTGAGCCATCACGATGGCAACCTTTTCTTGAATCAAAATTGTCCATTGATGATTCAGATTTTGTGCATCTTTGTTGTCTGATTCGATGTCTGTCGATTGTCCCAGAGAAGGGCGCTTTCAGAGATAAACTTCTAAAAAAACTCCTTGAATTCCAATGCGCAGATGGAGGTTTTCAACCTGAAAAAGATGCCGCGCATGGTACTGCTTATGGTGCATTTCTGGCTGTAGGTGCCTTTCAGGATTTAGGGGTGAACCTTCGTGCCTGTCAGGATGGGATCCTCGCATCACTCAACAATCTTCGGACACCTGATGGGGGGTGGGGAAATGATAGTCAGCAACGCTCTGCGGCAACCAATGCAACTGCAGCTGTCATGACCACTCTGCGCCAATTTGGAATGAACCCTGATTCTGAGGCAGTTCATTGGCTGGCCTCAAATTGTCATCCTATGGGGGGGTTTCTAGCCAATCCATTGGCTCCTGTTCCGGATTTGCTCTCCACTGCGACGGCGTTGCATGCACTCTCTGGAGTTCAATATGAACTCGGTGAAGACATGCGAGAACGTTGCCTTGATTTCATAGATACTCTTTGGACAAATGTAGGTTCTTTCCACGGTCATTGGCATGAGGATGAGCTGGATACCGAATATACATTTTACGGTCTCTTGGCTTTAGGGCATCTGAGCGTTTAAAATTTGAATTCGACTTTGCGGGTGTTTCGTCGTCAAATTTGATCATGTTCTCCGAATATCAGCCCAAGCTCCCATTACCTTCGATGTTTCCCTTGAAACAGGCTTTTCCGGGGAGAGCCGTTCCTTTGGACCTCAGTTTGGCTGTCAGTAATGCCATGGAACCACTTCAATTTCGTATCAAATCAGGTATGCGCATTGGTTTAGCTGTTGGAAGTCGAGGTATATCGGGACTGAGCGTCATGGTTCAAGAGGTTGCCACTCATACCTGGAGGCGCTTTCCATTTCCCAAAGCTCATCAAGGTTCCGTAACCACCGGGACCTTCCCCTGAACTCCAATCAGGCTTGAACCAGAAACGCATGCTTCCGCTTGCTAGAGGCAGGGTTGCACCCTTGTCAGAAGATAAATCAAAAATTATTCCATCTGCCGGTTCCCGAGACCGCAACGCAAGCCCTTCAATGCCGGGTAAAAATTCTGGAAGCAGAACCACCCCTGCGATTTGTGATCCTTCAGCGTTTTCTGTTTCTAATTGAAAAAGCGGCAGGTTATTCGTTGAACCAGGATTGAAATCACATTCAAACGTGCGCCCAAAGGTCAGCGAGTTTGCAGCTTCCAAGAAATGAGGCCCATGGGAAATGGTCAATACAAGAAGCAGGTATGTCCAGCGCTGCCATTGTTTCAATTGCTTGATTTGGTTGGATGCTTGATATGTCATTACAATGGATTTCTGACGGATTGAGATTCACCTTGGGGTAAAACACAAGCGTCATCCTTACTAATCGGAACGCGGAGCAATTGCTTAAACTGTTTGCTATAACTAAGAAAAAATCAATGAAACATTGTTGAAACTAGCCTAAATCAGTGCAATCTATTTTGTATAACTATGAAGACTAAATTTCGTATTGCGCTTTGCTTGCTCTTAATGATGGTGACATGTGCTCAGGCCCTGGAGCTGAGCATGCGGCAAAGTGGGAAAATCACCGAGGTGGTCGGCCATATTTTGAGTCAAAGTCACCTTCGCCAAAAGTGGCTGGACAATGATATTTCAAATATTTTCTTCGATAACTACCTTGATTCTCTGGACCTCAACCACCAGATCTTCCTCCAATCTGACGTGGATAAATTCCGCGAGAAATATCAGGATCTTCTTGATGATTACACATTCGGTATATTGGAGAACAATCGTGTTCCCAACGCAGCACCGGCTTTCGAAATTTTCGAGCGGTTCAAAGAACGCATTCAAGAGCGTCGAAAAGTGATTGGAGAATTGTTGGATCAAGAATACAAGTTCGATGTTGATGATGAAATCATGATCAAGCGCTCGGAGGAGCCATGGCCAAAAACCGAGGCTGAGGCCAGAGAGCTGTGGCGTTTGCGCATCAAATACGATCTTTTGCAAGGACGCCTAGGCAAAGAGGAAATTTCTGAAGTCAAGGAGCGCTTGTCAAAGCGCTATGACCGCTTGGTCAAGGACTTTGTCACCTTGGAGCCAGATGAGGTTTTACAAATTTATCTCACAGCTTTGTCCAATGCTTATGATCCGCACTCAAACTACATGAGCCCCACAACTGCAGATGATTTCTACATCAAGAATGTCCACAACGAATTGACTGGCATTGGGGCACTACTCAGGAGCAATGAAGGTTATTGCCAGATAGTCAGTCTTGTTCCTGGCGGGCCGGCAGATAAGAGCAAGAAGATCAAGCCCGGCGACAAAATCATTGCTGTGGCTCAGGATGATGATGAGCCTGTGGATGTGGTGGAAATGAAATTGAACAAGGTTGTTCAACTCATCCGAGGTAAACTGAAGAGCAAAGTCAAACTCACCATCATTCCAGCCAAGTCAGTGGACGGGTCGGAAACACGAGAATTGACCCTCGTGCGTGAGAAAATCGAACTGAAGGAACAGTTTGCCAAAGCCCGCATCGTGGAGCTACCCACCAAGTTGGGAAAGAAAAGACGTTTAGCCGTGCTGACTGTCCCTCAATACTACGAAAACGTAGCCGCCGATACCGCCCTCATCTTGAAGCGGCTCGGCAAGGAAGACATTGAGGGTGTCGCTTTGGACCTACGAAGAAATGGTGGAGGAATATTGCCGGAAGCGGTTGAGCTGACCGGACTATTTTTCCCTGAGGGACCCGTGGTTCAGGTTCAAAATTACGTCAAGCAGAAACAGGTTCTGAAGGATGAAGATCCGTCCACTGTGTATGATGGGCCTCTTGTGGTGATGGTGAGCAATTTAAGTGCCTCTGCAGCAGAGATCACGGCTGCAGCCCTGCAGGATTACGGCAGGGCCTTGATTGTGGGAGATAAAACCACGCACGGAAAAGGTACCGTGCAGACACTGGTGGAACTCAACAAAATCCGGAATACCCCAAAAGAGAGCGGTTTGCTCAAATATACAATCTCAAAATTTTATAGAGTCGAGGGAAGCACAACTCAGCGAAATGGTGTCACCCCTGACATCATCCTTCCATCCATCTACGATTATATGGAATTGGGGGAGGCCCACCTACCCCAGAGTCTGGAGCCTGATTCCATTGATCCCGCGGATTACGAAATCATGCATCGTGTGAGGGACACTGTAAATACATTGAAGAAAACCTCGGCTGAGAGAATCAAAACCGTGACAGATTTCCAGTATATCATGGATGACATCAAGCGTTATCAGGAGACCAAGGAGCGCAAGACCGTCAGCCTCAACGAAGAAAAACGCGCTCCTGAAAAAGAAGAGGACAAGGCTAGAATTGAAAAACGTGATGCTGAACGAAAAGCGAGGCGTTACCCAGGTTTGAAAATATTTCGTTTGACGATGGATGAGGTTCGGGGGCAAAAGCCGGCCAAGCTTCTTTTCAACGGAGACAACGAAGAGGACTACGATGTCGAAGAGGATGAAGAAGAGGAGAAACCAAAGGATGGGAGCCTTCCAGAAATAGATGAAAATTCGTATGTTGGCGATGATCAGGATGAAATGGACAAACGCCTCGATCCCTACACTCGCGAGAGTATCGAAATTTTAAAAGATTACATCGATGAATTGAATAAAGCCGATAAAGCTGACAATCCACAGCTATCAGCGCAGGCCAGCAATCATTGATCAGTAAAAGTTTGCCAAATTAGCTCGATGTTAGCAGAATGACATCGCATATGAGTAAGGTTATTACGGGATCCGTTTACGTCGTCAGAGACAACATCGACACTGATCAAATCATTCCTGCACAGTATTTGAACCTGATTCCTACCGTAAAGGAGGAGTATGACAAACTGGGCAGTTACGCTTTATGCGGTTTACCGGATTCTCTGTATTCGGAACGCTATGTCGAGGATGGCGAAATGGACAGTAAATATCCCATTGTTGTCGGTGGCCGCAATTTCGGGTGTGGCAGTTCCAGAGAACATGCACCCATCGCAATGGGGGCAGCAGAGTGTCAGCTGGTTCTAGCTGAAAGCTTTGCCCGCATTTTCTTCCGTAACTGCGTAGCAACAGGTGAGCTTTATCCTTGTGAATCTCAAGACCGTCTCTGTGATATACTGAAAACAGGAGATATTGTATCCGTAGATCTTGACTCCCTGACAGTCACAGTAGAGGCCACGGGAAAAACCTATTCGATCAACCCTCTTGGAGATGTCAGGAATGTCATTGATGAAGGAGGGTTGTTCAATTTCGCCAGGAAAAACAACATGATTAATCCTTGAGCACATGGCCATCTGAATGCAATGAGAGCCGAACAGGAATCAGCTTCCACCAAGATCCATCAAATTTCTGTTTGAATCAAATTCCATCACCGCAGGTTCTCCCTCCAGAGTAACTTGCGGGTTCGTCCTTGCATCGTTTAGTAGATGTTCCGATGCTTCCATGACATCAAGATGGAGCGTATCCTTGATTCTTAACACCCTCGATTGACGCGTATCCGGGACCACTAAAGAACTCAGGGCCCACTGAATCACTTCCTGATCCGTTTCAAAATGAATAGGCACCTTGGCGCCATTCATGGTCATTGCGGTAACCGCATTCACAAATGAAATCTTCGGGTTCATGCTCCTTACAAGTCGGGAGGTGGTAAAGTCTGCCATACCAACGCCAATGGCATTTCCATGTGAATCTGGCGTTAAACTCCTCACCATGATTCTCTTGATTCGAGGGAAATCCTTTTGCAGTGAGAAATCAGTGGAAAAACCATGAACACTACGGCCAACAATGTTTGGATCCATGCCAGATCCACTGATATCCTTCCCAATCCGATCCACAATCAATAAATCTAGATCATCAAAGGGCAGTCGTGGCATTAAGTCCTTGGCTTTGGCGAGTAGTCTGCCTTCATCTTCAATTGCAGTTTCGACAGGCACAAAAGCGACCTGATCCGTTTCATGCAAGGCATTCTCAATGATTCCCAATCCACCTATCACAGGCATTTTATCGATCAGAATGGAAGCATACTGACGAAGAACGTTTTCGTAGCCAAATTGTATCGCAGCTCGATGAAATGCTGAGGCTCCATCACGCTTCCCCAGACCTACAACAAGCATTTTCAAGATACCACTGCCCAACCCACCCTTGAAATCTGTATGAGGTTTAATACGATTGAGCACCAGCACCCCATCCAATTGAGAAGCGGATCGACTCCAGAAAACAGGCGTCCCCCATTCCGAATCAGCCACTGCAATAGTCTCCATTGAACATTCTACGGGGATACCTAGGGATTGTGCATCGACACCATAAGTCGCGAGCACAGAAGCTTGCCCTTCGGAAGTTGCTCCTCCGTGACTTCCCATGGCAGGCAGAATCACAGGCATTGCTCCAAAAGCAATTAACTGAGTGACAACCTCTTGAACCATGACGCTCAGTCCCGATATACCTCGACTTCCAACAGCTAAACCAATGCGCATACCTGATTTGATACGAAATTGAAGTGGT
>KB911978.1 GCA_000383715.1 Verrucomicrobia bacterium SCGC AAA164-E04
TCGACAAACAGCAGTCGTTTGAAGAATGACTTCAAATTACTTTGGCTGTTTAACTCCTCCCAGAAACCTCTGAAGGCAACTGGATCAATAAACTGTTCATTTCCGTCCAGACTGAACGCGAAATCGGTGGGTGCATTTGTATCGAGAACCTTCGATATGTTGGCAAGTCGTTCTGAATCGATCCTTATATCGCCGCAGATCTTTACTTTAAAATGCTTCAGTCCATAGGTGTTTGTGCATTCTTCAAGTGACTGGGGCAGTCCGTCACTCAAATGTTCTTCATCTGGGATGTCCGTATGGGTCAAGGGATCCGATAACCCAATCGTATGTCGGGCGATCACGCGGTCCAGAGGTTTTTTCCGTAGGAATGGAGTGGGGACTTTGAGTTTGAGATCAGGGTTGAGATCCTCGAAGCGTATGCCGAATCGATTGTCTTTCAGTGCCTCGTGAAAAGGAATGTTCAGGTGTCGGCACAGCGCGTCGATCAAGGCGCGTTCGATCAGAGAGGATCCAAAATGGGTCAGCAGGGGGGGGAGGCCTTGTGCGCGTCCCCACATTGCCTGTTCGTCATAGACCTGTTTCCAGCACGCATAGATTGAGGGAGCTTCGCGATTCTGGCTTAGGGCGCAGGCATGATGGATCACCGAACGAAGCTCATGGAGCTCTGAGGCAGGTTCCTGCTGGGGATCTTTTTTAAACCACTTTGGAGGGAGGAGGTCTGAAGCAATGCCCGGGGCACTCCTGCCGTCTATTTCACAATCAATCTCCACAAAACACAGGGGAAATGCCGTCATGGTGGCAATGCCGTATTTGAAAGGCATGCGTGTTTTCAGGTCGACCGTGTGGCATCGGGCTGCATGTACTCTTATTTTGCTCAAAGGTCACCTCCTTTGCCTTGCGCATGTTTTATTGCTTTCATAGGGTTGCTTGTCTTATGAGCATGACTAGCGAACAGATTTCATCAAGTCGAGCCCAGCTTCATGGAAAAGTGGAGCAAATAGTGCAATCCACTCCAGCCTTGGATATGCACACGCATTTGTATGATCCAGTATTTGGTGACCTTTTGCTCTATGGTATTGATGAACAACTCATTTATCACTATCTCGTTGCCGAAGCGTTTCGTAGCACTGACATGCCCTATGAAAAATTTTGGCAATTAGACAAGCAAGAACAGGCTGATCACGTATGGAAAACCTTATTCATGGATCGCTCTCCATTGAGTGAGGCATGCCGAGGCGTTTTGACTTCACTCAATAAGCTTGGACTCGAAACCGGGGCGAATCAGCTTCCGGCCATACGTCAATGGTTTCGAGAACAACCGTTGGAAAGCTTTGTTTCCCAGTGCATGGATCTGGCTAATCTGCGTGCCATATGCATGACCAATTCGCCTTTTGATTCTCAGGAAAAAGCCATTTGGGATCAACACCCAACTCGCGACGAAAGGTTTCTCACTGGGCTTCGGCTTGATCCGCTCCTGCTTGACTGGAATAATGCTGGCAAGCATTTGAAGTCCTGGGGATATGAAGTTGACGAAAATTTAAGCGATGCGTCATGTCTGGAGATCATACGCTTCCTCAATGATTGGAAAGAAAAAATAAACCCGCTTTATTTGATGGTTTCCCTTCCGCCAACCTTTGCTTATCCGGCTCATGATGCAACAAGCAAAATTTTGAAGGAAGCCGTGATTCCTTTCTGTCGCGATTCCGGGCTTCCATTGGCATTGATGATAGGAGTGAAGCGCGCGGTGAACCCTGGCTTGCAGCTTGCCGGTGACGGATTGGGAAGGGCTGACCTGGTGGCATTGGAAAACCTTTGCGCCGAGAACCTGGATGTGAAATTTCTGTGCACTGTGCTTTCCAGAGAGAATCAGCAGGAACTCTGTGTGATCGGGAGGAAATTCCGGAACCTGCACATCTTCGGGTGCTGGTGGTTTACGAATATTCCCTCGATCATTGATGAAATGACTCGTCTCAGAATGGAGCTTCTGGGAACGAGCTTTACCGCTCAGCACTCGGACGCACGTGTATTGGATCAAGTTATTTACAAATGGGATCATTCTCGCCAGATCATGACCGATGTATTGACGGACAAATATACTGACCTGACTCAAACAGGTTGGTCCCTGACAGATCAAGCGATCCAACGCGATGTGAATAATCTTCTGGGGGCCAGCTTCGAAGCATTTTGCCGCTAGCTTTTAGTAGGTTTATTTACTTGAACGAAGATACAAATTTCTTAACGATACAGCAATCACTGATGTCAACTGGTAAACCCATTTCCGATCCCTGTTCCCAAGATCAAGAGGACAATGCTTCTCTAGATCAGGATCATGCCGTACTGAGTGACGAGACAGATGTCACCTCAGCATTCAGAGAGGATACTGAAGAAGAATTTTCTGAGCTTGAGGTTGGCGACGATAAGGATAATTTTCAAAAAACCTCTGTTCCTCGAGATTCATCTGCTACCGAAGAATCCACGTCTCGCTCGCGGGAGCGTTATGATGGCGACACCGCATTCAAGCTCTACTTGAGAGAAATCGGACAAGTCGCATTACTCAAACCTCATGAGGAAATTGAACTTGCCCTGCGTATCCAAAAAGGAGATGAGGAAGCTCGTGATCAAATGATCAAGGCAAATCTCAGGCTAGTGGTTAAAATAGCTCATGACTACGAAGGTCTTGGCTTGCCTTTGTTGGATCTTATCAATGAAGGCAACATTGGTCTGATGAAGGCGGTTGAAAGATTTGATCCGACCAAAGGAAGCAAGTTGTCCACATACAGCGCTTGGTGGATCAAGCAATCGATCAAACGATCACTAGCCAATCAGGCGAAAACGATTCGACTGCCAGTTCACTTGGTTGACAAGATATCAAAACTCAAGCGAACGGCATTGAAACTTCAGGAAGCCATCGGCAGGGAACCTACCGATGAAGAGCTGGCTGAAGAATTGGAGATGGATCCTGCGCGCGTTGCCAGGCTGCGAAGAGCCGCTATTCGCCCCGCTTCGCTGGATTCTCCCATTGGTGATGATCACAGCACGTTTGCTGAAATTATCAGTGATGAAAAGGCCCAGAATCCCTACAAGCACCTCGAAGACAAAACGGTCACTGACATGCTGCATGATCTGGTCAAGACCCTGCCCCATCGCGAAGCCACTATTCTGGAGTATCGGTTCGGACTGGATGGTGGATTAGAACGTACTCTTGAAGAAGTTGGGGAGCATTTTGGAGTGACTCGAGAACGCGTGAGGCAGATTCAAAATCTGGCACTTTCCAAAATGCGTAAGATGATTGAACACCTTGAATCTGTTCAAAAGTAACCTGGGATCACCTCATCCATGAGCGTTTCAATTCAAGATCTAACGGAGTGTATTCGTAACGTGGCTGATTTCCCGAAGCCCGGAATACAGTTCAAAGATATCACGCCCGTTCTTGCTTCCCCCAAGCTTTTTCAAGGTGCCATTGATCATTTGACAGCCCCTTTCCAACCCGGCGATATTGATGTTGTGGTTGGTGTAGATGCGCGAGGCTTTATCTTTGCAGCTGCGGCCGCCTTACATTTGAAGGCCGGATTTGTTCCTGTGCGAAAGCAGGGCAAGTTGCCTTTTGATACGCACGAAGAAAGTTATGATCTGGAATATGGCTCGAACACTTTAGCCATCCATACCGATGCGATCGCAAAAGGGAGTCGAACGCTGTTGGTTGACGATTTACTGGCCACAGGTGGAACCGCCGTGGCTGCATTGAATCTTCTAAGCAAATTGGAAGTTCAATTGGTTGAGGCAGCCTTTTTGATCGAATTGGAATTCTTGAAAGGGCGGGATCTACTTGGGAAGACTCCAACACGTTCGATCATTACTTACTGAAGGTGATTACGCAGCGACGGGTTCAATTCGAAGATTCATATGATCTGAAAAGAACGATTGAGTCCGGGCAGGCTTTTCACTGGTTCCCATCCGGCGAAAGTTCCTGGGAAACGGCTTGGCGTGGTTTTTATGTAGGAGTGAAGCAAGTCTCTTCTTCTGAGATAGTCTTCGAGACAAACTCAACAGAAACGGATGCTCTCTCTCAAGTTGCTGATTATTTTCAGTGTCATATTGATGTTTCATCCATCCTTCACACGTTTCCAAAGGATTCCTTAACGGAAAAAGCACTTGATCGTTGTTTGGGGTTGAGATTGCTCAGACAGGACCCTTGGCTTTGTCTGGCTTCATTCATTCTTTCATCAACCAAGCAGATTACTCAAATCAAAGAAATTGTCCGACTGATGTCCTTTCAATTGGGAGCGCCCATTCCATCTCGAGACATTCATCGAAGAGTCCACACCTTTCCTGAGCCACAAGACATTGTAAGAGCAGGGGAGTCGGCGGTAAGGAAGTGTAAAGCTGGTTTCAGGGCCAAGTATATTTACCGATGTGCACAGGAAATTGAATCAGGGCGTTTCGATCTTGAAGCCGTGAGGTTACTTTCTCTGGAGGAAGCAAGAGAGAACCTGACGTCATTGCCTGGGGTAGGGCCAAAGATAGCAGATTGTGTGTTACTTTTTGCTTATGGATTTTCACGTGCATTCCCTATTGATGTTTGGGTTCAGAGAGTGCTGCAGGACTATTATTTAGGCGGCAAGAAGGTTTCACACCGTGAGATGCGCCAGTTCGTTGATGGCTATTTCGGTGCTAACGCCGGGTTTGCACAGCAGTATTTATTTGATTATATTCGCAGTCTATCCAAATCGGATTGGGTGGCCCTGGTTGCGAGCAGTCCGTTTGGTAAGTGAGTAATCATTTTCAAGTTAAGCAATCATTCAGGTCATGCCCCATACCATTATAGAAACGAAGTTCAATAATGAGGAATCCATTGGCTTTGTGATCAAGTCTCCTCCTGATTCCAATGCTTTCAAGAGAGGGATATTACTGATACGTGAAGCGCTGGATTCAGGGGCGGCTGTGTACGTCTACTTACTGGATGCTGCTGTCGAAGATCTCAGGGGAAACAGTTTTCAATCCCTTCAAAAACTTGGAGCTAAGGTTAGTGTATGTGCTCTTGCTTTGGATAAAAGAGGGATCGAATGCCCGGATTCGATGGTCCCATCTGGTCTGACTATGATGTCAGATATAATGCTGCATTCAAATAGGATGTTTTTATTTAATTAACATTTACAATGAGTCAGCATACTTCAACAGATCACCGACTTGATCCAATTCCCCGATGCCTTGTTGTTATTTCAGGAGATCCGAGAAACGATGAAGCATCGTTGGAGGGGATGCGGTGCGCACTTGTTTTGGCTGCTGATTCAAGATGGAAGCTTACCATCGGATTTTGCGAAGATGCGCTAGGATTTGTTCGGGATCTATCAGGGAATCCATGCTCAGCGGAAGTATTTAGTCACCCCATATTGAAGCAATGGAGTCAGTTGCCTGGAAAATGGTGTTATCTTTCACAGCCTCGGGCCGACGGTGAGATCGAACTTCCTGAGAGGGCACTGAGTGCCAGCGAGTGGCTGGAGATGGGAATCCTGCAATCGCATGTTTTTTACTTCGGAATCCAAGCCGATGGACAGTAATCTGCTACTCACGGCTATTCATGAGCTCGTCTATCGTTCCACCCGAACCTATCAGGATAACTTTACTTTCCTGCACGGTGAATGAGCGAACGTGTTTGAACACGGCTGCGAATTCGCTGCCGAATACATCCTCACGAAGCACGTTTTGGTCGATGAGTTTTGACTCTACATAGGATGGTAGGTCTTTGCCCTTAACAGTCACCTCCTTGAGGTAAAGTTCCAATTTTCCTCCACTGACCTTGGCAGTGACTCTTACATCTGCAATCAGGTATCTGCCACCCAGACTATCCATCTTTTCTAAAACTGGATGGGCCTGCTTCAAAAGTTCCGTTGGTATGCTGGCAATACCACTTAGAATGTCACTTTCTATGTTGAAGCGGATCATTTCTTTGACGCTGGTAAATCGAGATGAGTGCTCTAGTAAAGTATTGAGTTCAGGGGTTTCCAGTTCGAATGGTTCTGTGGGAATCCCCAGTTCGGCCCTTGTGAGAAATTTTTGGAAATCATTAAGAAGCCTTGCGATTTCATCATCGCTGAGACTGCTTGGTTCATAAAAGGCTGGCTGTTCATCGGTCATACCTTCTACCGCGTAGTTTGTGGCTAGCTTTGCACCAAAAAAGAGCAATACACCAGCCAGCATCAAGGCGCAAATGACTCCTAGACAGCCAAAACTCAGGCATCCTAATTTTGATTGGCGATTTTTTTTATTCATGATGTTGCTGAGTTCCAAGTAGATTGGGTAAGCCAAGTAATCTATGATTTTCGTTCAAATGAATACAATCTCTTTTTGCCATTGCAATGTGAGCGACTCATGTGAAAAGGGTTTCGTGAGCAAGCAATGCTTATGATTCAGATTGAGGGAAGAAACGAATTTTTGCCCTCATGGCTAATTGTCGTAGCCGACTACAAGGCCACCGTTTTGAACTATTGCATACAATAAGCTATTCCAGGCCGTTGCCTCAATAACAGGCGGAAGCAGAATCTCTGGAGGGGAATGAGCTGATTGCAAGACATGTTTAGAAATCTTATCTACCGAATGAATGAGTATGCAGCAAGGCCGAAACAGCTAGGCTCATATTTTCATCCCCTACCGGGTATTGCTGCCGGGTTTTGTGAAAATGATGTTTCCGTTTTGGATTTTTATATCTTCCATATTTTTGAATCGATTTGCTAATGGGCCTGCTTCGAGTAAATTGCGATCTTGAATATTGGATAGGAGGCTTGCGGGTACTTGTTTGTTTTTGATAGTCATGCTTTTTACATAAGCACCCACTGACTTACTCAAGGAGCGGAATTCAATGACAGCGTCTGTGTTGATATATTTTCCCTGTAACATACCCTGAGGAACGTCAGGATACATTTTTTTGAAATCATCCATCGGCAAGCTTAACTGGGCCTTCATTTGACTACCCATAATTGTAAAGCGAACCTTGTCCCCAATATCCGAGAATTCAGGGTCGTTGACTATAAGATGGTTGATTTCGTCACTATTCATTGCAAGAGAAAGGTCACCTCCTTGTCCGCTGAAAAAAGAATTAAACTTTTTTTCCAGAGTTGCGGACTCTTCAGGACTCAAGGTCGACTCTGAAAAAGCCGTAGGATTTTCATCAGCGAATTGCTCCATGGCATAGTCCAAAGCGTATTTGCCGCCAAAGAAAAGAGCCAGGCCGATCACAATTAAAACAAGGAATGTGCCAAAGCACCCAAGTGCCATGTATTTTAAGTAGGAACGTACTCCACTGCTCATTGTGGAACCTTTTCAGAAACTATATATGTAACCACCCGCAAACTTTAGTGAAACAGACATTCTTGTAAATCATTTTTAAAACCTCCATTTCCACCCGTAGTTCATTTTTCTTTTCACTTCTCTGTTGGGATGGATGATTGATGTCAGGAATGTCTGCAAATCAGCGCCACACCGCAATTGACAAATATAAGTTTTCGTAGATGAATGGATCAGAACATGAAAACTCGAAGGTGGTATTATTTTTTCTGGTCATTAATTGTCTTTTCAGCTGTCGGTTGTGGTCAGGGGACTATGGTGACTACCGCGGCCCCGGATGACTCTGCGGCAGAACCGTCAGAACGCGTACTCCATATGGACCACGCGCAACCAAAGCTGACAACCCTCAAACTATATCTTGCTGACAAAACTGTCATAGCCGAAGTAGCCAAATCCATTACAGAAATTGCCACAGGGATGATGTTTCGAGAATCCATGGGTGAAAACGAAGGTATGTTGTTTGTGTTTGGACGTCCGCACCAGACATCTTTCTACATGAAGAACACCATTGTCCCACTGTCAGGAGCATATATAGATTCCGAAGGTAAGATTTTGGAGATTCATAAAATGGAGCCGCACAATCAGGCGGGCATACCATCCAAAGAAGACAACATTCAATTCGTGCTGGAAATGAATCAAGGTTGGTTTGAAAAAAACGGTATCCATGTTGGGACACGTATGGTCACCGAGAGAGGGCCCTTGGCAAAAACCTTCTTTGGTCTTTGATCGATTCTTTTTTGATTAAGGATTCCGAACAGTCCATGAATTTTCTTCTAGCTCAACTGAATGCCACGGTAGGCGACATCTCTGGCAATGCACAATTAATCCTGGATGCTTACCATGTGGGTGTTCAAGAAGGGGCTGATCTGGTCGTTTGTCCGGAATTAATGCTCACAGGTTATCCCCCCCGAGATTTGCTTCTGAAGCCAAAATTTGTGGATGAGAATCTCGCAGCACTGCAGCGACTGGCTGGTCAAACGTCGGGGGTCGGATTGCTGGTAGGTTTTGTTTCCCGCAACGTCTCTGGTGAAGGGCGTGAATTATACAATTCAGTGGCCTTGTTGCATGAAGGCAACATAAAGGACATTCGACACAAAACATTATTACCTACTTATGATGTTTTTGATGAGGATCGATATTTCGAACCCGCACTTGCCAATGAGCCTATTGTGTTCAAAAAGCATACTCTGGGTGTAACGATATGTGAAGATGCATGGAATGATGAGGAATTTGGCGTTCCGGGTCGTTATATGACCAATCCACTGGAACAACTTGCCAGGAAAGGTTGTGATTTTTTGATCAACGTATCTGCTTCCCCATGGTTCCTCGGAAAAAATCGAGTGCGTCAATCCTTGCTTTCAAGTCAGGCAAAACGTCTTGGGACCCCATTGCTTTACTGTAACATGGTAGGTGGTAACGATGAGTTGGTGTTTGATGGCGGTTCTCTCGTGGTGGGTGCTGATGGAGGTATCAAGCTTGAAGGTAAATTGTTTCAATCGCAGAATTTAATTGTCGACCCCAAGGTTTTTACTCTCGAAGCAAAAAAAAATCATGCACTGGCAGATGAGGAAAAGATTTTCAAGGCACTCAGTCTGGGAGTGAAAGATTATGTGGAGAAGTGTGGTTTCAAATCTGTGCTTCTGGGTTTGTCTGGTGGGATCGATTCAGCTTTGACAGCAGTGATTGCCGTGGATGCATTGGGCGCTTCAAATGTAAGAGGTGTTGCCATGCCTTCCGAATTTTCATCTCAAGGCAGTAAGGACGACGCAAGACAATTGGCCGATCACCTGGGTATCCAATATGATGAAATTCCCATTCAATCGGGCTTTGAATCGATCAAACAATCCTTGAGCCCCGTCTTTGTCGGGTTGAAAGATGGTGTGGCTGAGGAAAATATGCAGGCGAGACTCCGAGGTGTGATACTGATGGGAATGTCCAATAAATTTGGTTCGCTGCTATTGACGACGGGAAATAAAAGTGAATTGGCAGTCGGATACTGCACCTTGTATGGTGACATGTGTGGAGGTTTGGCAGTGCTGAGTGACTTACCCAAAACCATGGTTTATCGACTTTCTGAATGGGTTAACCGTCACCAGGTTGTCATTCCCGTGAGCACGCTGACAAAGCCACCTTCTGCTGAATTACGCCCAGACCAAAAAGACCAGGATAGCCTGCCTGATTACGAGATCCTTGATGCGATCCTTCAGGCTTACGTGGTTGATCACCGCTCTGCCGGCGAGATAGTTTCAATGGGGTATGATCAAGCCATTGTTACCAGGATCATCAGGCTCATTGATATGAACGAATACAAGCGTCGGCAATCTGCACCAGGACTGAAAGTGACCACGCGGGCTTTTGGCATGGGGCGCCGTGTACCTATTGCGCAGCGGTATCGGGATAAGCTCTGATTGGGTTTTTCCGGATCAACGTGGGTGTGTTGCGGTAAAGGAGCAAGCTTGAAAAGTGACAAAGATTTAATTTTCAGTTGCCTCCATTTTTCGCGAGCCGCTTCAGGTAGTCGAAACTGTATAACCCTGTGCGGTGTCCGTCACTAAAATCAAACCTTATAGCGTAGCCGCCAATAGGGGTCCAGCCAATGACCTTCACTCCGGGGAACTCAGTCTGACTTGACGCTCCGTGGATGTTTCCAAAAAGATCAGGCTCTCCTTTATTTTCTGCACTGGGAGAAGCGGCCCTGAGTTGTTCCATGTTGAAAAAGTTTTCTGATCCATCGTTCCACTTGATCGCTACTTCGTTTCCGATCAAATCGAGTTGTTCTGGTTTCAATTGCATGATTTCGTCAGGAGAAGCATGTCACTCTGCTTTCGGGTTTGCAAGGTAGGGAACGATAAAATGCTTCCAAACGATCTCAAAAAGATGGGGCAGGGGTTTTTGTGAAGATTTTTGCAAGCTGGGGGCTCTATCGGAGATGGAAACGGGATATTGAAATATGAAACAATCAAAAGTATTGATAGTTGGGACCGACCCCGTATGTTTTTTTTGGTGGTTTCGAGGTATTTTGATAATGTTTGAATGAAAAGATGAATCAACAAGAGCTTCCATCCGGTCAGCCCAGCAAAGCTTCCTTGAGTGTATTCAAGCGTGTTTTGTTTTCCTTGATAGCTGTTGCACTAGCGTTGGGTTTGCTCGAAGCAGGTCTTGCCTTGATTGGTATTCAGCCCGAATCTTATTTGCCAGACCCCTACGTCGGCTTTGAATCGACCTCAAGTCTGTTTGTCGAAACTCGATCCACGGAAGGAAAGGTATATCTCCAAACCGCAAAAAACCGCCTTCAGTTGTTCAACGATCAAAAATTTCCTTTGATCAAGGAGAAGGGAATCATTCGTATTTTTTCCATGGGAGGTTCCACTACCTTCGGGCGACCTTACAAGGACGATACTTCTTTTAACGGTTGGATGAGGGCTTATCTAGGGGAATTAGCGCCTGATCAGAAATTTGAAGTGATCAATGCGGGAGGCGTCAGTTACGCAAGTTATAGGGTGGCCAAATTAATGGAAGAGTTGATTCAATATGCACCCGATATTTTTGTTATTTATACCGGGCATAATGAATTCCTTGAAGAGCGAATCTACAGCAAGGCACCCAAGGTTCCGAGGTCACTGAAAGGTTTAACCCGGTTGGCAAGAAATTTCCGATCGGCAAGCCTGATCAAAAAGACCGTTTCGCCGCTGACTTCAGCAGGAAAGGAAGATGCCAAAGCCTCCAGGTTACTCAAGGGAGAAGTAGATGCGCTCTTGGATAACTCGGTTGGGCCGAACGTTTACACAAGAGACAAAGAAGCTCAAGCACGTGCGATGGAGCACTACCGGTTCAATCTCCTCAGAATGGTTGATATGGCCGAATCGGTGGGTGCGCATGTCATGCTGATCACCCCTTCAGACAACTTGAGAGATGTCACACCGTTCAAAAGTGACTTCAATGAGAAGCTCTCACTCGAACAACGGAAGTTATGGAAACAATACTACGATCAGGCTCGTCAGGCTTATGCTGAGCAAAATGCCGAGTTGGCGTTACAATCAATCGCTGCAGCAGAAGCGATTGATGCGCTCCCTGCATCACTGCATTTTGTAAAGGGGCGCATATTTGAAGCCATTGGTAAAACGGATGAGGCTGTAAAATCATATAAGCGTGCCCGGGATGAAGACGTATGTCCCCTCAGAGCCTTGAGCCCGGTTCAATCGATTCTAGCGGATGTGGTCTCAGACACTGAAGTTCCCCTGGTAGACTTTGTGGCTTTACAGTCACGATTATCCAGAAATGGAATTCCCGGATCAGCCGCCTTTCTTGATCATGTGCATCCCACCATAGAATCACATCGCCTGCTCGCTCTTGAACTCCTTGAGACCATGGACCGAAATAACTGGATCAATCTGAAGCAGGAAGATCTCCTTGTCGCGAAGGTGACCCAGTCGGTCATGGATGGGGTAGACAGGGCGGAGCACGCCTTTGCCATGATGAATCTGGCAAAAGTCCTGGGGTGGGCGGGCAAGCGTCAAGAGGCTTATGTTGCCAGCAAGAAATCGGTTGAGTTAAATTCCAAATCTTCCAACGGACAATTTCAAGCAGGTTTGGCAGCTTTTCTGGCGGACAAACTGGACGAGGCGATGATGCATTACCGTCATGCCTTGCGCCTGGATCCGTCGCACTCTGACGCACATTGCAATTTAGGAGGACTACTCGAAGACAATGGAGAAATTGAGTCTGCGGTCCATCATTTTGAGAAAGCTCTACTGCATGGAGGGGAGCATGGTCGAGAGCGTAACAAGCAAAACCTCGCCAATGCCCTGAAGAAAATGGATCAAAAAAATCCCAATTCAATATCCAACTAATGGCGCTGTGTGTTTTTCAATCTGAAACGATGCAGCCCGTTTAAATCTTCATTCCATAATAAAATAAATTTTTAGGCTTGCGTTACTTAGTTGCGCCCCCTATCTATTTCCACCCGCAGAGAATTGCTCGTTTCAAATTCCTCGTTCATTCCCTGCACTATCTGGAGCGAAACGCCCCTGATTGATTGCTGCAATTAATTGACAGCACATTTTCCTCAGAGTCCGGTGGGTGGAGAAGAATGTTGTTCACCGGACCCTAATATATACATGAGATCATACAATAATGGGGAACGGAATCACATCCGTCCCTCCAGTCAAACCACGTTCGAGACACCAGGTTCAAACAATCCTGATACATCAATAGAAACATCGGATGCCCCTGAAGTGGACACATTGAAAAATGCAGATCCTGTTTTTGGGATGTTATTGCCCGAAATCAAGCGAGCATTGGAAAAACAAGCTTACACAAAACCTACTGAGATTCAGCGCCAATGCATTCCCCCGCTGCTTGACGGTTGTGATCTACTGGGAAGCGCGCAAACTGGCACTGGGAAAACTGCAGCGTTTACCTTGCCGTTGCTTCAATACGTTGCCAGTCACCCCAAACCTTATCGCAGCAAGAATGCACGCGTGCTTATTCTGGCGCCTACCCGAGAACTGGCGATTCAAATCAGGGAAAGTATTCAGACTTACGGTGCTTATCTCAGTATCCGAGACACGGTTGTTTACGGAGGGGTAAGTCAGCGCCCTCAGGAGAAAGACATGCGCAGAGGCGTTGACTTTTTAGTAGCGACTCCAGGTCGACTGATGGACCTTGTTGGCCAGGGAGTCATTCGACTCGATACCATTGAAGCGCTGGTCCTTGATGAAGCGGATCGCATGCTCGATATGGGTTTCATTCATGACATCAGGCGCATCATGGCATTGCTGCCAAAGAAGCGCCAATCCCTCTTTTTCTCCGCGACCATTTCCAGGGAGATTCAAAAACTCTCTGAAGAGTTGCTCTCAAATCCGGTTTCGGTTGCTATCGCTCCAAAGGAGCCGACGGTAGACAGGATTAATCAGAAGGTCTTTTTTGTTGATAACAAAAAGAAATATTCACTGTTATTATCCATATTGGAAGAACGTGAGACCAAGAAAGTGATTATTTTCACTCAAATGAAACACACAGCCAATAAATTGGCTGAGAAACTCGGCAAGTCAGGAGTGCGATCGTCCGCTATTCACGGCAACAAGAGTCAAACAGCTCGAATGAAAGCATTGGATGGTTTCAGGTCTGGAAGGTTGCGGGTATTGGTGGCTACCGACGTAGCCGCGAGAGGTATTGATGTAGATGGAATCACGCATGTGATTAACTACCAATTGCCCAAGGAACCCGAGACCTATGTCCATCGTATTGGGAGAACAGCCAGGGCAGAGAAAGACGGAGCAGCTCTGTCGTTCTGTTCTGCAGATGAGCGGGGACTGCTGATGGGAATTGAGCGAATGATTCGAAAGTCCATTGATGCTGATCACGACCATCCTTTTCACTGTCCTATCGCAGCTCGGCCGGCATCCTCAAATAAACCCAAGGCTGGCAATTCGAGTAACACTCGTTCAGGAGGAAGACGCCCTAAATCAGGTCCAAGATCTTGGCGAAATACCAACAATGACCGCAGAGGGGGATCGAGATTCAGGGCTGCATAGCGTCACAAAAACTTGTTATTTTTCACACCTTGTCATTTGATGTTCCTTTCAAATGGCAAGGTGTTTTGTTTTGTGCGCGCACGCTCTCTTTTTCTTTGAGTGGTGACATCTTCAAAAGGCCTGGTAAACTATTTCAAATTTATGTTGAAGTTAGAAAAGTATTCCATTGGTGTTGGAGATCGCTTTGCTCATCAGGCAAAAGCACAATTGAACGCGTGCCAGTTATTATTAAACGAAGGCGTGGAGGTTGCGCCTGTGTGGAATAAGTCCAATCGTGAGCACAGCTTTATTGGCTCCGAGCCTGCTTCAGTAATGGACGCAGCCGAGCAAGCGGTATCTTCTCTTGGCTGGGAAAAAGGCTGGCATGTCGATGCGGATCACATCGGAATCAAAACCGTGGACCGATTTCTTCCGCATTCTGACTTTTTCACCATTGATGTTGCCGACTTCATTGGTCAGGAAACTCCAGCAGAGACCGTCGAAAGTTTCATAGAACGGCATCCGGAGCTAGTGGGTTCCATTGCGATTGAGGGTGTGGATGAGCCGCTTGATATCAGGCGGGAAGAAGTGCAGCGTGTCGCCAAACAATACCTGCTTGCGGTCAGGGAAGCCGGTAATGTCTATCGCTACATTCTGGACAAGCGCAAAGCCGATGATTTTATTGCTGAGATCTCCATGGATGAGACAGATGCCCCGCAAACCCCTCCTGAATTGTTGATCATTCTTGCGGCCATTGCTGATGAAGGTATTCCAGCTCAAACCATCGCTCCGAAGTTTACCGGTCGTTTCAACAAAGGGGTGGATTACGTGGGAGATCTTGCACAATTCGAAAAGGAATTTAATGATGATCTTGCAGTCATCGCTTTTGCCATAGAAAAGTATGGCCTTCCTGGAAACTTGAAATTGAGTGTACATAGTGGGAGTGACAAGTTCAGTCTCTACCCCATCATTCGAAAAGCACTCCAGAGAACAGGAGCCGGGGTCCATTTGAAAACAGCAGGAACAACTTGGCTGGAAGAGATGATCGGATTATCCGAAGCAGGAGGCGATGGTTTGTTGCTTGCCAAGGAAATCTACGGATACGCACTGGAAAATGTCGACTCACTTTGTGAGCCCTATGCTTCGGTGATTGATATCGATCGATCCAGACTTCCTTCGATTGAGACAGTCAATGCCTGGACAGGAGAACAGTTGGCAAATGCCCTGAGACACATACAAGGCCATCCTGATTTCAATGATAATGTGCGTCAACTGATTCACATTTCCTTCAAGGTGGCAGCCCAAACGGGTGATCGATATTTGAATTTGCTGAAGGCGAATGAGGAGATTGTAGGAAAAAATGTAACAGAAAATATTTATGAGCGCCACCTCAAGCCACTCTTTCTAGGGTAAGTTCTCCGTGGTGACCGAACATGCCGTGCAAATGTTCGCATTGCAAAATCAGATGATGAAATATCTATTCATACTGGTCTTCTCATTCATCGGGCTGATGAGCCAGGTTCATGGGGGGAGATCTGCTCCAAATATCCTGTTCATCATGTCGGATGACCATACCGCACAAGCGATAGGAACGTATGCGACAGTATTAAAGGATCTCAATCCCACACCGACAATAGACTCCTTGGCTGAGGAGGGGATTGTTTTTGAGAACGCTTTTTGCGTCAATGCTATTTGCACTCCAAGCCGGGCGTGTATCATGACGGGTCAATACCCTCACGTGAATGGAGTCTTTGATTTGGGTGGCCATATCAAACCAGCGCGTCAGGCATTGCCTGTTCTAATGAGGCAAGCAGGATACCAGACAGCGATCATCGGTAAGTGGCACCTGAAGCAGGAGCCAAATTTTGACTACTATAAAGTCCTCCCTCGCCAGGGAAAATATAACGATCCTGAATTCAGAGTGAAGGGGGTGGAATCGTGGCCTAAAAATGTGGTCACCCATGAAGGGCAACATTCTTCTGATGCGATCACGGATTCCACACTTGACTGGTTCAAGAATGAGCGTGATCCAAACACGCCGTTTTTTGTCTGTCATCAATTCAAAGCACCGCATGATTTCTTTGAAAACGCCGAACGATACCAATCTTATCTGGCCGATGTTGAAATCCCCGAGCCGGAGACACTTTATGATGTGCCTGCATCCTTTGGCTCTCTTGCCACGCGTGGTCATGAGGATGAGTTGATGCCACACATGGGGACCTCCATTGGTAAACGCAATCCCCGTCGCTCCTATGCGGTTGATTTGAACAAGAGGTTTCCAGAGGAATTTCCATTGAATTACAATGTAGAAACGATGAGTGAGCGTGAAACAACGCGACTCGCCTATCAGGCGTATCTTAAAAAATATCTGCGTTGTGTGAAAGGTGTGGATGACAATCTTCGTCGCCTGTTTGATTACCTCAAAGCTGAGGGACTCTATGATAATACCGTCATTATTTACACCGGAGATCAAGGTTTTTGGCTGGGAGAGAATGATTATCAGGACAAACGCTGGGCCTATGATCCGTCCATGCGCATGCCGCTCATCGTAAGATATCCGAAATCCATTCCTGCTGGTAAGCGTAGTGATGCCATCATCGAAAATGTCGACTTTCCAGCCATGATGCTGGATTTCGCCGGCATGGAGTTGCCTGCAACCATGCAGGGACGTTCCTTCAAGGCGATATGCGAAAGTGGGGGTGAAGAGCCACAAGGATGGAAAAAGGCTGCCTACTATCGTTATTGGATGCACATGGCCCATCATGACAATCCGGGTGAAATGGCCATGCGTACGAAAAAACATAAACTGATTTTTTTCTATGGATGCGATTACAAAGGTGGCAATCAAACGCCACCGGCGTGGGAGCTGTATGATTTGGAGAAGGATCCGAGCGAACTCAGCAATGTCTATGATCACCCGGCCTACCGCCAGATCCGTGATGACTTGAAAAAGCAATTTGCCACCTTGAGACAACATGTAGGGGATGATGGAAGCCACTATCCTGCATGTGAAAAAGTTGTTCAGGAATTCTGGGATTATGATTCAGATGATCGGGAAAAAGCGATTCAACTTTCACGGCAATTCAAAATGCGTCGCGAACACAATCTGCGGCTTTCAGGCGCCCGATCCCCTGGACAGAGAAAATAGGTGTCTTGTTGTATTACCCTCACAACTTAAAAATAATCCAAACCATGCATTTTGTGAAAAAAGTAGGCACCTCTTTCTTCTTTAACTCAATTTTTGTATTTCTTGGTCTTTGCTCCCTTGAGCAGGTAACAGGGGAACCCAATGGTCCGGTTCAGGTTTTTATCCTTGCCGGCCAATCCAACATGGAAGGCAAGGGTTTTCCCAGGCCGCTATCATGGCAGTTAGGACAAGCAAAATACCGTGAACGATACCTGCGTTTTGTGAAAGACGAGGATGATGAAGCATTTTTGAAAACGCTGCACTCATCCTTGGCTGAAAACTCTCGGCAACCTCAATATGCCTGGGCTGAGCGAAAGGATGTGTGGGTGGATTTTCATGAACAACATGGGAATTTGAAAGTTGGGTATAGTCCAAACCGGGACTGTTTCGGTCCTGAATTCAACTTTGGTCAAGTGATGGGAGATTTGTTTGAAGAGCCCGTTCTACTGATTAAAACAGCATGGGGTGGGAAAGCTCTTGGTCGGGAATTTCTTCCCCCCAGCCTCCGTAACACAAATAAGAAAATCAAGGCTTTGGCTGTTCGCGAGAAGAAAACGGTGCAAGAAATACTCGAAACTTACGGTGTTTTTTACGACTTGATGATTGATGAAATTAAGCAGTCATTGTCACAACTGCAAAAAAATCATCCGGACTATCAGGAGCAAGGTTACGAAATAAAAGGAATGGTTTGGTTTCAGGGCTGGAACGATCTTTTCGACGAAAACTATCGTAAGGGATATGAATCCAATCTTACTGCGCTCATAAGGGACATTCGAAAGGATCTCAATGTTCCTGATTTACCTGTTGTGATTGGCCAAAATGGACACGATGGCGATAAAAAAGGGGCTTATCCGACCGACAAAGATGGCAATCCAGACAATCACGCGACTCTACGTAAAGCTCAATGGGATGCAGCGCAAGTCAGCGGTTTCGAGGGGACGGTCGTTTGCATACGTACTGCACCATTTTGGGACATGGACGCTGATGCCATTTACTACGGCCCCGGGAGCTGGAAAAAAGATGTGGATAAGTGGCGACAATTTGGCGATGACCGCCCGTATCACTATCTTGGTAGTCCATGGTTCTTCGCCCAGACAGGCACCGCTTTTGGTCACGCAATGGGGCTTCTTCTGGAGCAATAGGCAATAGTCCTCTAGGAAGTGATTTGATTTCAGTCGACAGTGATCCCTTTGCGGAAGTGAAACTGCCGATCAAGCATCATTTACTTGCAGGATGACGCCTTACATTGACTGCAATACTACTACGATATGGGTCATCGCTTTTCTGAATGACTTAGAGGGCAGTTCAGTGCGCAAAAAAAAACCTGAGAAGCGAACGCTCCTCAGGCAATTAGATTCACATGTTTTGAAAACTACTAGCGGGTTCTACCAGGCTTCAAGGATGATGTGCGCTCTGACATCCACAAAACGTCCCTGTTATTGGGTGAGGCCACATTCAAAGCCGGAAGTTGTTTGCCAAAATTAGCTGGTTCAACAGTACGATTGTCAACCCACTTTTTGATTTCTGAGTGGCCATCGGCAAAAGCTAATCCGCATGCACCGTTGTGGTAACTGGCGGGGAAATCGATGATTCTCGCCTGGCTCAACGTACTGGCCTGCTGCATTTGGACTGCGAAGGCAGCGTCGTTGATGCTACCAGGATGCTCATCAATTAATATCCACGTCATCGATGGGCCTGGATCGATCAGGTCGGATTCCTTTCCAAAGGTACGATACATGGAACCGGGTAGCCAGCTACCGTTGTCAAAAGCCTGACTCATCGAGTTACTTCGTACCCTTGGGCGAATTTCTCCTCCAACCTTGACATTGGCCTTGTCCGACGGGCACTTGAAGATTTTTGCACTACTTCCCGCGTAGGTGAAGAGAGGGCCTTTCTCGATGTGCATGGTGACGTCCCAGTTTGCACGGTTGCCACCATTGTAGTTGAGACTGCCTTCGATCCATGCCGGTCTTCTGTTGACGGTTCCAAGTGATGAAACAAGACCTCCTTCATTGTCACCCGCATACATGAACCAAGCGAGACCAAGCTGCTTCAGATTATTCATACAGCTGATGCCCTGAGCTTTTGTTTTGGCCTTGCTCAAAGCTGGCAACAACATACCGGCGAGTATTGCAATGATGGCGATTACCACCAGAAGCTCAATGAGGGTAAATCCCTTTTTGGACCTGAGCTTTCCCATCTTTTGATTGTTTATTTTCATATCAGAATTCCTACAACGTTTTTCAACACTATATGGATCAATACTAACTCACGGTAGGTTACCTGTCGAGCTTATAAAAACGGACTTCTCAACTCTTTGGCTCTGAGTTATTTTGTGTATATGCGTCGCTTTTCTCTTCCCCAAGCAGGTAGATTGATTCGTCTTGGTTTATGCCTCTCGGGTTGTTGTTTGCTGCCGCTATTCACTCTAGCGGACAAATCATCTTCCGTGGATGTTGATTCTTCCCTGCCTCCCGTCCGTGGTTTGATTGAGGCCTTCACCAAAGATGTCAAAGTGATCAAACGGTATCACCTCTGGGAGATGTCAGAGACACGTCATGATCGATTACAGGAATTGATTCAGGAATACTCAACTTCTCTGCTTGCGACTGAATTTCAGCAACTAACTCAGAAAGAACGTATTGATTATATCCTGCTGCGGAATCAATTGAAATTTGCTTCACGGCAACTTGATCAAGCACGGGCACGATATGCTGAAATCAAAGAGTGGTTGCCATTTGGGGCATCCATACTCGAGTTGGCTGAGGCGCGTCAGCGAGTAGAACCCATGGAAGCAGAAGACACGGCAGCACTGATGCATGCGTTGAAATCACAGGTGACTCAATCCCACCAGAAGGTTCGATCCTCATTGGAGCTATCAGATTCTTCACTCACCCCAGTGTTGGGGGGGGAGGGTTGCTCAGACGATCGATCTTTACAGCAAGATGCTTGAGGAATGGTATCAGTTTTATGCTGGCTATCATCCTTCTTTTACCTGGTGGGTTCGATCCCCCCATGAGGCAACCGTCAAGGCATTGGAAGATTATGCAGATTTTATTCGTCATGAGGTTGCAGGCTTTGTGCAGGGTCAAGATCCGCCTGTGCTGGGGGATCCTGTGGGTCGAAAGGCTCTTTTGGATGCTCTGGATTACGAGATGGTAGCGTATACACCGGAGGAATTGCTTGAAATTGCTCAAGCCGAATTTGCCTGGTGTGATCGTGAGCGTCAACGAGCAGCAAGGGATCTGGGTTTCGGAGACAATTGGCAAGCTGCTTACAATTTTGTGAAATCCAGATATGTGGCCCCCGGTGAGCAACCTCAATTAATCAAAAGGCTGGCTCATGAGGCCGTCGATTTCCTTGAACAGCGTGATTTGCTATCAATCCCGCCTCTCGCGAAAGAGGTCTGGCGCATGCGTATGATGACGGCGGAGCGTCAAAAGGTGAATCCATACTTCACCGGAGGTGAGGTTATCTCCGTTTCCTTTCCAACAGAAAGCATGGAACATGAGGACAAACTGATGAGCATGCGTGGAAACAACGTGCATTTCTCAAAAGCAACGGTTCATCATGAACTGATTCCTGGTCATCATTTGCAGCTCTACATGGCTGAGCGCTATCAGACACATCGTGCTTTGTTTCGAACCCCGTTCTTGGTAGAGGGCTGGGCGCTTTACTGGGAAATGCTTCTCTGGGATCTCGAATTTTATGACTCTCCCGAAGATCGAATCGGTATGCTTTTCTGGCGATCGCATCGATGTGCCAGGATTATCTTCTCCCTTAGTTTTCATCTGGGGACCATGAGCGCTCAGGAGGCAATTGAATTTCTTGTCAGCAACGTGGGGCATGAACGTCGCAATGCAATCGCGGAGGTTCGACGATCCATCCAAGGATGCTACATACCCCTTTATCAGGCTGCCTACATGTTGGGTGGACTGCAGATTCGCTCCATGTATCGTGAATTGGTCGAATCCCATCAAATGACAGCCAAAGCGTTTCACGACGCGATCCTCCGTGAAAATGCCATACCAATCGACATGATACGGGCAAGTTTGATGCAGACTCCACTCACGACTGATTATCGTCCTGACTGGAAGTTTTATCATCGTCAAGAACCGGTGCATGCCAAACCTGAGGCTCAGCTTCAACCGAATCCTGCTAACAGGCTTTCTCCGTCGGTGGAAGAGGCACTTTCCGTAGGGAAATCCTTTCGAGGTAAGGTGACGCAGGATTCGGTCAAGCCTCAATGGTTCGATCAAGGCACGCAATTTCACTACAAGCGTTCTCTGGAAGATGGAAAGTATCAATTTCGAGTGGTTCATACGGAAGACGGGTCAAATCGCCCGGCCTTTGACCATCACCTTGTCGCGCAAGCCATGGCCTTGATGATCGGAAACGATATTTCACCAGGTCGATTGCCTGTGCAATCCATTGATATGAGCTCCCTTTCAGGACGTATCCTCTTGAAGGGGCAAGGGGTGTCCTGGCTATGGAATCCATATCGCTCGCATTTGATCAAATGGAACAAAGGAAATGCCGTGGAAGCAGCCAAACCCGAAAGACGCAATCTTGAAGGCCCACGGAACCGGCGCGAGCGTGAAGAGGATCGAGCGGGTGTTTCTCCCAATGGAAAATGGAGGGCAACGGTCAAGGAGCACAATCTCTGGATTGAGGACCTTGAGTCGGGTCAAGTGTCACCGCTCAGCTTTGACGGTAATCCGGGTAATTCCTATCAGCCCACGGCTGATCGCGAACGATTTGTAGGGATGCAGTATCAGAGGGAGGATCCTCCCGTCGGGCGTCCTCGTGTGTATTGGTCTCCGGATTCAAAGTGGCTCATTGCCCTGCGTTACGAACCGGGTGTGGAGCGGCATGTCCATATCGTTGAGTCCTCACCTGAAGATCAATTGCAGCCCATGCTCCATTCCTACACCTACCTCAAGCCTGGGGACAGGATACCCGTTCAGAAACCCGCATTGTTTAATATATCCACACGCAAAGAAATGGCATTGGATGACACATTATATTCAAATCCATGGTCCATTAATCAGATGCGCTGGGATGAGGACAGTCAGCGATTCACGTTTCTTTTCAACGAAAGAGGGCATCAGGTCTTGAGAGTGATTGCGGTAGAGGCCAGCACTGGAAATGTTCGATCGTTAATTGATGAGCAGAGCGAGACTTTCGTGGACTACGCCTATAAAAACCACTACCGAGTCATGGAATCCAGTCAGGAGATTCTTTGGATGTCCGAGCGGGATGGATGGAATCATCTTTATTTATTCGATGCTGAAACTGGTTTCATGAAGCATCAGATTACCAGAGGGGATTGGGTTGTTCGTCAGGTAGACCGAGTGGACGAAGAAAAAAGACAGGTTTGGTTCAAGGCAAGTGGGCTTTTTAAGGGGCAGGATCCGTATTATATTCACTATTGTCGTGTGAATTTTGATGGTACGGGACTCGTCAGATTGACTCGAAGTAACGGGGATCACTCGGCTCAATATTCTCCTGACGGAAGGTTTCTCATCGACACCTGGTCTCGAGTCGACCAAGCGCCTGTTGTAGAACTCAGAGACGCTTCGTCAGGTGACTTGATATCAGTGGTAGAGCAGGCCGACATGAGGATGCTTGAAGCATCTGGTTGGCAGAAGCCGGAAGCATTTGTGGCCAAGGGCAGGGATGGTTCAACGAATATTCACGGTGTCATTTACAGACCGACACATTTTGATCCAACCAAAAAGTATCCCGTGATTGAAAAGATATATGCCGGTCCTCATGGATCGTTTGTTCCAAAATCTTTTCGATCTTTTCACAGTGCTCAGGCAATGGCTGAACTTGGATTCGTGGTTGTGCAAATTGATGGGATGGGGACATCGAATCGATCCAAAGCTTTCCACGATGTCTGCTGGCAAAACATCGGAGACGCAGGCTTTCCTGATCGAATTGCCTGGATGAAAGCAGCCGCTGAATCGCGATCCTACATGGATCTCAGTCGGGTGGGTATCTATGGAGGCTCGGCAGGTGGTCAAAACACGCTTCGCGGATTATTGGCGCATGGTGACTTTTACAAGGTAGGTGTTGCGGACTGCGGTTGCCACGACAATCGAATGGACAAGATCTGGTGGAATGAGCTTTGGATGGGCTGGCCGCTGGGACCTCACTACCGCGAGCAATCCAACGTTACGCAAGCACATCGATTAAAAGGTAAGCTCCTGCTCATGGTGGGAGAAATGGATCGCAATGTCGACCCGGCATCCACGATGCAAGTTGTGGATGCATTGATTAAAGCCGATAAAGACTTCGATATGCTGGTGATGCCGGGGGTGGGGCACGGAGCTGCGGGTACGCCTTATGGCAAAAAAAGGATGGCTCAATTTTTCATGAAGCATTTGCTGAACGAATCCCCCTGATTCTTGCTTGGAAAGAAGGTTATTTTTGTCTTCCTGAGAGAAAGTCCTCGTAGTGAGGGATCCCGGTTTGTAGACGGTGTAGGTCCTCTCGCTCTGGAGATTTGCTGGCGTCCAGGGACTCTAATGTTTTGGGAGCACGCCACGCATAGCGATCTGCATGGCCATCGAGAAATGAGAGGTTGGCCCCTTGGGAATGTCGATCGGCAGGAATGTTGAGGAAGCGATCCAGCCCAGGAGCCGACAAACCAAAGTGCCCGTCGTCAATTCTCTCCTCTAGTTCGTCGATAAACGCAAACACAAGCGAGGTTCGCATTATCTGAGATTGCTTCACGAAACGACTGTCCTTGAAATCCGGCCACTCCGTCCCGTTCAACCATGAGTTGATCGCAACGCTGCGAAGACGTGGGATTTCCTGATGCTTTTCAACTTTCGATTTGTCGGCTGGACACTTGTATATGCCGACGGCTTGATTGTATTTGAACAGAATGCCTGCGCGGATGTTTTCATCCGTCAGATCATTCTTGGCATTTCCGAGTATCCAGGATCCTTGGAGACTGACGGCGCCATTTTGTGCTCCCCATTTGTTGGGTGGCATCACGTCTTCGTGATCGTCCGCGTACATAGCCCAAGCCAGTTGAAGCTGCTTCAAGTTGGAAATGCATTTGATGGTGAGCGCCTTACTCTTGGCCTTGCTCAAGGCAGGTAAAAGCATGCCTGCCAAAATAGCGATAATCGCAATGACAACAAGTAGTTCGATCAAGGTGAAGCCGAAAGCTTTTCTGAGAGAAGTCGCCTTTGTCATAACCATTGCAAAATAGTCAATGAGACAATCAGGTGTCAATCGAATCCTCATGGCAGGCTCCCTCCATCGGTGAAAGAGTTACTTTCCGCGGGGGAATTCTTTCGAGGCAAGCTGACACACGATTCGGTCAAGCCTGAATGGTTCGATCGAGGTGCGCAATTTCACTACAAGCATTCTTTGGGAAGGTGGCTCAAAGTCGCTTGGCCTTTGATCACCGCCTTGTCGCTCAAGCCACTGCGTGGTGATGCGGTTACGGCCTGCGGTAAAAGCGAATGGCTCAATTTTCCAGCAAGTGTTTTCTGGAAGCATTCCCATGATCCAGTGGAGTCAAGGGAATCAATCAGGCTACGTTTTTTGTCGCTTTGAACTCGTTTTTTTAAGTGCGGGTTTTTTAGTTGCTGTACCTCGCTTGGAGGGCTTGGGCCTGGTCTCTTTCTTAGCAGCCTTCATTCCTTGATTTTCGGAAATACTCAGCAAAAGTCCGAGACCAAGAAACACGGTTACCAAGTTGCTGCCTCCGTGACTGATCAAGGGTAAAGGAATACCCGTCATTGGGAGACTTTTGGTGACACCTCCGATATTGAGGAGAGTTTGACATGCGAGCACAGAAACGAGACCTGCCGCCAGGAGCGATCCGAAGTAATCTTTGGTTTTGAATGCGATTCGGTATCCTTGGTGAAAGAAGATAAGGTAAAAGACGATCACCAGCAGGCAACCGACGAATCCAAGTTCCTCACCAATGACCGCATACATGAAATCTGATTCAGCGATGGGAATGCGCTCTGGATTTCCCTTGCCAAAACCCGCTCCCAGGAATCCGCCGGCAAACATGCCTGATAATCCCTGGAGAATCTGCCAGCCACTTCCGGTAGGATCTCCGAAAGGGTCCATCCACGTTTGGATTCTTTCACGTGCATGCGCTACAAATTGATTGGCAATGACACCTGTCGCGGCGATTCCCAGACCTGAGGCAATCAGGTATCGCCACTGACCTGTAATGAAGAACAAAACCATGCACAGTGTCATGGTCAGGATAGCGAGCATGCCCAGGTCACGCTGGATCAAAAGCAAGGCCATCAGGATCACATAGATGGATATGACCGGCCAAAGTACACGGATCATTGATGCTTTTCCGCGCTGAGTGGCTTGACGTATTTCTTTTTCCCTCGAAGCGAAATAGCCGCCGAGGAACAGAACCATCAAAAGTTTCAGGATCTCGGTGGGTGTGAATTGACCAGCTGCGTAATAAGCTCCGCGGTAGCGAGTTCCCGTAGCAATCAAGACTGCCACCAGAATGAGGGAGACACCTGCTGCAGCCCAGCTCAGGCGGCGCAATGCTTGATATCGACCATTCTTGAAGATACCTATCATCAGAAGCATCGTCAAAACACCAATCGGATAAGCAAAATGGCTCAAACGCCATGGATGTTCAAAATCAAACAAACCCATTCTATATTGAGCCAGAACACCGAACCCTCCCAGGAAAGCGACCGATCCCAGAATGACAGGATCCCCCTGGAATCGAGTGATAATGAACCAGGCATGCATCAGCAGCAGGCTCAGTCCGAATATGACCAGAGGGAAAATACCTTGCTGAGCGACACTGCCTGCCTGCTTTAGATCATTGAGAAAAAAGCCCGCGTAACCAAATGCAATGGTGAGAAAACACGCAAAAAACAAGCGCCGCTCAATAGAACGGAACGACCATACATCAGCGATAGTAGTACCTGGTTTCACCTGCTTGAGCGCCGTGTTGCAAGATTACTTGAAAAGTGCTTTGGGCTGAGCCTGCAGCCACTCATCCCGACTCACCTTTTGAGTCAAATGCCGGTGAACAAAGGTTCCCTTTTTATTGCCCACGACAATTTCTGGATAGCCATCATCATTGATATCTCTAGCCATTACCTGCGTGCCAATGCCTGAGTCGCTATCGACCAGATGAGGCACAAAATCGACACCTGCGTCTGTGCGCTTGAGTTCAAACCAATAAAGGACAGCAGCGGCATTTGGTTCTGCATCTCCATTTGGACCATGGGCCCAGAATCTTTTTCCAGTGATAATATCCTTGAGACCATCCCCATTCATATCAGCCACATCAATGGCATGCAGTTGTGAAAACTGGACTCCATAGCGGTTTTCAGAAGGTTCTTTATTGACGAAAATGTGAGCCTTGAAGGTGATGCCTTCTGGAGTGGGGATGTGTTCATACCATGCCAACCCGTATCCGTGGGCAGCAATGCTGGTGATGACATCATTGTCACCGTCACCATCCACGTCGTAGGCATACATTTGAGCTCCCCCTCCCGGGCTGAAAAGTTGAGGATGGAATTTCCATTCAGGATCGCCAGTCAGGTTCTCAGGTTGCTGCCACCAACCTTCTTTTGCCATGAGATCCATGCGGCCATCGCCATTGACGTCTCCGACGCCCAGGCCATGAGTAAATCGCTGCCAGGGACCTTTGGGGGTGATCGGGTGAAATTTCCAGGGCTTTTCAGGTTGTGACCAATCAGGACTTGCATACCCATAATAGCCGCCTGAACCGCAGACTATTTCAGGTTTTCCATCGCCAGTTAAGTCGAGGAAGGTAGGAGATTCGTTGTCGGTGACATCCAGTATGTCGTGCTTATTCCAGTAATGATCTTTTCCCTGTGGGTTTTCGTACCAGGATGATTCTTTTCCAGGGAACCCCAAAACCAGAATGTCATCCCAGCCATCCGCATTGAAATCATGCGAGAAGGCGACGAAATTTTCCGAGTAACTGTTCTTGGTCCCAAGTGCGCCTTCATAACCCTGAATGATTTGAGCGCTGCCGTCGGCATGTTGCTTTTCCCATCCGCGCTTGTCGGAGTAGAATGTATGTCGATGCGTGAAAGCCGGGCCTTCCCACCAATAAGGGCCGGAAGCCGCGTCCTGATTGCCGTCTTTGTTAAAGTCACCAAAGGTTGCTCCTTCACTCCAGAACCGGTCCGTCAACTGTAGCTTTTCAAAAGAGTGAAGCGTGTGAGATTGCGCGCTCACGCCGCAAGACAGAGCAAGCGTTCCGAGGCCAGCAAGAATCAGGTGTTTCATGGATTCCATATGTCGCAAGGAATGAGCTCAAGGTCAAGCCAAGTTGCAGGGTAAACGTCTCCCGCTGTCATGGTGAAGTGAACTCGGGAACTCATGCCTCGGAGCGCTCTCAAAAGTCCCGCTTGATTTTCTGATACGATAAAGAATGCCCCTCAGCCTTACTGAATGCCTGGTTTTGATAATCGAACCATGTTCTGGCCTTTGTTTTTAAATGGATGTTTTGACTGGGTGGCGTCCGGCCACTGGACTCTGATTTCTTTCAGGTTTTTACCCTTTGGTATACTGAAGTGGATACTTGGACTTGACTGACTCAAGTAAGAATTACCTGCATAACATTCCCTCATGCAAGAAGTCTGATCACTCATGACAGCAGTAACTTTTGCGCCGATCGCGCGAGGGTTTTTTCGTGGACCTCTCAGGTTTACCATCATTGGAGTTGCTCCTAGGTCTGCCTCATTCCTAAATGCCAGCATCGTATTGTTGTTCCTGCCGACGAGCAGGTCGAGTCTGGCATCGTCATTCCAATCAATCAGGATCAGCGATTTGGCATCTCCCGGCACGGAGAACCCGCTTTCTTTTGGCCAGACAGCTTTGAAGTATCCCATTTCATTTCCTCGCAGCAATAGTCCCTGACCCCCGTCAAAATGCCCCGTTTCCAATTGAGGGGCATAGCTGTTCTGACTGATGAGTAAATCCTGGAATCCATCGCCGTCCACATCAGCAAAAGTCACCCCGAATGCGGCCGTGATCTGAGCAAGTCGAGGAAGCGGTCTGAACTCGAAATGCCCGGTTCCGTCATTCATGAAAATACCTGACTCAAGATGAGTGGCATCGAACCGCTCACTGTCTTCAAGCTTGGCTGGAGGATAAATCTCTTCCAATGTAGCGATCGCGAAGGAGCCAAAGTCGGGGAATTTGTTTTTCAGGGAAGGCATTGCAAGGGTTGAACAACTCTTGCCCCGCACGGGATACCATTTATCTCCCTCATACTCCGCTTCGATCAGTCTCTTTTTTCCTGAACCGTCCATGTCTCCGTAGAACATGGTGAAAGGTTTCTTCTTGCTCGCATGGTATTTGGTATTGAGCCCCAGATTGGTGACTGCGTAATCAATATCCCCATCGTTGTCGACGTCCGCTCCTGCAATGCCATTCCAGAGTCCTTGGTAAGACTGCATACCCGACCTATCTGTTGAGTCGCTCAAGGAGCCCTCGTGGTTTTCGAAGTATCGCACAGGGCCCCAATGATGGGTGACAAGGAGGTCTATCCAGCCATCCTGATTCACATCGCTCCAGAGGGCCCCTTTGACCAGACCGGACGTGGCCAGCGAAGGGGCAGATGCATCGGTGCTATCCACAAGTGTTCCACGATCGTTCAAAAGTAAGATGTTGCGCTCCGCTGTTGGATAAGCTCCCGGCTTGGAAAAACCTCCCACAAACAAATCGAGGTCGCCATCTCTATCAAAATCGGCAGCTGAGACCGAAGATCCAGAATAGCGCGTATCGGGGACCCTGGATGGGTCTGAGGTCAAACGTCCGGTGCCGTCATTCACGTAGAGTCTGTCTTGAAGCCATGCATGTCTGGGGGCGCATTCCACACCTCCTGAAACAACATAAAGGTCAAGGTCACCATCACCTTCCAAATCAAAGAACAAAGCCCCCATGTCCTCGTGATTGATATGTGCTCTGAACGGAGTCGAAATCCTCTTGGGAGGGGAGTTTTGGTATCGCATCAAAAGATACCCGGTTTGACCAGCTGCACCTCCCATGAAAATATCCTCCGTTCCATTGGCATCAACATCGCCCACGGCCAGCCCGGGGCCCGATTGCGATACTTTCCAGGGAATCAGGGGTTGAGTCTGATAATCATCATGATCCCTTTCAGAATGTTTGACGGCGATACCCAATGGGACACCCTTGAAAAGGGGGGGCAATGGATTGGGCTTTGCCATGCGTTCTTTGTCCGTATCGGGCTCGGTAATGGTGACGAGATGTCCCGTGGGCAGATTTTCTATTTCCTGAATCACTCCAGATGGCCAATGAATCATTGTTTTCTGAACTTGTGATTGATCCTTCAATCCAAAATGCAGAACAGGTTCATTGCTGGACATGAATCCCTGAGATAATCCAAGCGATCGAACCTGAAAGGAACCATCTTTCATGACGATTGTCACCTTTGCTCCGATACCCCAATGATTACTGGTGCTTCCTTTCAATCGAATTGAGACCGATTGATGCGTGCTTTCGTTGTTACGGAAAACTGAAACAGGCTCGTTAAAATTATGCACAACCAGATCCAGATCACCATCCCTGTCCAGATCACTGATGGCTGCTCCGAAACTGGCCGTGAGCTGTGTGATCCCCCAATCCTTGCCTACCTCTTTGAAATTGAGATTGCCCGAGTTTTTGAATATCAAATTTCTCTGTTTCAAAACGGCAGTCTGGCGCCACTGTTCGCTGTATCGACTCGTGATCGTTGCGGCAAGATCGCTGTTCATGAAATCCCGTGACATGCCGTTAGAGACGAAGAGATCAATCATGCCATCGTTGTTGAAATCACCGAACTTGGGAGACCATGACCAATCCGTGTTGGCCATGCCCATCATGGAAGCAGCCTCAAACAACCGCTCAGTACCGGTGCTCAGAAAGAGAGTGTTGCGCATGTATTGACGTGGATTCGCGTTTTTCATGAACCACTGTTCATCGCGCATGTCGCCCATACCAATCTTCCTGCTGTAATGGCTTGTGCCTGACATGTCGGTTGCGAAAAGGTCAATGAGCCCATCGTTATTGATGTCAGCAGTATCACACCCCATGGAGAACCAGGGAATGTGGGGGAGGGCAGACCGGGCAATTTCAGTGAAACTTCCATCTCGATTATTCCGATAGAGTTTATCTGAACCCTTATAGTCGTTGCTGACGTAAAGGTCTTGCCATCCATCATTATCAAAGTCCCACCAGGTGGCAGCCAAGCCAATGTCGAATCCAGAGATGCCTGCTTCTTCGCTGACATCCTTGAATCCTTCCATGCCATCATTGCGATACAATTTGTCCCTGCCTCCCGCAATGACGAGTTCGATACGCCCCTTGCCTTTGTCCATCATCTGAAATACCTCCTCATATTCGGCGGTCATGGATGGTTTTCGATCCGCATCCATCTCAATGATCCTGCGCTGGAAAGTCTCAGCAGTGGTCTTGGGTAGGATATGCTTACCATTGACCTTCAACCGGTGAGTGACCAAATATGCGTCCAGATCACCATCTCGATCATAATCGCAAAAGGCTGTCATCACACTTGCTGCGCGGTGGTTCAATCCGAATTGCGCGGCTTGTTCATCAAAAACTCCGTTGCCTTGGTTGATGTAGAGAAGGTTGGGTGCATTGTAGACCGCAACGAAAAGGTCAAGGTCGCCATCATTGTCGATATCCACGAAAGTAGTTCCACCACTCCAACCCTGTCGGCCGCCAAGACCGGCTTTGTTGGTTATGTCCTCAAAGCGAAGATCACCAAGGTTGCGATAGAGTTTGTTTCCATGATCATAATGCGTAAAAAAAATATCAGGAAAATGGTCCCCATCGACATCTCCAATACAAACCCCTGAACCTGCGCCCTGATCAGTCAACATGTTGAAAGGGGCTTTTTCAGGGAAACGATACTTGAGGTCAATGCCTGTGGTTTCAGCCTTCAGCGATTCAAAAAGCGGTGCATTTGACAAGTGAGGCCTGGTTTTAAAGGGGAAGGCATCTGTGGTCCCCGCATTCACTGCGGCGATGCTCAGAAAAAGGGTCTGGATGCATGCCATGCCTCCGAAATTAAGTGTGATTTGTTGTAGGAGTGTCATGAATGTCTTGGCGCGAATGGAACAAGCGGTGATCAGGTGTTTATTTTTGGGCCAGCTTAAAAAATTTATCCTGCAAACATTGGAATCGAAAATCATTACAGCAAAACAAGATCAGAAATCAAAGGAAATTGGACTTGGATTCCATGTGGATTCAAATGAGGGTAAACCTTTGCTTTCTGCTGAAAAACAGTTATCTCTCTACGACTAAGTTATGGGATTGAACGAACGAGAAGAGACAACAAGCAATGTTTTAGGCACACCATTGCAATCCTGCTGCACAGATCCAGTCACGGGCTACTATCGCAACGGCAAGTGCCACACCGGTCCTGGCGATCATGGTCTCCACGTGATATGTGTGGAAATGACCGATGCGTTTCTGGAATTTGGTCGGCAGGGTGGGAATGATTTGATCACACCCAACCCGCAATACCAGTTTCCCGGATTGAAAGAGGGAGATCGCTGGTGTGTCTGCCTCAGTCGCTGGATGGAAGCACTGCAGGCAGGATGCCCCCCGCGCATTCTCCTCAGGTCCACCCATATTTCGGCGCTCGAATTCGTCGATTTGGATGAACTTAAAAAGCATGCTCTGGACTGGGAAGAAGGCGAGGAGTCATGAACCGCAAAACAATCCTCAAACTGGCAATCGTCACGTTTCCATTTTTGCTGCTTCTCTTTTTTACATTCGCCGAAAAAATGGGGATTCGGGTGACTACCATTTTCAATAAGTAAGGGCCTCACTCGTCTCCGCTGCACTTGTCGGGTTGAAGGAATAGCCCTTTTCGGGCTGTGAATGTGTTTCCTCAAAAAAGATCAGCCATTCACACCTGCGACATTTCCTGGATGACAATAGAGTCTATCGAGCCTTCGGTAGCGCTTGCATATTCGGCAAGATGAGTGTTGTTCATGTGATCCTGCCAGAGTTCCCGGCTCTCCCAGTTTTCGAAAAATAAGAAAAAAGCCGGGTTTTGGTTGTCTTGATGCAGGTCATATTGAATGCAACCAGCTTCTTTCAAAGTCGGTGCAATCAGCTTTTGGAGCTCTGCTTTCACCAGATCAATCTTGTCTGGTTTGGCTTCGATGGTGGCAACAATGGTAAGTGCTTTGCTCATATCATGGTCCTACCACGGCGACGGTTGAATTTTCAAGGTCGAATATCTTTTCCGCGGCTTTCTGCACATCTTCCAGACTCACGGCGCGAATAGCCGCGTCCTCTTCCAGAGGGTGTTGAAAGCCCAGCCCGTAAAGTTCATCCAGCGCACTGGCCATGGCCAGGTGGCCCAGGTCCTGCCGTGCGATCTGTTTCTGCCCCAACATCTTTGCTTTGGAACGATCTAATTCCTGCTGCGTGATACCCTCACTTTTAATTTTATTAATTTGAATTTTGAATTCTTCCTTCACTTGTTCGACGTGTTCCGGAGAGGTGCCTGCATAAAATCCGAAGTAACCCCTCACAATACCTGGCATGTGCTGTGCGCCAACGTAGTAGGCCAACCCCAATTCATCTCGAATACGCATGAAGAGTCGAGATCCCAGATCGCTGCATGTTTCCTGCAACAAATCCAGTGCATGACGCTCCTTGTCGAAGAAAGTGGTTCCAGGAAAGCCGAAGACAACTACCGACTGTTTTTTGTCGCATGTCTCCGATAAAGCAAGGGTTTCAACACGCGTTTCCGATGGCGACTGTGGCAATTCAATCATTGATGACTCGCTGCTGTCTTCCCAAAGGTTTGAAAGTTCTTTTTTTACCTGCTCAATATCAATATCTCCAAAAATCGATAAGACCTGATTGCCTGGTTTTACGAGCCGTCCGTGGTGTGACTTGATTTGCTCGATACTCAATGATTGGACAGATGATTCTTCACCCGCATTCGAAAGCCCATAGCCTTTTTCCCCGAACAATCCCTTCTTCATGAGCTTGAAACACCGCCCCAACAATTGATCCTTCTGTGCGCGGATACCAGCCATTTGTACCTGGCGTTCCCGCTCCATTTCAGTGGAAGGAAATGAAGGGAAGCGAAGGGTTTCCCGCAGGAGATCCAGTCCAAACTTCACATCCTGATTCAATACCTCAATGTTCAATCCAAAGCTGTTATTTCCTGCATACGCCTCGACACTGCCGCCAATCGCTTCGATGGCCTCCATTATCTCTGCAGCTGATCGATCCGCTGTGCCTTTGAGGAGTCCCTGACTCATGAGTTGTGTGATGCCGCTGTCGGCATTGGACTCTTCAAGAACCCCCCCAAAAAACACCGAGCGAATTTCCACAAATGGCAATCGATCATCTTGTTTGAACAAGACACGCATTCCATTGCCAGGCTCCCATTTTTCAATTTCGGTTCGATGGACATTGGCGGATTTTTTGAGCGAAACAGGGCTGCTGCCTTTGGGTAAAAGTGCAAAAGTGCTTCGGTTATCCGGGAACATGTATCTGTTCGCAACTTCGACTATTTTTTCAGCAGTGATGGATTGAACCTGACTCAAATACCGATTGGAAAAGCCGAGGTCTCTGGCCGCCATCCAGGCGCCGCCCAGATCCTGCGCTTGTCCCTGCATGGTTTTACGTGCCGCCAGAGTGGCAGAAGTAAACTGTTTGACTGCCTTGGCTACCTCGGAGGAGGTAACACCTTTTTCCCTGACACCTTGTAATTCCGCCTCGATGCCCTGAACGGCTTTCTCATACTGGCCGCCATCGAAGACAGCACTGATTCCAAACAATCCGGGGTTTCCTGGATTGTAAGTCCAGGCATCAATGGCATGAACGATACCTTGCTCCTCTCTGAGACTTCGATACAAGCGCGAACTCCTTCCACCTCCCAGGATGATCGATAATGTCTCGAGGGCTGGCAGATCTTCGTGCCGGATGTCGGGGATATGCCACGACAAA